>NZ_AYOY01000024.1 GCF_000508185.1 Sphingobium sp. C100 | reverse complement strand
CGGCTGGCCGAAGCGCGGCGGGACCGGGCCGGCGCGCAGGCCGAGCATGAACAGGCCGAAACCGCGCGCGCGGCCATTCCCGACGGCGCGGAAACCCGCACGCTGGTCACGACGCTCGGGCAAGCCAGCGAGAAAGCCCGCGCCGCCGTCAGCCAGCTTCAGGCCGATCAGGCGCTCGCCGACCGCGCGCTCAGCAGCGACCGCGAACGTCAGGCGGCGGCCGATGCCGAAATCAAGGGCTGGCGCGCCCGCGCCGGCGAAGCGGCCAAGCGGATCGCCGCCATGGTCGCGCGCGCCGACGAGATCGGGACCGAACGCGCCGCCCTCGCGGCGCAGCCCGACAGCCTGGCCCGGAATATTGCCGACCTCAGCGACCGGGGATCAACCCTCACTGAAGCTGCCGATCACGCCCGTCGTGCCGAGCAGGAGGCGGAGACCGCGCTGCGCACCGCCGAAGCCCGCGCCGCGCAGGCCGCCGAAACGCTCGCCGCCGCGCGCGAAGCCCGCGCCACCGCCGTCGCCCGCGCCGAAGCGGCCGACGAACGCCGGGTCGAAACCAACCGCCTGTCGGGCGAACGGTTCGAATGTCCGCCGCCCGTCCTGCCCGAGAAACTGGGGTTTTCCAGCGCCGACATCCGCATCGCCCAGACCGAACAGGCCGACCATGACCGGTTCGTCGCCGATCGCGAGCGGATCGGCCCGGTCAACCTCGTCGCCGCGCAGGAACTGGAGGAACTGGAAGCCACGCAGGCGACCAGCCGCACCGAAAGCGAGGAACTGACCCAGGCCATTAATCGCCTGCGCGGTTCGATCGGCAGCCTCAACCGCGAAGGCCGGCAGCGCCTGCTTACAGCGTTCGAAGCCGTCGACGGCCATTTCCGTCGCCTCTTTACTACCTTGTTCAATGGCGGCCAGGCGCATCTGGAACTGGTCGACAGCGACGATCCGCTGGAGGCGGGGCTGGAGATCATGGCCCAGCCGCCGGGCAAGAAACTCGCCGCGCTCACCCTTTTGTCCGGCGGCGAGCAGGCGCTGACGGCCGTCGCGCTCATCTTCGGCCTGTTCCTGACCAATCCCGCGCCCATCTGCGTGCTGGACGAAGTCGATGCGCCGCTGGACGACGCCAATGTCGAACGCTTCTGCGACCTGCTCGATGCGATGGTGGCCCAGACCAACACGCGCTACCTCATCGTCACCCATAATGCCGTCAGCATGGCGCGGATGCACCGGCTGTTCGGCGTGACCATGGTCGAACGGGGGGTCAGTCGTCTCGTCTCCGTCAACCTTCATGGCGCCGAAGCGCTGCTGGCGGCCGAATAAGGCCAATCGGCCACGGTCGGTTCTTGTTCCCGCCCGGCTCGGACCGCAACATTGCGCCTCAACGAGAAGGACCGCTGATGGTAGACCTGCCTCCCTTTGCGCTCGATCACTGGCTGTCGGCCCATGATTTCGCGACGCCGCCGATTGCCTATAATCTCGCGTCGAGCACCGGCCCGCGCTGGAGCGTGGCCGATCTCTGTGCGCTGGGCGACGCGCCGCTGGCGATCGACGACACCATCCTCAGCTACGCCCCGCCAGAAGGCGGCGCGCCGTTGCGAGCGGCGATCGCGGCCTTCCACGACACCGATCCCGACACCGTCATCGCCACCACCGGCGCGTCGGAGGCGCTATCCATTCTCTTCTGCCTGGGCGCACGGCCGGGCGCGAACATCATTCTGCCCGATCCGGGATACCCGGCCTATGCAGCGGTCGCGCAGGCCTGGGGCCTGTCCACCCGCGCCTATCGCCTGGGTCGGGAGGCCGGCTTCGCCCAGCGGGCCGACGCCATCCTGGCGCAGGTCGATGCCGATACCAGCCTGGTGATCCTCAACACCCCGCATAATCCGACCGGCGCCGTCATGCCCCGCACGCAGATCGAAGCGCTGGCGGCGGCCCTTGCCGAACGCGGCGTGCCGCTATTGGTGGACGAGGTCTATCATCCGCTTTATTTGGCCGCGTCCCAACGCTCGGCCGCCGGCATTTCCAACGTCATCGTGACCAGCGACCTGTCCAAGGCGCTGTCGCTGCCGGGGCTGCGCACGGGCTGGCTGATTGACGCGGATGCCGATCGTCGCGCACGGATCATCGACGCGCGCAGCTATTTCACGATCAGCAGTTCGCCGCTGCTCGAACGGCTCGCCACTCATGCACTGCGCCACAGCGACGCCATATTGAGCCGACTCCGGTCGGTCGCGCAGAGCAATATCGTGCAGCTCGACGCATTGGTGGCCGGGTCGAGGGGGCGGCTCGCCTGGGCGCGGCCGGATGGCGGCACGACGGCTTTTCCCTGGCTGGCCGATGGCCGCGACAGCCGCCCCTTGTGCGAAACGCTCGCCGCGCAGGGCGTGCTGCTCGCGCCGGGCGACTGTTTCGGCCATCCCATGCATATGCGGCTGGGCTTCGCGCAGCAGGCGGAGGGGTTCGATACGGCGATCAACCGGATCGCGGACGCCCTTGCCGCCCTGTAGCGCCCCTCAGCCGCGGCCGAACCAGCCTTTCATCCGGCGGAACAGTCCGCGCTCGCTGATCGGCTCGAACATTTCCTCCGGCCCTTCAGGGTCCAGTATTTCATTGTCCGCCAGCCATTCCTGGACCGCATTCAGGTCCGGTGTCTGATAAGGCCGCAGCGTCCGCCCCGGCTTTTGCCGTAATTCCTCGATCGCGGCGATCAGGCCGCGCTCGGCAATGACCGTCGCCACCCGCTCCACCGGCAGGTCGAGATGCTCGGCGATCAGGTCGTCGCGTATCCGGCGGATCGTCTCCTGCCGCCCGGCATTGGCCGGCAGGGCGGTGTCGATGCAGATGTCGCATTCGGTGTCCAGCCGCAGCGAGCGGTTGTTCATGTTTGACGAACCGACCCGGATCAGCCGGTCATCGACGATCAATATCTTGGCGTGAACATAGATGGGGGCGCCGCGCTGGGTGAAGGGATGATAGAGGCGAAAGCGACCGCGCGGGTCGCGGGCCTTCAATGCCTCGAACAACCGGGCGCGGGCCGAATCCATCGCCTGGCTTTCCAGCCAGCCATCGGCCTGCTGGGGATTAATGACGACGATTTCCGGGCCGTCCGGCTCGGCCAGCCGCCGCGCGATCGCCTCGGCGATCCTGCGTGAGGCGAAATATTGGCTTTCGGCATAGATGTGCCGCTTGGCCGCCGCGATCTGGTTGAGGTAGAGCCGCTCGATCTCGGCCAGCCCCTCCTGATCGTCCATCTCCGGCGCGGTGCGGGCGATGGCGACCTCGACATTTTCGAACTGCACCGGCAGCGAATCGGGCCAGCATTCATATTCGCCCCCGACCGGCGCCAGTTCCTCGCCGCCCGCGCCCTTCCAGCGCGCGCGGGCATGATCGCCCAGCGCCGCGGCGACCGGCCCCTTCAGCGCGGTGGTGGCGTCATGCCAGGGGCCGTAGGGCGATCCATCGGGATGGTGCCGCCCCAATTCCTCGTCGCGATGATGGCGCGTGTCCCATCGGTCGCCGGTCATGTCGATGCCGCCGCAAAAGGCGAAACAATCGTCGATGACGACGATCTTCTGATGATGCGACGCGGCGGGCGGATGATGGCTGTCCAGCTTCACCGTTACCCGTGGATGCGCCATCCACTTCAGGGTCGTGAAGAAATTGGTCGGCCGCGCCATCGCCTTCATCGCTCCCACGTCCCAGCGCAGCAGGTAGATTTCCAGCTCGGGCGTCTGCTCGACCAGCCAGCTGATGAACTCGCCGATCATGGTCGGCGCGCCGTCCCGCGCCTCTTCCTCGCGGATCAGGCTGATGGCGGCGTCGAAATCCCAGCCGATCAGCATGATGCGCCGCTTCGCCATCCGCATGGCCAGCCGCGCATGACGAAAATAGGCGTCGGCGTCGATGATGACGCTGGCCTTGTCGGCGCGCGCGATGCGCCAGCAATCTTCGCCCGGTTGCGGCGTCATGCGGCGCTCCCCACCACCAGGCAGCCCAGGAACATCAGCAGCCCGGCAAAGCGGTTGGACCGGAATTTGGCGAGCGGGTCGATCCCGTCCTCCTTCAGCGTACCCACCTGCCACAAAAGCTGCGCCGCCATCGGCAACAACGCCGCAAGCGCCAGCGGCTGGGGCCGCACCTGCCAAACAGCGCACGCCCACAGCCCCAGCGCCAGCGCGTAACAGAACGTCACGCCCAGCCGCACATGCCGTCCCATCGACAAGGCGCTCGACCCGATCCCGATCAGCGCGTCATCCTCCCGGTCCTGCAACGCATAGATGGTGTCATAGCCCACGATCCAGAAAATGGTTCCCGCATAGAGCAATAGGCCGGGCAGCGTCAGCGCGCCAACCACCTCGCTCCACCCCACCAGAGCAGCCCAGGAAAAGACGAGGCCAAGCCAGATTTGCGGCCATCCGGTGATTCGCTTCATGAACGGATAGGCCGCGACCAGCGCCAGGCTGGCCAACGCCGCCACCTGCGCATAGGGGCGGAGCTGGAGCAGGACGATCAGCCCCGCCAGGCACAAGGCGATCAGCCACGCCCAGGCGGTTTTCACCGACATCGCCCCGCTCGCCAGCGGTCGGGCGGCGGTGCGCGCGACTTTGCGGTCCAGGTCGCGATCGACGATATCGTTGAACACGCATCCCGCGCCGCGCATCGCGATGCTGCCCAGCAGCAGCCAGGCGATCAGCGGCCAGCGGGCAAAGCCGCCGCCGGCCAGCGCCACGGCCCAGGCGCCTGGCCAGAACAGCAGCCACCAGCCGATCGGCCGGTCGAACCGCGCCAGCTGCGCCAGGGTGCGCGGGGTATCCGGCAGCCGCGCGAGCAGGCCGCGCGCTTCGCTGTCGGGGACGATCGTCTGGTTCACTGCGACTCCGTTTGCCCCTAACGCCACCATATGGACGCTTGTCGAAGGGCCATGCTTCTCTTTAGGGAAGAACGCGTATCCGGCAAGACACGAGACCAAATGACCGCAACCCCCGCCTGGCCCCCGCAAAGCGCCCCGCGCCTGCATGTCGAAACGCAGCTGGGCAACGGCGTCGTGGTGCCGGTCGACGGCAATCCGGCGCATTATCTCATCAGCGTGATGCGGGTGAAACCCGACGACATCGTCCTCCTGTTCGACGGCCGGTCGGGCGAATGGGCGGCGCGGGCGCGCGACATTCGCAAGCGCGATCTGGTGCTGGAATGCGTGCAGCAGACCAAACCGCCCGAACAGGTGCCTGATTTCTGGCTCTGCTGCGCCCCGATCAAGAAGGGACGGATCGACCTGATCGCGGAAAAGGCGTGCGAACTGGGCGTGGCCCGGCTCCAGCCGGTGCTGACCCGCCGCGCGGTGGTGGACAAGCTCAATCTCGACCGGCTGCACGCCCATCTGGTCGAGGCGGCCGAACAATGCGGCCGCACCGCGCTGCCGGAACTGGGCGGAATGATGAAACTCGACGCCCTGCTGAAGGACTGGCCGCAGGGACGCCATCTCTTTTTCGCCGACGAAAGCGGCGGCGCGCCGCTGGAACAGAGCCTGCGGGCCCATCCCGGCCCCGCCGCCTTCCTTGTAGGGCCGGAGGGCGGATTTGATCCGACCGAGCGCGACGCGATTCGCGCGACGCCCGGCGCCGTGCCGGTATCGCTTGGCCCGCGCATCCTGCGCGCCGAGACCGCCGCCATCGCCGCGGCCGCCGCCTGGATGACGATCAACGGCGACTGGATCTAGTTTCATTTCGCTATGTTGTTGCGCTCCTGACAAGCGCAACTTATCTGAGCACCGCGCGCTGTGATTTGACGCGCAGAGGGGAAGCACTAAGGCCGGGGCATGAGCACCAGAACCGACTCAGCGGGACAAGATCCCGTGATCGAGCATCGCGACCAGTTGATCGCGGCCTTCGCCAAGGGTGAGAAGCCCAGGGACCGCTGGCGCATCGGCACCGAGCATGAGAAATTCGTGTATGATCGCAAGGATCATCACGCCCCCTCCTATGAGGAAAAGGGCGGCATCCACACACTGCTGATCGGCCTCACCCGCTATGGCTGGAACCCGGTGTTCGAGGGCGAGAATATCATCGCCCTGGCGGGCAGCGACGGCACCATCAGCCTGGAGCCGGCGGGGCAGCTCGAATTATCGGGCGCGCCGCTGGAAAATCTGCACCAGACCTGCGCCGAAACCGGCCGGCATCTGGAACAGGTGAAACATGTCGGCGACATGCTGGGCCTGGGCTTTCTGGGCCTTGGCATGTGGCCGGACAAGAGCCGCGCCGATCTGCCGATCATGCCCAAGGGCCGCTATGACATCATGCTGCGCCACATGCCGCGCGTGGGGTCGCTGGGCCTCGACATGATGCTGCGCACCTGCACCATCCAGACCAATCTGGATTATGGCAGCGAAGCCGACATGGCGCAGAAATTCCGCGTCTCGCTCGCACTTCAGCCGCTCGCGACCGCGCTGTTCGCCAACTCCCCCTTCACCGACGGCAAGCCCAACGGCTATCTTTCCTATCGCAGCCATATCTGGTCGGACACCGACCCGGCGCGCACCGGGATGCTGCCCTTCGTGTTCGAGGACGGCTTTGGGTACGAACGCTATGCCGACTATGCCCTCGATGTGCCGATGTATTTCGTCTACCGCGACGGCAAATATATCGACGCGGCGGGCCTCAGCTTCCGCGATTTCCTCGACGGCAAGTTGTCCGTCCTGCCGGGCGAGAAGCCGACCGAGAAGGACTGGGAGGATCACCTCTCCACCGCCTTCCCCGAAGTGCGTATGAAGAGCTTCCTGGAAATGCGTGGCGCCGATGGCGGGCCGTGGAACCGCATCTGCGCGCTGCCCGCGCTCTGGGTCGGCCTGCTCTATGATCAGGGTGCGCTGGATGCGGCCTGGGATCTGGTCAAGGACTGGTCGATGGAGGAACGGCAAATCCTGCGTGACAGCGTGCCCCGGCTCGGTCTGGATGCGCCGATCGGGGGTGGTCGCAAACTGCGCGACATCGCCGGCGAAGCGGTCGACATCGCCCGGTCCGGCCTTGCCGCCCGCGCACGCCTGAACAGTGCCGGCGACAATGAAACCGGCTATCTGTCCGCCTTGGATGAAGTGGTCGCGTCGGGCAAGACTCACGCCGAACGGCTGCTGGATCGCTATCACGGCGAATGGCAGGGCGACCTCAGCCGCATCTATGCGGAAGAGAGTTTCTAAAGCCTACTCCGCAGGCTGCGCCGCCGCCGTCTCACGCTTGCGCCCCGTCGCCCAGGCGAAGAAGCGCGGGACGGGCGCGTTGCGCTCCATCCATGCGCTATAGGCGCGATAGTCGGGATCGGCCGACAAATGCTGTTCCTCGGTCTTCGCCCGCCAATAATAGACGGCGTTGGTCAGCCCCAGCATCGCGCAATTGCGCACCATGTCGGTGATGGAGCCGCTCACCGCCAGAAACGGCAAAGAAGCGAACCACCAGAAGAGATTCTTGGACAGATAGGCCGGGTGCCGTGTCCAGCGATACGGCCCATGGGTCAGGATGCCGCGATGGGTCAGGTTGGAAAAGCGGATGCCGAACGCCACCGTGGCCCAGGCATAGATGGCGGTCAACAGCACCAGCCACCCGCCCAGCAGCCATTGCAGGACGGTTGATCCTGCCGTCCAGACATCCCATTCCGCACCGCCCGCATGATAGTCGAGCGGCCCGCCGCCCCCCATCAGCACGAACGGCGGGTAGCAGATCAGCGCCGCCAGCCAGCCGCCCAGATAGGGATTGGCGGTGCGGATATGCGAATCGAGCGGCCTGAACGTCAGGATATAGCCAACGGTCGCCAGGCAGACGTCGATCATGAACATGACTGCGATCAGGAAGCCGGCCAGCGCCACCGGATGGGCCAGCGCATCGGACAGGCGCCAGTTGACGACATTGCTGAAATTGCCCGGCACGATCGACAGCATGAAGGCGAGGAAGAAGCCCTTCACCGCCCATGCGCGGGCGTGATGGGCAACCTGCGTCATGTCCGCCCGGCCCGCCGCCCCGCCGATGACCCATTGGCCGAAACTGTAGGATGCGTCCCTGGGCTGCGCCAGCCGCCGGTCGATCCACACGATATAGGGGATAGATGCAACCAGCAGCCAGGGCGCCGCGCCCATGAACAGCTCCATGGAAAACCGATAATTGCCGCTCCAATACCAGCGTGCGACGCAATAGAAGACGGCGATGGCCAGCCATGTGGCCCACAGCCCCGTAATCTTCACGATGCTCACGTCCAGCACGTCCCGCACGGGGCGCGGCGCAGCCTGCCAGTCGATCCCGGTCGATGCGTTGCGATGCACCTTGTCGATGATCAGCGACCACAGCACCATCGGCACCCCGCAGGCGACGATCGCCGCCAGACCGGCATTGGGACCGTCCATGCCATAATGGCGCGCCACCAGCGTCCAGAGGCCAAGGCCGACCAGGCCGGCGATGCCGACCCCGTGGCTGACGGCGGACTTGGGACGGGGATCGGCCTTGGGCATGGCCGCAAGCCATAGCAAAAAATGGTAAGCAAGCGATGAAGGAGTTTTCCGCTACGCCGTCAGCCAGGCTTCGGCGGACGCGGCGTCGTCGAAGAAGCGCACCTCTTCCCGATCGGTCAGCCGTTGCGCCTGGAGCCGGGCGAGCGTCGAGGCGCAGACGAAGGCGAGCTTGCGCGAGCGCACATCCGGCGCGGCCATGAACCCGCTAAAGGCGGCGACGATCTCCTGCGCCTGTATCTTCATGGTGCGAATGTCCACCAGCGTCAGATGACCCGCTCCGCCCAGATCCTGCAATCTTTCGCGATATTGCGCGGCGAAGGCGCGGACATCCTCGCTCTCGAAAAAGCCGGAAAGGCACACCCGCATCAGCCGGCGCGGCGGATCGGGCGCAATATCGAAACATGCGTCCACAGGCTCTCTCCCGCCTGCTAAACGCCCGTCCGCGCAAACGGTTCAGCGCCGCTTACAGAACCGCGGCCACCAGCCCACGCGCCTGCGCTTCATTGGCGTCCAGATACCAGTTTTCCGGAGCCTTTCGCAGCAGTTCGTCCATCGTCACCTGCGACCCCAGGATCAGGTTCTCAAACCCTTCATTCTGGATCGCGATCGATGTCTCGATCTCGTTGAGATTGGCCTTCAAGGTCGCGATGCAGGTCGATAGCGGCCCGGACAGTTGCACCGTCTTGGTGATCAGCCGCTCATGGATCATCAGCCGCGTGCCGCGCGTCAGATAACGATTCTCGGCCGCGAAAAAGCCCATGAAGGTCGCGCCCGCCGAATAGACCGCGGTCTTCCCCAGGAAAACCAGCCGCCTTTGCGGATAGAGGTCGGAATGGAAGCGAATATCCTCGCCCATCATCCGGGCGATTTCAGGATCGCCGCCCAGGGTCGAGATTTCGACCACCACCAACCCCTGCTGCGGCGCGGTGCCCAGACAGTTTTTGAAGTGCAGATACATGCCATGATCGACATTGCCCGACAGGGCGATGGCGGGAAATTCAAAATCCTTGGGCGAAAGCAGGGGGGCGTTCATAGATGTTCATGCTCCATCGGGCGTGTCGGGCGTCGCGCTGCACTACGCCTGCGCGGCGAAAAAGTGCCGTGCTTTTAAAACTGGCGCACGGCGTCACAGGATGTAAAGAACAGATCATGACCAAAGGGCAAGGCGCCAGGGGGCGGGACGGATGATCGCGAAATTGAAGGGGCTGCTGGACAGCACCGGCATCGACCATGCCATCATCGATGTCGGCGGCGTCGGCTATCTGGTCGGCGCCTCGTCGCGCACGCTGGCCGCTTTGGGGCCGGTTGGCGAAGCGGTGACGATCCACACCGAAATGCTGGTGGCGGAGGATATGATCCGCCTCGTCGGCTTCGCCCGCGCCGACGAACGCGACTGGTATCGGCTGCTCACCCATGTCCAGGGCGTTGGATCGCGCGTGGCGCTGGCCATCCTGTCCGCGCTGGAGCCGCAGGAATTGCATCGCGCCGTCGCCACGGGGGACAAGGCGATGATCGCGCGGGCGAACGGCGTCGGCCCGAAACTCGCCCAGCGCATCGTCAACGAACTCAAGGACAAGATCGGCGCTGCGCCGGTGGGCGGTCCTGTCGGGACGGGTGGCGTGGTGCCGCTCCCGGCTGGCAGTCTCAGCGCCGACGCCCTCTCCGCGCTCCAGAATCTCGGCTTCAAGCCCCATGAAGCCAGCGCCGCCGTCGCCGCCGCCGAAGCCGACCTCGGCGAAGAAGCCAGCCTCGACGCGCTCGTCCGCCTGGCGCTCAGGAAAGCGGCGAAGTGACCGACGACCGCCTCCTCACGCCTGCGCGTCGCCCGGAAGATGTCGATGCCGCGCTGCGCCCGAAATCGCTCGATGAATTTATCGGCCAGCAGGCCGCGCGCGAAAATCTGCGCATCTTCATCCAGGCGGCCCGGTCGCGCGGCGATGCGCTCGACCATGTGCTCTTCTTCGGGCCGCCGGGCCTCGGCAAGACCACCCTCGCCCAGATCGTCGCCAAGGAAATGGGCGTGGGCTTCCGCGCAACGTCCGGCCCCGTCATCGCCAAGTCGGGCGATCTTGCCGCGCTGCTGACCAATCTCGATGAAGGCGACGTCCTGTTCGTGGATGAGATCCACCGCCTCAACCCCGCGGTCGAGGAAGTCCTCTATCCCGCGATGGAGGACCGCGCGCTCGACCTGATGATCGGCGAAGGGCCGTCCGCCCGCTCCGTCCGCATCGACCTGCCGCGCTTCACCCTGGTCGGCGCCACCACGCGGCAGGGCCTGCTCACCACGCCGCTGCGCGATCGCTTCGGCATCCCGGTGCGCCTGCAATTCTATACGGTGGAGGAGCTGGAGCTGGTCGTGCGCCGCGCCGCGCGGCTGCTCGACCTTGCCATCACGTCCGACGGCGCGGTCGAGATCGCCCGTCGCTCGCGCGGCACGCCCCGCATCGCCGGACGCCTGCTGCGCCGCGTACGCGACTTCGCCAATGTGGCGGGCGCGGCCACCGTCGACCGCAAGGTGGCGGATGCCGCGCTTCTGCGGCTGGAGGTCGACCAGCTTGGCCTGGACCTCATGGACCGGCGTTACCTGATGATGATCGCCGACATTTATCGCGGTGGACCGGTCGGCGTGGAAACCCTGGCGGCGGGCCTGTCGGAGGCGCGCGACACGATCGAGGAAGTGATCGAACCCTATCTCATCCAGCTTGGCCTCATCGCCCGCACCGCGCGCGGCCGCTGCCTCAATGGACCGGGCTGGAAGCATCTGGGCCTCAACCCTCCGGCGGGATCGCAGGACGGCCTGTTCGACTGACGCAACCATCCAAAAAGCATAGCCGTTACGGCAAGGCGCGGTTATAGCCTTGCCTGACGCTCAGGTGCGCGGCAGACGCGCCGAAAACCGCAGGAGTCGAGCCTTGAGGGCCATCGAGAAATTCCCCAATCTTGTCACCATGTTCTTCGTTCGCGCGCAGGAGAAGGGCGACACCCCGTTCCTCTGGCGCAAGCGGGACGGCGATTGGCAGTCGCTCAGTTGGTCCGAAGTCGCGCGCCAGGTGGCCGCGCTCGCCGCCGCGCTCAAGGCGCAGGGCCTGCGCCCCGGCGAGCCGGTCATGCTGGTGAGCGAAAACCGCCCCGAATTCTGCATCGCCGACCTCGCCATCATGGCGGCCGGCTGCATCACCGTGCCGACCTACACCACCAACACCACCCGCGATCATCAGCATATCCTGACCGACAGCGGCGCGCGCGCCGTCATCGTCTCCACCGCCAAGCTGGCGCAGGCGCTGATGCCCGCCGTCATCCGCTCGCAGGCCGACTTCGTTATTGGCATGGAGCCGTTGCGTGGCGCGCAGGGCGGCTGCGCCTGCCATCTCTGGGCCGACCTGATCGCCGCCCATGCCCATGATCCCGCGGCCAATGTCGACCTGCTCGCCGCCGCCCAGACAGCGACGCGCGATGATCAGGCCTGCATCATCTACACCAGCGGCACCGGCGGCGCCCCGCGCGGCGTGATGCAGCATCATGGCGCGATCCTGCTCAACTGCGAGGGCGCCGGCGCCATCGTGACCCAGGATTTCGGCTGGGATGACGAGGTGTTCCTGTCCTTCCTCCCCCTGTCCCACGCCTATGAACATAGCGGCGGCCAGTTCCTGCCGATGTTGCTGGGCGGGCAGATCTACTATGCGGAAGGGCTGGAAAAGCTCGCCAGCAATATCGAGGAGACGCGCCCGACGATCATGGTCGTCGTCCCCCGCCTGTTCGAAGTGCTGCGCGCCCGCATCATCAAGTCGATCGAGAAGCAGGGGAAATTCCCCACCTATCTGTTGCACCAGGCGCTGCGCATCGCCGCAAAAGAACAGGCGGGCAAGGGCTCCATCCTCGACCTGCCGATGAAGGCGCTGCTTGCCCGCACCCTCCTGCCCAAGGTGCGGGCGCGCTTTGGCGGGCGGATGAAGGCGCTGGTGTCGGGCGGCGCGCCGCTCAACCCGGACGTCGGCCTGTTCTTCCACGCGATGGGGCTGACGCTGCTGCAAGGCTATGGCCAGACCGAAGCCGGCCCTGTGGTCAGTTGCAACCGCCCCCGCGCGGGCATCGCCATGGACACGGTCGGCCCGCCGCTCGACGACGTTGAAGTGAAGATCGCCGAGGATGGCGAGATCCTGGTGCGCGGCGAGCTGGTCATGCACGGCTATTGGCGCAATCCCGCCGAGACCGAGAAGGTGCTGAAGGACGGCTGGCTCCACACCGGCGACATTGGCGAAATCGACGCGCGCGGCCGCATCCGCATCACCGACCGCAAGAAGGATCTGATCGTCAACGACAAGGGCGACAATGTCGCGCCCCAAAAGGTGGAGGGGATGCTGACGCTCCAGCCGGAGATTGGCCAGGCCATGGTCCATGGCGACCGCCGCCCCTATCTGGTCGGCCTGATCGTGCCGGACGCGGAATGGACGCGCGACTGGGCGGAGGCGCAGGGCATCACGATCGAAGCCGCCGTCGCCATGCCGGCCTATCAGGCGGCCCTGCGCGCGGCGGTCGATCGGGTCAATGCCGACTTGTCGGTGATCGAGCGGGTGCGCCGCTTCATCCTCGCGGACGAACCCTTCGCGATCGAGAATGAGGAACTCACGCCCTCCATGAAGATCCGCCGCCACGTCATCCGCAAACGCTATGCCGACCGGCTGGACGCGCTGTACAAGGCGTGATCCGGGGCAGCGCGGCAGCAGCGGCCCCCGCCCTTATTCTTTCGGCGTGCGATAGGGTATGAAATCGCCCAGGGCGCAAGCGCCGGAGGTCATGCCCGACACCGGACTTGCGGTTGTCGTGAAATCCCCGCGGCACATTTGCGAACCAAAGCTGCGCACGATCATGATGTCGCCGCGCGTCAGGCCGTTGCAACTGCCGATGAGCTCATTCTTGTAGACCAGCTTCCGGCTGACCCGGTACAGCAGCACATTGTTGCTGATGACGGTCAGGTTGGTCTGTGGCACCCGACTGATACAGCTCATCTTCTCGCCCGGCACCTTGCCCGCCAGCGCCTTGTCCAGCTCAGCCGCCTGCTTCGGCGTCAGTGGCTTGGGCTCATAGCTGCCGGTGCATCCCGCCAGCAACAGGGGCGTCATCCAGATCCATGCACGCATCTCGTCTCTCCACATTCTGGCCATCCATGGGACGGCGGCGAAGGCCGCAAACCGTTAGGCCGCATCCTTGGCGGCGCGCCGCTCGGCCAGTTCGGCAACGTCGCGCGCGCGCATGAAGATATTGGTCGCGCGCTCCTCGCCGATGCTGGTCGGCACGGTCGCCTCGCCGCGTGCGCGCGCCGCCTCCACCGCCGCAACGCGCGCCGCCAGCGCATCATTGTCCGGCTCCACCGTCAGCGCGAACCGCCCGTTCGAAAGCGTATATTCATGCGCGCAATAGACGCGCGTATCGTCCGGCATCGTCGCCAGCCGCTGCATGTTCGCGAACATCTGCGCCGCCGTGCCTTCGAACAGCCGGCCGCAGCCCATGGCGAATAACGTGTCGCCGACAAAGGCGATCCGGTCGTCGGCCAGATGATAGGCGATATGGCCGGCGGTATGGGCCGGCACCGCCATCACGATGGCGACATGATCGCCGATGCGGACGTGATCGCCTTCCCCCACGGTCCGGTCCAGCGTGCCGATCCGGTCCGCCTCGGCCGCAGGCCCGGTAATGATGCAGCCGGTCGCGGCCTTGATTGCGGCATTTCCGCCGACATGGTCGCCATGCCAGTGGGTGTTCCAGATCTGGCCGATCCGCCAGCCCCGCGCCGTGGCCGCCGCCAGCACTGGTTCCGCCACGGCGGGATCGACCGCCACCGTCTCGCCGCTGGCGTCGTCATGCAGCAGCCAGACATAATTGTCAGAAAGGACGGGGATGCGGACGACCTCCAGCATGGGCCTACCAGACGCCTATATTGGGCATCGACGCCCAGGGTTCGGCCGGCGCCAGATGGCCGTCCTGCAACAGCTCGATCGAAATATTATCGGGCGAGCGGACGAAGGCCATATGGCCGTCGCGCGGCGGCCGGTTGATGGTCACGCCCGCGTCCATCAGCCGCTGGCAGGTCTCGTAGATATTTTCGACACGATAGGCGAGGTGACCGAAATTGCGGCCCCCGTCATAGACTTCGGCCGGGCTGCCATCTTCTGCCGGCCAATTATAGGTCAGCTCCACCTGCGCATCCTCATCGCCCGGCGCGGCCAGGAACACCAGCGTGAAGCGTCCCTGTTCATTGTCGAACCGCTTGACCTCCTGCAATCCCAGCAGCTCGAAAAAGCGCTTGGTCTTTTCAACGTCGGTCACGCGAATCATGCTATGCAGATATTTGGGCAAGCTCGTCTCCGTTCGTCGCTATAAAGCAACGGTTCATCTGATGGATGGCAGTTTCCTCTACAAGATAAGGTCGCGCATCAACGGACGGAAGAGGGAAGCGATATGGAAATGCGGGACAAGGTTTTTCTGGGCAGCGCCGCGCTGCTCGCGTTCGGCGCGATCGCCGGCGGTTACTTGCTCGGCGACGGGCTGAAACGCGCCAAGGCGGCGGACCGCTCGGTCACCGTGCGCGGCCTCGCGGAAAAGGATGTGACGGCGGATTTGGCGACCTGGTCGATCAGCTATTCCGCCACGGGCTTCGACCTGCCGACCGTCCGCACCGAAATCGACAATAATACCAAGGAACTGCGCGGCTATTTCGATAGCCTGGGTTTCAAGGCAGATGATCTGAAACCCGTGGGCGCGGGCGTCAACCAATGGCTTAACAACGGCGTCAACACCATTACCATCACCCAGCGGATGCTGCTGCGCACCACCGACATCGCCCGCGCGCAAAGGGCCGTGGCGCAGCAGTTCGATCTGGTCCGTCGCGGCGTGACGCTACAGGAAGGGTCGGGTATGCGCTACAGCTTCACCAGGCTCAACGACGTCAAGCCGCAGATGGTCGCCGCCGCGACCAGGGACGCCCGCGCCGCCGCCGAACAATTCGCCAAGGATTCCGGCGCCAATGTCGGCGGCATCAAGAGCGCGATCCAGGGCTATTTCTCGATCGACGCCCGCGACGGCGAAGGCGGCGATGGCGGCAGCGACACGCCCTACAAAAAGGTGCGCGTGGTCACGACTGTCGATTTCTATCTCAATTAGGATGGCGATGTCGGCGGAGCAATTGGCCGCCGACGATCACCGCATCATGGTCGTTTAGCTGTCTATTTCGCTGTCGGGTTTTATGCATCCCGACAGGGTCAGCCAGCCGATGCCGGCAGCCGCGACAGATTGTCCGCCGCCGCCTTGCCGGCGGGCGCGTCCGGCGCCAGCCTGACCGCCCGCTGCCAGGCGTCGCGCGCCACATCCTCATGGTCGGTCAGGACGGCGATATTGCCCTCCTCCAGCGCGACCGAAGCATCATCGGGCGAAAGCTGCACGGCGCGGGCAATATGCGTCTGCGCCAGGCGCAGTTCGCCCTGCCGCCGCGCCAGGGTCGCCGACAGCAGCCAGCCGAGCGGGTCTCGCGGCGCCTGCGCCAGCGCGAGGTCCAGTGAATCGCGCGCCGCGTCCATATCGCCCAGCGCCACCAGCGCCCGCGCACGATCGAGGTGCACTTCCCCCTTTTCCAACCCGTCGGCCATGCCGCGCGCCAGCGCCGCGTCGAAATCGTCGCGCGCCTTGGCCGCATCCCCGCTCACCAGCGCGGCATTGCCCGCCTGCGCCCACAGCCGCGCACTCTGCGTCATTTCGCCCTCGCGCTCGGCCTCTTCGGCCGCCTGTTCGAAGGCGATGATGGCCGGCGTCCAGCGTTCGGCGCGCGCATAGGCAAAGCCCATGCAGTGGCGCGCATAGAAGCTCCCGCCGTCGATCCGCCATTTCTGGGCGAAGGCGACGCCGGATTCGGGCGATTGAGTCGCCTCGTCCAGGCAGGCCTGGAAAGGCGCGGCGAACTTCGCGGGCACGGGGATCTTCCCGTCCGCCCGCGCGGCGGCGGCAGGCGACGCGGCAGCCGCCACCGCCTGCTCCTTCTCTTTCCGGCTGCGGTTCATCACCGCCTCGATCTCGGGATCATAGGCCTGGAGCAGGAGCGGCAGGAAAAAGGGCATCAGAGACTGTCCAACAAGCTGGCGACGGTGCGGATCAACAGGGCAATGTCGCTGTCGCGCGACAGGCGATGGTCACCGTCCTTAACCAGCAGCGTCTGCACATCGGATGAACGCAGCCGCGCCGCCGTCCGCAGCGCGATCTCCCACGGCACGTCCGGGTCCGCCTGTCCGTGCAGCAGCCGCACCGGACAATCGATCGCGATCTCGCCCTCCAGCAACCGCGAAGCCTGTCCCGATTCCCAGAAGGCCAATGTGGTCACATAGGGCTGATCGCCATAGGGTGCCGGCTCCTCGATCCGCCCCTCGGTCCGCAGCAGCGCCTTGTCCGCATCGGTAAAGCCCCAGTCGGTGAAATCGGCGGCCGCGGCGATCCCGACGATACCAGCGACCCGCTCCGGTCGCGCCAACGCGACCAGCAGGGCCAGCCAGCCCCCCATGGACGATCCGACGAGCACAACCGGCCCCTGGGTCAATATATCGAGCAGCAACAACACATCGTCCCGCCAACTCGCCAGCGTCCCGTCCGCAAAGCGCCCCTCGCTCGCACCGTTGCCGGCATAGTCCAGCCGCAACATCGCGCGGCCGTGACGCTCCGCCCATCCATGGAGCGCGACGGCCTTCCCACCCTCCATGTCGGACATGTAGCCAGGCAGGAAAATCATCATCGGCCCCGCGCCGTCGCTGCGACGATAGGCCAGCCGCAAACCGTCAGGCCGGGCAATATAGGCTGGCGGCGTGGCGGAGGCGGACTGGGACATGGCAATGGTCATCCTGCTCAAGACGGTGCCGTCCGCCCTTAGACCGCCTTTTGCGCGAAACCCAAAAAAATAATCCCGCCGTCGTTGACAGCCCCCAAGGCACCGGCTAGTTGCGCGCTCCTACCCCGTGCCCAGATGGCGGAATTGGTAGACGCACCAGCTTCAGGTGCTGGCGATCGCAAGGTCGTGGAGGTTCGAGTCCTCTTCTGGGCACCAGAGACCTTTCCGGCGACGTCCGGGAAGGTCCAGCAAGCAGCTGGTTTTACAGCATTTTTTCAGTGAAAATCGCCAAATGAAATCCGGGCTCATCCACCCGAATCCATCGACAGCACCATCAGAATGATGGTGTTTTTGATGGTGCCGGAGAGCCCCTTTGGAGCTGGCACCATCATGGCACTGAATCATATCCAGATCACCAACGCCAAACCTCGGGACAAGGCCTACAAGCTGGCCGACGCCGATGGGCTGTATCTCGCCGTCCAGACGAACGGTACGAAACTCTGGCGCATGAACTACCGGTATCTCGGTCGACAAAAGACGCTCTATTTCGGCGCCTGGCCGGAGGTAGGGATAGCCATGGCGCGCCAGCAGCGCGCCGTGGCAAGGGAGCAGATCGCTGCCGGGCTCGACCCCGCCGCCGAGAAGCGGAGCGAGACACTCGCGCGCAAGGTGGCCGCGGACAACACATTCAAGACGATCGCCGAAGAATGGGTGGTGAAGAATGAGCGGGAGGGGCGCGCGCCGATCACGCTCGACAAGATTCGCTGGCTGCTCGGCATGGCCTATCCCATGATCGGCAGCTTTCCTGTCTCAAAGATATCGCCCCAGGAAGTCCTGGCCGTCCTGCGCAAGGTGGAGGCGACCGGCCGCTACGAAAGTGCGCGCCGGATGCGCAGCGTGCTCAGCCGGGTTTTTCGCTATGCAATCGCGACCGCTCGGGCGGATCGCGATGTCGCAGCCGACCTGCGTGGTGCGCTCATCACCCCGAAGGTCCGGCATCTCGCGGCGATCACGACGCCCAAGGAGGCTGGTGCGCTCCTGCGCGCAATCGACGGTTACACAGGTCACGAAATCACCGCGATCGCTCTGCGGCTGTCGCCCCATCTGTTCGTCCGACCTGGCGAGTTGCGCAAGGCCGAGTGGGAGGAAATCGATACGCAAGACGCTGTCTGGTCGCTCCCGGCGGAAAAGATGAAAATGCGCCGTCCGCACCGTGTTCCGCTGTCACAACAGGCGCTGGCACTACTGGAGGAACTCCGTCTGCTGACGGGCGACGGACGGTATCTTTTTCCGTCGTTCCGGTCACCACGCCAGTGCATGTCGGAAAACACCATCAACGCGGCACTGCGCCGGCTGGGCTACAGCCAGGAAGAAATGACGGCGCACGGTTTTCGGGCGATGGCTGCGACCCTTCTCAACGAGATGGGAATCTGGAACCCGGACGCCATCGAGAAGCAGCTGGCCCACCTCGATACCTCCATGGTGCGCCGTGCTTACACGCGCGGTGAATATTGGGATGAACGCGTCCGCATGATGCAGCACTGGTCCGACTATCTCGACCAGTTGCGGGACGGTGCGAGGATCCTGCGGCCGAACTTTGGTAACGGCAGAGGCACGTCAGGCTAGGCGCCCGTCAGGGCTTTCAGGCTTTTATATGGGATCAGCGTGGATCGCCCGACCTTGACGGTTTCCAGATCACCGGACTGAATCAGCTCATAGAGACGTGAACGGCTGATACCGGTGAGCTGGACCGCCGTAGAGATGCGGACCGTCAGAGGCTCTATGAGGACGGCCCCGCCTTGGGGAGCGTTACTGTGCATCATGGATCACCGCTTCGTCCTGTTTCGCGCAAAGCCCCTGTCACTTTCGAGGAAGGCAGCGAGCATGGCCGGGATCAGCTCGGCAACCGGCTCGTCACGACCATAGGTCGTTGCGTAGAGCGCGGCATAGTCGATCAAGGCCTGATGGAGGTCCGGCATGACAGCGATACTGAGCTTGACCGGATTACGGTCGGGAAGCTGGGGCAATTTGAGGTCAGTCATTTCAGCGCTCCTTCTCTCGCCAAGGTGCGAGAATGAGATCCTTGTGCACAATCAGCCGAACGGCCGCGCCGGGGCGGACCGTGATGGTCGGTTGGATTTGCAGGTTGCGGGATGTGATCTGGTCTCCAGCGCGGGACACGTTCTGCTGTGTGGATTCCCTGATCGCTTGGACGAGATCGCTCTCTCCAGAGAAAGTGACGTTCGCCCCCACGCCCAGTAATGTCGAAATCGCGACGCCCTTGAGCAGCGTCCAGGTGTGGAAATCGACTTTATCAGTAAGTCCCGCATAGCCTGAAGAGTCTGTCGCGGGCACGTTGTCGAGCCGGATCGAACTGCCGTCCGGCAGGATGATCCGCTGCCACACCACCAGCGCGCGCTTCTGCCCAAAAGCGACCACTTGAGACATGCGCCGACGCCTTTGGCCGCAAGCGGCTTGGACATGCGCGTAGGCCACCCGGCCGCGTCGATGGCGGGTCAAACTGGCTTCCCAAGCGAGGTTCTCAAGCCTCGGCGCCGCCTTCGCAGCGCGCAGCCAGACTAACATTCTGATTCACAGAAGCAACACTGCAGGGAAGATTGAAGTTGGACTTGCCTATTGCCTTGAAAGAGCGGACGTCACCTTCACCAATTTTTCATGGCCCTTTCGCCCGGACAATGGTCGTGATCATACGGCACGGCCATCGGTTGAAAACGCACAGTTCATCGTCGATCTCGTGCGTATCATGGAAGCCCGATAGAGCATCATTCGCACAGGCAGAGACCCGGCGAAGCAGGGCGGCGATCTGACGGCTTCAAACCCGCATCATCGATGCGCGCCCTTTTTTGACGCTTGCTTGGCGCCAGGCGCTGCCTCTTCTGGTGCTGTGGCGCGATAGCGTGCTGAACCACCATTACGCCTGACGTCAGGGCTGATGGTCGAAGGCGCACGACCCAATCGCCGCGCTATGGCTCGCAATGGTTCGCCGACATTGAGGCCCCGGGATATCTCCTCGCGTTCCGCAGGGCTCAGGGCGCAGCTGCCACGCTTGCGATCAGCAGGCCGGATACCTCCAGTCAGTGATATAACCGAGAATACTGACCGTCTGTCACCGATCGTCATAATGTTTTCCCGACTGGAATTTCAACGACGACCCCAAACCCAGGAGACGGGAGGAGCGAAAACATGCCCCGGTGCGCGGTCGCGACCGCAGCGACGAGCGCAAGGCCCAGCCCATGTCCCTCGGACGATCGGCTCGCCTCCGCGCGCGCAAACCGCTGGAACAGCCGCGTCGCATCTTCTGGCGCTACCCCGTGTCCGTCATCGGCGACGGTCAGGCGAGCAAAGGCGTCATCACGCTCCAGCGCGACACGAACCGTCGTGCCCGGAGGGGTGTGACGAAGCGCGTTATCGAGGAGGTTGGTGATAAGCTGTTGCAGCAGTCGTCGATCGCCCGTCGTCCATATCGCTGGTGCAATCGCTGTAACGAGCCGATGACCGCTAACCTCCATATCGGGACGGTAGGTTTCGACCAGTTCCTCGACCAGTTGGTCCAGCGGCAAGTCCTGAAAATGGTCGCACGGCGACAACGCTTCCACTTCCGCGATGCGCAGCAAGGCCGCAAAGATGTCGAGCAGCTCGCGCGACTGTTGGGCGGCGGCTTCGATCGCCTGACGCTTGTCGTCCCCGGTTCGGGCTGACAGAGCTTCGTCGAGCCGGTTATGAAGACGGGTCAATGGCGTGCGCAGGTCGTGGGCCACATCGCTGGACACCTGCCGGAGATTGTCCATCAACCCACCGATCCGGTCGAGCATCCGGTTGAGCGTCGTCGCCACCCGGTCGAACTCGTCCCCCGCGCCGGTAAGCGGCATCCGCCGCGCCAGATCGCCATCGATGATGGCCAGTGCGGTTCTATCTATGCGAGACAGCCGCGCGCGCGTGACCGCTCCGACCAGCCAGGCCGCGCCGATGCCGAGCAGGAGCATGAGGCCGAACGCGCCGGCGAACAGCTTGAGCAGCGTCGCGTCCATCTCGTCGATGACGCCGCGATCGGCCGCGACGACCAACCGGCTGTTGTCGGGCAAGCGCGTGGTCAGGGCTTGTGCGATCCTCTGTTCGCCGTCGCGCCGGTAGTGCAAAAACTCCAGATAGCCGGGCGTGATAGGCGCTGTGGCGTCGAGCGGCCCTGCCACCCGGCGACCCGAAGGATCTACCAGCAGATAATCCAGGCTGGCGGTGCTTCGTGCTGCCTCGCGACGACGGATCGCGGCTGCGACTCCGGCAGGGCCGTCGTCGCCTTCGTCGATCAGCGCGCGGGTTTCGATCGCGACCCGGTGATCGAGCTGGATCTCCAGGGCTTCGTGCGTCACTTCATAGGCCACCACCCCGATGACAAGTGTCGCCAGGGCGAAGCAGAACGCTACCAGGGCTACGAGGCCGAAGGTGGAACGCCACGGCCGCGCCATCAGCCGCCGCGGATCATATAGCCAGCGCCGCGCACGGTTTCGATCGCATCCTCGTCGAACCCGGCGTTGAGCTTGGAACGCAGGCGACTCAGGTGCGTCTCGACGATATTGGTCTTTGGATCGAAATCGAAATCCCACACGCGCTCCAACAGCATCGTCCGCGTCATGACCCGGCGCGGATTGCGCATCAGTTCGGCAAGCAGCGCAAATTCGCGCGGTTGTAGTAGGATCCGGCGACCGTCACGCGTGACGGTGCGGCGATGAAGATCAAGCTCGACACCGCCTACAGCGAGGATGCTGGCTTCGCCTTGGGGTGTTGGACGCCGCCCGAGCGCATGGACCCGTGCGGCCAGCTCCGAAAAGGCAAACGGCTTGACGAGATAGTCGTCGGCACCGCCTTCGAGTCCTTCGACACGGTCGGCGATGCCGCCAACGGCGGTAAGCATGAGTGCCGGTGTCATGTTGCCCGCCGCACGCAGTGCCTTGATCAGTGAAAGACCATCCAGACCGGGAAGCATCCGATCGACGATCAGCGCGTCGAACTGGTCGCCGGTCGCCTGAAAAAGCCCGTCACGGCCGTCGGCGCTGGTGACGACATGATGCCCCAGCTCGGAAAGCCCGCGGGCAACAAAGCTCTTCGTCTCGGCATCATCTTCAACGATCAGGATTCGCATGGGTGCTTCTTAGCCCACCGGGCCGCTCGTTTGCCATCCACCACCCAACGCCCGAAACAACGCGACCTGCGCTTGCGCCACGGTGAGGTCGGACTGTGCCTGGGCAAGCGCGGCTTGTGCCAACGCACGCTCGGCATCGACCTGGACCAGGAATGCCGCATCGCCGAGCCTGACCCGAGCGGCGGCGCGTCGGGCGTAAAGTGCGGACTGGACACGCCCGGCGTCGAGTGCCCGATTGCGGCGCATCTCGGCATCGTAGGCGGCGAGTGCAGTTTCGACTTCGCGCAAGGCGCGCAGCACCGCCACGTCCCAACTGGCAAGGGCGCCACGTTCGGTAGCGCGCGCCTGTTGAAGGCGCGCACGCGCCGGAGCCTGGTTCGGGAAGGCCCAGCTGATGAGCGGCGAGGCAGTCGCTACGAAACTTCCGGTCAGCAGCCCCATCGCACCGCCAAGGTTCACGCGGGGATAAAGATCGGCACGCGCGACGCCAATCCGCGCCGCTGCTGCGGCGAGGCGACGTTCGGCCTCGCGAATATCGGGACGGCGCAAGAGCAGCGCCTGACCATCGCCGACCGGCATGGCTGCGCGGAGTTTAGGCGGCGCATTGCAGCCTATGTCAAACCCACGAGCCTCCGCCGGAGGGCGGCCCTGCAAAGTGGCGATCCGGTAAAGGGCATTAGCACGCGCCGCCTCGAACGGCGCGAGCGTCGCGCGGGTCGATTCCAGCAGGCTGGCGGCTTGCGAGACTTCGAGCGGCGAGACTTCGCCAGCGGCAAACTGGTCGCGCACCACGCCAACCGAGCGTTCCTGAACCGCGATAATCTCGCGCGAGACGGTCACCGCGCGGGTCGCGCCGCACAGATCGACATAAGCGAGCACGGTATCGGCCACGACCGCGACGCGCAGCGAGTCCAGTGCCGCAGCCTGCGCGTCCGCATCGGCTCCCTCCGCCAATGCGCCCGAACGCAACCGGCCGAACAGGTCCATGTCCCAGCTTGCGGTCAATGCGAGATCGTAGTCGGTGGTCGGCACGTTGGATGACGCGCTCGGCTGCGTCGCGCTGTTGTCGATCGTGCCCGCGCTCTCGATCGTGGTTTGCGGCAGGCGCGCGGCACGGGCCTGACGGAGCGCGGCGCGCGCGCCGTCGAGATTGGCGTACGCCACCCGCAGATCGGCGTTGGCGGCGAGACTTGCCTGCACAAGCCGGTCGAGCGCCGGGTCGTTATACAGTCGCCACCAGTCGTTCGGGACCGGGGCGATAGCGGCAGTCGGCAGGTCGGCGAATGCGCCGGTGGCAGTCGCGGGCGCGATGGTCGGCGGGGGCAGAGGCGCGGTCATGCACCCCGCAACCGCGAACGCGGCGATCGGCGCAAAACGGCGGATCATGCGGGAACTCCTGCAAGCGGAGCATCGGGCGCAGCCTTCTCCCGGCCGAAGCGTGCGTAGAGCGCGGGCATGAGGAACAGGTTGAGCACGGTCGAAGACACGAGTCCGCCCAGGATGACGATCGCCATCGGGTGCTCGATTTCATGGCCCGGCGCGTTGCCGGCGACGATCAGCGGCAGCAGCGCGAGGCCAGCGCAGGCGGCAGTCATCAGGATCGGCACCAGGCGTTCCTCCGCACCGCGCAGGATCAGGCGGGGGCCGAACGCTTCGTCTTCGAACCGACGGAGATGATCGTAGTGCGACAGCAGCATGATGCCGTTGCGTGCCGAAATGCCGATGACGGTGACAAAACCGACCAGCGAACCGAGCGACAGCACGCCGCCGGTCAGCGCCACGCCGACCACCCCGCCCACCAGCGCGAACGGCAGGCTGGTCGCGACCAGCGCGGTGATGCGTGCCGATCGGAACTCAAGCCAGACCAGCAGCAGGACGCCGATCAGGCACAGCAACCCCGTCGTCCACAGTCGTTGTCGCGAGTCACGTAGCGCTGCATATTCGCCCAGCACTTGCGGATGATAGCCAGTCGCGAACGGCACTTGCCCGACAGTTGTTTCGACCGCGCGCGCGACTGTGCCGAGGTCTGCACCGGCCACGTTCAACGTCACGTCGATCCGGCGCTGACCGTTCTCGCGTTTGATCTCGTTGGGTGCGGGCATGACGCGTATATCGGCCACGTCGCGCAACCTTACCGCTCCTGCTGGCGTTTGGATCATCAGGTCGGCCAGCGCATGCAGATCGCCGCGAACCTTGGGCTCACCCCAAAGCGCCACGTCGAACGACTTCTGGTCGCGATAGATTTCTCCGACCTTCTGCCCGGCGACCAGCGTTTGCGCCTGTCGGCGGACTTCGCCCGCGGTCAGGCCCAGGGTGGCGAGATCGGCGGGCCGTGGGCGGACCTGGATTTGCGGCACCAGCACCTGTTGCTCGACCTTCAGGTCGGCGACACCGGAGATGCCCGCCACTTTCGCGCGGACCCGTTCGGCCGCAGCGCGAAGCTCGACCTGATCGGGACCGAAGATGCGGACCACCACCGTCGCGCCCGCGCCGCTCAGCACCTCCTTGATCCGCTCGCGCAGATAGGTGAGCACGTCGCGGTAGAGGCCGGGATAGCCGTCGATCACGTCCTTGATCCGCGCGACGCTGGCGTCATAGTCAACATTCTCGTCCAAGCTGATCCACAGTTCGGTGAAGTTCGGGCCGACCACTTCGTCCGCAGCTTCCGCACGACCGATATGCGCGCCGAAGTTGCGCACGCCGGGGATTGCACGCAGCTCCTTGGACGCTCGGATGGTGATGCGGTCCATCGCCTCGATCGAGGTGCCCGGCTTCTCGACGAAGTGCATCAGGAAGTCGGTTTCGCGGAAGTCGGGCAGGAACTGGTCCTTGAACCCGGCATAGCCGACCCCCGCCAGCAGCAGCCCTCCGGCGACGATCCCCATCGCCAAGCTCGGCCGCGCCACCAAGCGAGGGAGTACGCCAGCGTAACGACGCTTGAGCGCGGTCACGAGCCGGGTGTCCCGCTCCGCCTTCAAGGGCGCGTTCGGCAGCAGGAACAGGCACATCGCCGGCGTCACGACCAGCGCGACCAGCAGCGAGGCGGCGATCGCAAGGACATAGGCGATGGCGAGCGGCTGAAAGAACGTACCCGCGACCCCGCCCAGGAAAAAGATCGGCAGGAACACAAGCATGACGATCAAGGAGGCGAACACCACCGCCGATCGCACTTCCAGCGAGGCCGACAACACGACATCGAAATTGGTACGCGGGTTGCCCGCCTCGCGGTTGAGCCGCAGTCGGCGGGCGATGTTCTCCACGTCGATGATGGCGTCATCGACCACCTCGCCGAGTGCGATCACCAGCCCGGCGATCACCATCGTGTTGATCGTCGCGCCGCTCCACAGCAGCACCAGCCCCGCGCCGAGCAGCGACAGCGGGATGGCGACGAGGCTGATCGTTGCCTGTCGCCAGTCGCGAGTGAAGACAAACAATACGATCGCGACTAGCAGGCAGCCAATCATCAGCGCTCGCGTCAGGTTATCGATCGAGCGTTCGATGAAGGTCGCGGGGCGGAAGATCGTCGTATCGACCTTCACGTCGCGCAGCCCCGGCTTCAACTCGCCGATCGCTGCCTCCACGTCACGGGTAAGCTGGAGCGTATTGCCGGTCGGCTGCTTCTCGACGATCAGCATCAGGCCGGGACCGTCGTCGATGATCGCATTGCCGATCGGCGCGGCGAAGCCTTCTACTACGCGGGCGACGTCGCCGATGCGGACCGGTGCTTCGCCGCTCTGCTTGATGACCGCCTGGGCAAGATCGGCCGAGGACTGGATCGCGCTGGTCTGTTGTACGGCGAGCCGCTGGTTCGCCGTATCGACGAAGCCGCCCCCGCCCACCAAGACCGCATCACCGGCCGCGGCGCGCAGCTCGGCGAGTGTCACCCCGGCAGCGCGCAGTCGGTCGGGATCGACCAGAACCTGCAATTGGCGGTCACGCAGACCCCAGATCGCGACGTTGGCGACGCCCGGCACTGCCATCAGTCGCGGCCGAATCGTCCAGCGCGCCAGTTCGGAGAGCTGCATCTGATCGAGCTTTGCCGACGATATGCCGATCTTCATCGCCCGACTGGTCGATGACAGCGGTGGCAGCATCACAGGGGGACGCGCCGCAGCGGGCAACCGCGCCTGCACCTGCGTCACCCGTTCCTGCACGAGCTGGCGCGCGCGGATCACATCGGTTCCGCGCTCGAACAGGATCGAAACCGACGACAGGCCGAGCACCGACTTCGACCGGAGAGTCATCAGATCGGGGACGCCGTTGACCGCCGTTTCGATCGGCACGGTGATCAGGCTTTCCACCTCCTCCGTGGAGAGGCCCGGAGCTTCGGTTTGAATCTCCACCATTGGCGGTGCGAACTCGGGAAACACGTCGAGCGGCACGTCGCCGGTCGCGCGCAGACCAAGAACGACCAGCAGCGCGGCGAGCGCGAGCACGAGGACGCGCTGCGTCAGCGCGGCACGGACCAGCCAGGCGAGCATCAGTGCGGCGTCCCGAACTCGGTCCCGAACAGCTCGGCCGCCCCGTCCGTCACGACTTCGGCGCCGCGCTCCAGGCCGCGCGACAACAGCGCACGGCCGTCCGCGACGCTCGCGACCTCAATCCGCTGGCGGACATAGGTGTCGGGCGCGGTTTTCCGGTACACCCATTCGCCGCCATAGATGTCGCGGACGATCGCGGCAGTCGGGATCGACAAACCATCTGCCTTTCCACCAAGCGGTAGAGACACTGCTACCCGCTGACCGACACGATAGGTGCGGTCGCGATTATCCAGCGCGAAGAACAGATCGACCGTGCCCGCGACCATGTTGGCGGATGGAGGAGCCTGCACCGGTCGTGCGGCGCGTGAGGCGGCGCGACCGTCGCCGAGCGGTCGCACGGTCGCGGCGCGTCCACGCTCAATGGCGCTGACATCTGTGCCGAACACCGGCACGCGCACCCAGAGCGTCGCCAGATTGCCCATTGATGCAATCGAAGGGCCAAGCAATCTGCGTTGCGCCCGTGCCGCCTCCAGCGCGGCTCGCGCCGTGGCAAGCGCCGCAGCGGCTTCGTCGCGACCCCGCACGCTGCCCGCTTCTTCGCGCACCAGGGCATCGGCGCGGTTGTAGGCGATGGCGGCGAGCCGGACTTGAGCTTGCGCCCGCGCAACCTCGCCTTCGGCTGCAACCTGACTGACCCCGATTTGGGCAAGGTTGCTCGTCGATCCCGTTGGAACACCCGCCCCGGTGGCTGGCACGACGACCTCGCCGCTCGTCTCGCGTGTTTGCGTTGCCGAACCATCGCCAATTTTTACCGTTCGGATGCCGAGACGCTGTTGCGCTCGCGCGGTGAGAGTGAGCTTAAGCAGATCGTTTTCGTGCGCAACCGCCTCGGTTTTCGCCGGCGGAGCTTTTGGTGGAGTTGGGTCGCTAAGGCAGCCTATCAGGACCGCCAGCAGAGGCATGGTGGCGATAGTAAGGCATCGGATAGGCGTCATGCCATGACGTTAGCAGCCTCATGTTGGCGGGAGCTTGGGGCGACTATACAAAATCCCAATGTTTGGAATATGAGGTATCAAAACCGGTCCGTTTCCAGACTGTCGTGCAGCCGCAGGCTTTCTCCGAAATGCAGAAGCCTGTACGACGCTGTTCGATCTCAGGATCGGCAAGCGTGGACTTCAATGACCGGGATTGGCGCGTTGCGGTCCGGCGGGTTTGCATCAGGCGAACGGCAGGTCCCATCACAAGCGGGCATTCCTGTCCCGGCCGCGTCAGGTCGTAAATTGGTCGGTTTCCGCGGGAAGGCCGCTATGCCTGCCTTGGTGAGACCGCTGGCGTCGAAGGCTGGACTATAGGCCACACCTATGTCGCTGATCGCTCATTCAGGATTAAAACCGCATCCCGATAGCAAGGCCCCCGCCCTTGCTGTCACCCCATGGCATGACCCGGACATCCGAACTGGCCTTGTTTGTGATGAGAAAGCCCGAAAGTTCGCCTACTGCCGCGCCCGCTGCCACGTCATACCAATGGTGTTTATGCGCCTGGACTCTCGCTAGGCCAACGAAAGCGGCGACGACCTGCGCCGGGACGCCCACTTCCCAGCCATAGCGATTTTGCAATGTGGCTGCGGCGGAAAAGGCGACAGATGTATGCATCGAGGGGAAACTGCGGCGGTTGCTTCTGTCCGGGCGCATTTCGGGAAAAGCTTCCTTGAGGCCAGTCGAGACAAGGGCCGAAGCAGCCATGCTGCCGCCGGCCTGAACGCCACCATCCCAGTCGTCCATCACGACAGGAGCGACCAACGCTGCTCCGATCAGTGCGTCCAGCCCTACCGTGCTGAGGTGGCTCCAGCTTTTATCACTCGCTGCCGCCATCGAAGGATGAACGGCGTACAGAATCGCCGCCGCGATACAGCCTGTTCGATATGTCATGAAGTCTCCCCTGGACTTGCGCGGAGACGGCACAGAGCAGACCTTACCTCAGTTCCACTGAGGAATAATTTTAAGAACTTGGATGACAAATGCCCTGCGACCCAACGCAGGGGTCTGGCGATGAAAATATGCTTTTGTTATCGGACTACACACTGCCAACATAAGGCATGAATTTGGACGGAGAAGATCGGCTTGAGATCGCCTATGGCGTGCATCGCGCGGACCTGATGCGTCTGCTGATGGCGCGGACGGGCGACCGGACCGAGGCGGAGGACCTATTGCAGGAGCTTTGGCTCAAGGTGCAGCAGCAACCGGGCGGTCCGGTGGAAAATGGCAGGGCCTATCTGTTCAGGATGGCGCAAAATCTGGTGATAGACCGTCTGCGAGAACGGCGCCGCCGGATGGAACGGGAACGCCGCTGGTCCGATGAGGTGACGGATTTTGCCAGAGCCGGGATCGAGCCCGCCGACAGGCGCAAGACCGCAGAAGACCTCATCCTAGATCGTGAGGAGATAGCGACGCTGACATCGGCCATCACCAATTTGCCCGAAGGCGCACGCCGGGTGTTCGAACTGCATAAATTGCAGGGACTGAGCCATGGCGAGGTCGCAGCGCATCTTGGCATCAGCAAGAGCGGGGTCGAAAAACATATGGCCGTGGCGATGAAATATCTCCGTCGCGCGCTGATGGACTGAGGTATGACAATATCATGACGTCTGACAGGCAGGGAATAACGGAAAGGACTCGCCATGACGGCGCGGTCGAACAGTGAAAAGGCCATGCTGGATCAGGCCGTGGCGTGGGCTGCGGCGCTGGAAAGCGACGACGTTGATTGGGACGGCTACATGGCTTGGCTGGAAGCGGACCCGCGCCATCGGGCGGCCTTCGACTCCATCGCTTTGGTTTCCGCTGCCGTGGACGATCATCGTGCCGAGATCACGAGTCTGATTGCGGCGCAAGCTCCCTCCAAAGCACGGCGACGCGTATTGCGCCTGTTCACCTACGCTGGCGGCAGTATTGCCGCCGCGATCGCGCTGATGGTGGGCGTGCCGCTTCTTTGGTCGCCGCAACCGGTTCGGAGCTATGCTGCCGACGCACATGGAAGCCGCGACATTGCACTTGCGAACGGCATTCATGTTACGCTTTCGCCATCCAGCAGTATCACGGTGCGCGGCAAGGATGCCGGGCAGGTCGAACTGGCGAGCGGTGAAGCCTATTTCGATGTCCGGCATGACCCGGCACGATCGCTGACGGTGACGGCTGGCAGCTATCGAATATCGGATATCGGCACGCGTTTTTCGGTCAATTTCACCCGCACGGCGTTCCGGATCGGCGTTGCGGACGGTACAGTATCAGTCTCGTCCCCTGGCTCGGAAGATGTCCAGGTCTCTGCCGGGCACCAACTTCTGTCGGGAAGCGACGGCCTGACACTGTCGTCGGTAGCGTCGAGCGATGTCGGGAGCTGGCGCCAAGGACGGCTTTCTTATAGCAATACGCCGCTCCCTCTCGTCGCGGCCGATATTTCCCGCTATTCGGGCAAGGCCGTGCAGATCGACCCATCGCTGGAGAAGACGCATTTTTCGGGGACATTGGTCATTGGCGACGGATCGAGGTTGTTGGCCGATCTCGCGATCCTCATGGGCGTTGAAGTCCATTCGCAGGAGAATGGCGCTCGCATCGGTACTGCTGCTCCTCGCTGAATCGGGAGAGCTTTTTTCGCCTGCAGCCGCGCGCGAAGCATCTTATGCGATCGATATTCCGGCAGGTCCGCTGAGTGCCAGTCTTGCGCGCTTTTCGGAGATTACGGGAATTTCGGTCGGACTTTCGGGTGAGATGCCCCGTGTCAGTACGCCCCGCGTCAGCGGCCGCATGTCGCCAGACGCAGCGCTGCGGCTGATGCTGATGGGCACCAGCCTGCGTGCGCACCATATTGGCGGCATTTATCGGATCGAAAAGCTTACCCCTCCAAAATCCAGCAAGCGCTTCGTTGCCGTCCGACCGGCGCCACCATCGGTGCTATCCCTGACAGACATTGTCGTGACAGCGCAGAAGCGCCCGCAAATATTGGCCTCAATTCCCTTTTCCGTGGCGGTTGTTTCGCTCGTTGATCTGGCGAAGAGTTCGACCACGCCGACCAGCCGCGACATCAGTTTCAGCACCGAGGGGCTGGCGATGACCAACCTGGGACCGGGAAGGAACCGCCAATTCATCCGAGGCGTGGCCGACAGCGCGTTCAACGGGCAGAGCCAGTCTACCGTCGCAGTACAACTGGACGACGCGCGCGTGACGTTCGATGCGCCCGACCCCGATCTGCGGCTTATCGATGTCGATCGGGTCGAGATATTGAAAGGGCCCCAGGGGCCTCTCTACGGTTCCGGGGCGTTGGGGGGCATCTATCATATCGTGACACGCCGGCCTGACCTGGAACAGACGAGCGGTTCCGTCCGCCTTTCGGTAGAGGGCGTGCAGCATGGCGGGATAGGGACCGGGGCGGAGGGCGTGTTCAATCTGCCTTTGGCCGATGGCAGACTGGCACTAAGGGGTGTGAGCTATCGATTGCTCAATGCCGGCTGGATCGACAATATTGACGACCGCAAGAACAGCAATTCTGCCGAAACACTCGGCCTTCGTGTCGCTCTGCGATGGCGTCCTGTCGATGAGTGGACGATCGACGCGGGCATAGCCGTGCAGGATATCAACGCGCGCGATAGCCAATATGTCGTGGCGGGAGCGAAAAGCCTGAGCCGGACTAACCGCGACCCGGAACCCACGGATAATGATTTCAAGACGGCCCATGCCACGATCGAAGGCGATGTCGGTGCGCTAACGCTTGTATCGGCGACCAGCTATGTCGATCACGGGTTCGATTATGCGCTCGACGCCAGCGATGCTGCGGCCAGTTTTGGCCTCACCGGCCCGGCACATTTCACCGACAGCCGGGCCTACACGTTGTTCAATCAGGAACTGCGCTTATCTTCGGGTGGGACCAATCACTGGCTGGCTGGATTATCCTTCCTGCGCGCTACGACAAGTGGCATTTCGAACATCACGGGCAACACGGGCGATCCGCTGACGGTCGAACGACTGGACCGCAAGACGAGCGAATATGCTGTGTTCGGTGAGGCAACATGGCGGTTATTCGGTGCGCTTGATGCCACGTTGGGCGCTCGCCTATTCCATTCGATCGCCGAGGACGAAGCAGCAGAGCAAGCGGGTCTGCGGGTTTCAAAGGGCAGCAAGACGATCCTGTCCCCCAGCTTCGCATTGTCGGTGCCGCTGGAAGATCGCGGCACTGTCTTTCTGCGCTACGCCCGTGCGATGCGACCAGGCGGGCTGGCGCCCGTCGGCGAAACATCGGCAGGCCGGTTTGATGCGGACGAGCTTAGTACGGTTGATCTGGGGATCAGGCGGACATCGGTTGGCGGCACGCTGACCGTGACGGCCAGCAGCTACTATACCCGCTGGAACGACATCCAGTCTGACTATCTGCTCGCCAACGGGCTGCTATCCACGCGCAATGCCGGACGTGGCGAGATTTACGGGCTCGAAGCAGCGATCGACTGGCAGATGGGATCAAGGTTCAGCCTGTCTACAGGGGCCAGTATCCAGAGTGCGCAACTCACGCACGCGGCCGATGGACTGGAACTTCACGACAGGCGCTTGCCAGTTACCCCGGATCTTAGCGGACGATTGACGCTGGCAAAGGCCTTCCAGCTAGGCACATGGCAGGGACTGGCCAGCGTGCAGGCCAATTATATCGGGAGCGCAAGGCTGAGTTTCGACAGCGACCTCGATCGCGGTATGGGCGAGTATACAGTGCTCGCTTCCCATGCGGAGTTGGTGCATGCGGGTTGGACGCTGGGCGCTCGCCTCGACAATCTGCTGGATGTAAAAGGCGACAGCTTTGCCTTCGGCAATCCTTTCTCGATCCGGGAAGGACGCCAGTTTACGCCGGTGCGGCCCCGGACACTGACGCTTTCGATCGCGCGTAACTGGTAGCGGATTTGCCGCCGGACAGGCTGAATGTCGCTATATATCCGACATGGTCCGACAACATGCTGCCGTCCGGTGCATGACCGAACGGTACGTCGATCCGGCGCAGGGCGATCATGCTGCGCTGGCCGGGCGCAAAAAATTCCCAGTCGCGCGCGCGCCTGCTGGAAAAGCGGGCGTCGGGAGACAGGGCAATCCCAGTGCGGTGCGCGGCGCCATAGGCGTCGTCCATCGGCTGTGACGCTGGTGACCATAGGGTGCGAACGCGAGCCAGCAAGGCTTCGCGCCGCTGCGTTGCCAAGCCGACATTGAAGTCCCCCGCCACGATCAGCGCGCGAGAGGGATCATGGGCCGCCCGAATGAACATGGTCAGATCGCGGACCTGTTCGCGATAGGCCTGAAGAGACCGGTCATTCGAAACGCCCGAGGCATGGCGGCTATTGAGGTGGGTCGTCACGATGTCGACCGGATCGGCCCGCTCGGGAAGCTTGATGCTTGCCATCAGCGCGCCTTTGTTGGCAAGGCAGTCATAGCCTGCGCAGGCATAAGCCGGAAAGGCGAAGCGGCGGATGCCAACAACCGGATAGTCGGACAATATCTGCAGGCCGCTGCCGACATATTTGCCTAAACCCTCGCCCTTCAGCCACGATCCCGCCCGCGCGAACGGCCTGTCGGCACTGTCGGGTTGCGCGCTTCCTAGCATGTCGGTCGACGGGCCGTTTACGACATAGCGATAGCCTGACGCCTGTCCGATCGACTGGGCGTCGCGGGTGAAGGCTTCCTGAAGCACGACGATATGCGGATTGCGACCATGCGCCCGCAAATCACGCAAGGTAGCAGCGATCTGGACGAGTTGCGCCGGACGCCCCCATGCCACCGGCCAAGGCAGGCCATGGACATTATAGGTCATCACCGACAATTCGCCCGCGAACGGCGGCGGTGTTGCTGGTACAGGGCCGGATGTCGGAACCTGTGGGCCCGACGCACCCATGGACAGCGCGATGGCCATGGCGAGCAATGTCGATCCGTATCTGCGCATCTGCGTCTCCTGGCTGCGTTGGCAGCAAGACGGTGAAGCGTGACGCCTACCTCAGTCGGGCTGAAAATTTCATGCGCAGACTGCGGTTGCCCCTGATGGAGGCGTCTTGCTGCCAGACGGGGAGAAAGCGTCATGATAGCGAAGCATGGCATTGCAACGGGATTGTTGACGCTGGCGACATGGGTTGCGCCGGCTCAGGCAGATACGCCGACAGATGCGCCCGAACGGGCGGTATGGAAAATTCGCGCGGCGATGACGGATACGGGATTGGCGAACCTGCGAGCTGTATCGACGGCGCAGCGGCTCACGCCCCTTGCCACCATCCTGTCTTCGTCCGACCGACGCGGCCTCGCCGAAGTTGCGCACCGATTCACGAGCGTCACGACCGGACCGGTGGATTTCACCCTGTCCGCCGACCGCGCGCGCAACGGTCCTCGCGGTAAAGACCTGCCGCTGGGCATGGACCGCTGGTCGCTGCGCAATGTAGGGTTGGATGCGCGGATCGGCCTGTGGGATCAACTGACCCTGGTGGCCGCCGCCGATTACGGCCGCATGAAAAGGCGGCTGGACGTCATGGACGTGACGCCGCGCCGCCTGTCCACCACTATGGCGCGTGTGGGCATGGCGTTGCTGTTTGGGGACGGGCCGCGGCTGTCGCTCGACTATCTGTCGGTCAGCCGACCCTCGCAACAGGGGGGAATCGTGCGGCTGGCGCAAGCGCTGGGCGGCGCGCCGCTCACCGGGCATGGCCCGGAACTGTCGCTGCGATCACGGCAGGGTGACACGCGCGGCGGGCTGGGCTGGCGGATATCGTTGAGTTCGACGATGCGCCCGGAAAAGGATCTCGGGCTGGAGAGCGATGCGATGCGGCACGACATGCGCGCGACCTCCGGCTTCAGCCTGAAGCTGTAGCATGACGAGACGACTGCTGGTTTCCATTCACGATGTCGGCCCGCGCTTCGAGGCGGAGGTCGATCTGTTGCTGGAGCGGCTGACGCGCCGTGTTCCGGTCGATCGCATCGCCATGCTGGTGGTGCCCGATCATTGGGGCGAACATCCCATAGCGCCGGGCACGCCCTTTGCGGCGCGGTTGCGGGGATGGTCCGACATGGGAATCACGATGTTCGCCCATGGCTGGTATCACAAGGACATGGCCGATCATCGCGACGGGTTGGCCCGTTTCAAGGCGCGGCACATGACCGCCGGCGAAGGCGAGTTTCTGGGGATCGACGAAGCTGCCGCCCTGCAACGGATGGCGGACGGCCGCGCGTTGATCGAGGATATTATCGGTCGCCCTGTGGCCGGCTTCGTCGCCCCGGCTTGGCTCTATGGCAAAGGGGCGATGGCGGCGCTGCGGGCTTCGGGCTTTGCGCTGGCCGAGGATCATATGAAGTTGTGGCAGGCCGGATCGGGCCGGGTGTTGGCGCGCGGGCCGGTCATCACCTGGGCGAGCCGCAGCCGGGAGCGCATCGCATCGTCGCTGTTCGCCGCGCGGATCCTGCCATACCTGTTGCGGTTTGCGCGGGTCGTGCGGCTGGCGGTGCATCCCGGCGATGTCCGGGTGCCCGCACTTCTGCTCAGCATCGACGATGCGCTGCGCCGCCTTGTCCGTACCCACAGGCCCGCGCGCTATGGCGACCTGCTTCCTCGTGACGAGACCGTGCTTGCGCATACTCACCTTCCTGCACAGCTTTGAACCTGGCGGGGTCGAGCGCATTGCGTTGCGCCTGATCCTGCGATGGCGAAGCCAAGGTGTCGATGCGCCGCTGTTCATGGGCCGCGCGTCGGGCGCGATGGCGGCCGAATTTGGTGATCGGCTGGATTATGTCATGCCCGCGCCGCCCTTTCCGGTCGGATGGTGCGAAACATTGTGGATGATCGCGACGCTGCCCGCGACGATCAGGCGAACCCGGCCCGATATCCTGTTTTGCGCCGGGAACAGCTATGCGGTCGTCGTCGTGGCGATGAAGATTCTGCTGGGTCGCCAATGCCCGCCGGTGGTGGCGAAGATCAGCAATGATCTGGACCGGCGCGACATGATCTGGCCGGTGCGCCGGATCTATCATCTGTGGTTGCGGATACAGGGACGCTTCATCGATCATTTCGTGGGGATGGAGGGCCCGATGGAAGCAGAGATTGTAGCGGCCATTCGCCCGGATCCCCATGCCATCAGCATCATTCCCGACCCCGCATTGTCGCGCGGCCAGATCGACCGGCTGCGCGCCTTGCCGCGTCCACAGCGGGGCAAGGGTTGCCGGTTCGTGTCGATAGGGCGGCTTGCCCGGCAAAAGAATTTCCCGTTGATGATCCGGGCCTTCGCGCGCGGCGCACGGCCCGCCGACACGCTGACCATCTATGGCGAAGGGCGCGAGCGGCCCGTATTGGAGGCGCTGATTGCGAAACTGGGGCTTGGCGGACGGATCATGCTGCCCGGCCATGTGCCTGACCCGGCCAGCCGCCTTACCGATTTCGACCTGTTCCTGCTCTCGTCCGATTATGAAGGCGTGCCTGCCGTGTTGCTGGAAGCGCTGGCGGCAGGCCTTCCCGTCATCACCACCCAATCCAGTCGCAGCATAGGGGCGATGATGGGGGACGGTAAGCTGGCCTGCATCGTGGCGGTCGGCGATGAAGCCGGTTTCGGAACCGCATTGGGGCAGGCCGACGCCATCCGCCAGGATGACGCCGCCAGCCTGAGACAGGCCCGGCGCTTCACGATCGAGGATGCGGCAGACGCCTATCTGGTGACTTTTGCCGCGACCGTTCATGCGCCCGAAGCCTATGGAAAAATTATCGCGCTGAACTGAGGCGCGGTCGGCAAGGCGTCGTCTCTGCGACCGAACCAATAGCGAAGAGAAGTATATGACCGGTCTCCAGACTTCCGGCACTATCATCCTTCAACCCACTGACAACAAATTTGAAAATCAGGTCGGGCGCGCGCTCGATCCTGCGCCGTTGATTCGATCGGGTCGCAACTGGACGCGATGGGCCGGCCCGGTTGTGTCCATCCTGATCCTGGCAGTCGCCCTCGTTCAGTTTCGGGGGCTGGACGTCGATAATCTATGGTTGATGATGCCCACAAGCCCGGTCTTCTGGCTGACCTTCCTTCTCCATTACGCCGCTAGCCCAATCTCCGAATGGATGATCTTCCGGCGGTTATGGAACATTCCTATCGAAGGTTTTGGTGCGCTGATGCGCAAGCTGGTCAGCAACGAGATATTGCTGGGCTATCTGGGCGAGGTCTATTTCTACGCCTGGGCGCGGCGCAATGCGCAGATCAAGACGGCGCCGTTCGGGGCGCTCAAGGACGTGACAATCCTGTCCGCGCTGGTCGGCAATGTCGTAACGCTGGCGATGGTGGTGGTCGCCATTCCTCTGTTCGATGCCCTTAATATCGGGTCGAGCCATTGGGACATAATCGGCTCGGTGCTGTTCGTGCTGGGCACGTCGTTGATTGCGATGGTCTTGCGCAAACGGCTGTTCACGCTGCCACGTCCCGAATTGTGGCGGGTTGCGGCGATCCATCTCGCGCGCGTTATCGCTACGACATTTCTGGCGGCGGCGATGTGGCACATGCTGTTGCCCATCGTCGATCTGAGCTGGTGGCTGCTGCTGGGAACGCTGCGCCAACTGGTTTCGCGCCTGCCGTTTCTGCCCAACAAGGATGTCGTGTTCGCGGGGATGACGGCGTTCCTGATCGGACCGGGCAACAACATCGTGTCGGCCATGGCTTTGATGGCCAGCCTGATCCTGGCCGCGCATCTGCTGGTGGGCATGGTGTTGGGCAGCATCGAATTGATGCGGGAATCACGGGCATGATCGGGGCGCTGATGCTGCTGGCTGCCATGTCCTCCTCGCCCGATCTGGGCAAGGCGGAGGGGCAATGCCGCCCGGAGGAGCATGGCGCCGCCTTTCTGGTCGATGTGGTAGGGATCAAGGACCGACAGGGTCGCCTGAAGCTGGAAATCTATCCCGCAAACGACAGTGATTTTCTGGCCGACGACAATGTCCTGATCGCTGCGGGCAAGGCCTTTCGTCGGGTCGAGGTGGCCGTGCCGCCATCGGGGCCGGTGTCGCTGTGCATCCGGGCGCCAGGAGCTGGTCGCTACGCGCTCAGCTTGCTGCATGATCGCAACGGCAACCGCCGGTTCGAAGTCTCTACCGACGGTATCGGTTTCGCAGGCAATCCCAGGCTGGGCATATCAAAGCCCTCGGCGGCGGCAGCCAGTGCGATCGTGGGCAACGGGCCTGCTCATGTCTCCATCATCCTCAACTACCGACGGGGCCTGCTCTCCTTCGGTCCCCTGAAGGGATAAGCCCATGCGTATCGTGGATGTCTGCGCTTTCTATGCTCCGCAGGGGGGCGGGGTGAAGACCTATGTCGAGCGCAAACTGAGCGCCGGCGCCGCTGCCGGTCATGAGGTCATCATCTTGGCGCCGGGCACCAATGACGATGTCGTGGAGCGGGAGGGCGGCCGGATCGTCACCCTCGCCGCGCGCCGTTTTCCGCTCGACCGACGCTATCATTATTTCAACGACGAAGCATCGCTCCATATGATGCTCGACCGGTTGCAGCCCGATCTGGTCGAAGCGTCGTCGCCTTGGTCCAGCGCGGCGATGGTCGGGCGCTGGCGTGGCTATGCGCCGCGCGCGCTCATCATGCATGCCGATCCATTGTCGGCCTATGCCTATCGCTGGTTCGGATCGGTCGCCACGCGTCAGACGATCGATCGCGGGTTCGACTGGTACTGGCGGCATCTGCGGCGGCTCGACAGTCAGTTCGATATGGTGGTGAGCGCCAGCGAAGGATTGTCGCAACGGCTGCGGGACGGCGGCCTGACGCGGGTGGCAACCATGCCCATGGGGGTGGAGCCGGGCATATTTTCGCCACAACGGCGGGACGAGGCGCTGCGTGCGCGGCTGCTGGAACGGTGCGGGTTGCCGCGCGACGCCACGCTGTTGATCGGCGTTGGCCGTCACGCGCCGGAAAAGCGATGGCCGATGGTGATCGAAGCTGTGACGTCGGCGGGCTATGGTCAGCCGGTCGGACTGGTGATCGTGGGCGACGGCCGCGACAGTGCGCGGGTGCAGCGGGCGGCCGCGCATAATCCGCATATCCAGTTGCTGGCGCCGACGCGTGATCGCGCGGCGATGGCCGACCTGCTGGCGAGTGCCGACGCTCTGGTCCATGGCTGCGACGCGGAGACGTTCTGCATGGTCGCGGCCGAGGCACGCGCGAGCGGCCTGCCGTTGATCGCGCCCGATGCGGGTGGCGCGGCCGATCAGGTTGGTGACGGGATGGGGCTCCACTTCCGTGCCGGCGAGACGAGCAGCATGGCGCGAGTGATCGCGCGCTTCCTGGCCACCGATCCTTCGGCATATCGCGCACGAACGGTGCGCCATGCGGCATTGGTCATGACGATGGACGACCATTTCGCCCGACTGTTCTATGCCTTTGCGCAGTTCGGCGGGGTACGGCGCCATGCGGCATGACCTTTCGCTGCCCGATGTCGTCACCGTGCCGCTTCCGATCGCCGATCTGAGATGCCGGTCACGTGCCGAACGGAAGCCTTTAAAGCCTCTCCCTTCTGATGAACCGGGATTCAAGCATCGGTTTAGCTGTGATTGCTGGCCACTGATGGTGCGGTTGATCTGGTGGGCGTTGCGCAACTGCGACTGATCCGCTCGCTACAGGATCATCCTGATTGGGGAATTGTAAATTGGCAATGTCGCGCGAGCTTCTAAAGAGTGATGCGTCAGAAACAATCAGCAGCAAAACGTGGCCAGACGAGATATCATCCTGCATCCCCTAGCGAATCGCCTTCTGGTTGCGTTGTTGTGCATTGCGCCCTGCGCGTGCGCGCGCTACGCGCCCGATCCATTGTCGGTCTCGGCGACACCGGCCGGGCCGGCCTTCGTGCGCGAATATGGCGCGTCGTCGGCCGCGACGCTTGCCATCGACCTGTCCGCGCCGCTCGACGATCGCGCGATAGCGTCGCTCGCAGTCATGGCCAACCCCGATCTCAAGGCGCTGCGCGTTCGCACGCGCGTGAGCGATGCACAGGTCTTCGCGGCCGGGTTGATGCCTGATCCGACGATTTCGCTGGGGGTCGATCATTTGTTGTCCGGTGCCGATCCGGTCGATGCCCTGACGAGCGCTCTGGGGCTGGACCTCAATGCGTTACGCACGCGCGGCGCGGTCGTTGCGAAGGCGCAGGCCGAACGCCGACAGGCGCGCACCGATCTTGTGTGGGCCGAATGGCAGACGGCGGGGCAGGCGCGGTTGCAGGCGGTTCGGATCGATGCGTTGGAACGGAAAGTCCGTTTGACCGACGCCAGCCAGATGTCGACGGAAAAGCTGCTCGCGCGTTATGTGGCTGCTACCAGGCGTGGCGATGTCGCCGCCGACGCGCTCCAGACCGCGCGGATCGCGGCGAGCGACGCCGGCGACGTGGCCCGGCAGGCGCAGAAGGATCTGGCGGCGGCGCGGCTGGAGCTGAACCGGCTGCTTGGCCTGCCGCCGCAGACCATGTTGACGATCGCTCCTGCAACGCCCTTCAATGGAATGCCCGATGCCGACGGTCTTTTTGCTCTGGCCAGCACGGAACGTGCCGATCTGCGCGCATTGCGAGATGGTTATGATGCTCAGGAGGCGGCGCTGCGCAAGGCGGTACTGGACCAGTTTCCGTCGCTCGACCTGACCGTGAATGCAGGGCGCGATACTGGCAAGAATGTGACGCTGGGTCCGGCAATCGGCTTCACTCTGCCGCTGTGGAATCGTAATCGCGGCGGGGTCGCTGTGGAAACGGCGACGCGCGCAGCGCTCAAGGCCGAATATGAAGCCCGGCTTTTCCAGACGCGGGCTGAAATCGCCGCGGCCATTTCCGGCTTGAAGGTAGCGCGCGCGCAATTTGGCGCGCAACAGGCCGGGCTGGATGGCGCGACCCGTTTCGCTGCGAAGAGCCGCAAGGCCGCGACGCGCGGCGACTTGTCAGACGCGGCCGCGCAGACCGCCGAACAGGTCGCCCGCGACCGGCAAATGCAATCTACCCAGTCGGCGCAGGATATGGCCGAACAGATGATCGCGCTCGAATTGTTGACGGGTATGCCACGGGAGCAGTGGAAATGAAGATGATTCTGTCCGCCGCCCTGGCGCTGGTTCTCCTGAGCGGGTGTTCCGGTGCGACGAACTATGCAACGCCCGCACCCGAAGCGCTGGTGAGCCTGGCAGCCGCGAGCACGCAGACGGTGGGTGAAACGATCCGGCTGTACGGCACGGCGGACAGCGGCCCGGGCGGGCGCGCCAGCCTGACGGCGCCGATCGAAGCGCGTATGGTATCGATAGAAGCGCCGGTCGGATCGGCGGTTGCGCCGGGCCAGGCGATCGTGCGCCTCGCGCCGGGGCCTACCGCAACCTCCGACATCGCCAGGGCGCGAAGCGACGCGCGGGTGGCGAGCGCTGCCTATGCGCGCGCGTTGCGGATGCGAGGCGACGGGCTGGTGAGCGATGCGGATGTGGAGACAGCGCATGCCGCATTGGCGAGCGCTAATGCAACGGTCAGCGGCTTGACGGGACGCAGCCTGATATTGCGTGCGCCGATTGCCGGGCATGTCCAAGCGATCGCCAATGTAGCGGGCGATCTGGTCGCGGCCGGCGCGACGATCGTGTCGATCAGCGGTAACGGCGCAGCACGCGCGCACTTCGGCGTAGATCCGATGACGGCCAGCACCCTGAAGCCGGGCGCATCGATCCATATATCGCGCGGTGCGGGCAGAGAGATGTTCGCCGTGCGGGTCAGCACTGTCGATCCGGTGGTCGATGCGCAGACCCGGCTGGCATCCGTCTATGCCGATCTGCCCGCCGCGGCACAGATGAGGCCGGGCGAGCCGCTCAGTGGGGAACTGTCCTTGAGAGGCGGCGCGCCATCGCTCGTTATCCCCTATGCCGCATTGCTGGACGATGCCGGACAGCCCTATGTCTATGTCGTGGCGAAGGGAGTGGCCAATCGGCGCGACATCACCACGGGGCCGACTGACGGCACGTTGGTATCCGTGACGCACGGGCTGGCGGCGGGCGAAAATGTGGTCGTTGCGGGTGGCACGGCGCTGAATGACGGCATGAAGGTGCGGCTCAAATGACGGGCCTGCTGGAACGGCATGCCCGGTCGATCTGGCTGGCGGTGATCCTGCTCACTCTGGGTGGCCTTCTGGCGGCGCGGGGCATGCCGGTCAGCCTGTTTCCGCATATCGATTATCCGCGCGTCGTTGTGACGATCGATGCGGGCGACCGCGACGCGGGGCAGATGGCGGCCGAAATCAGCCGCCCGGTCGAAATCGCTCTGCGCGCGGTGCCGGGCGTGACCCGGATACGATCCACCACCAGTCGGGGCGCTGCCGACGTCGCACTCAATTTCGGCTGGGGCGAAGATATGGTGGCCGCGACGCTCGCCACGCAGGGCGCGCTCGCGACCTTGCTGCCCGATCTGCCGACTGGCACGCGGTTCGACGTGCGCCGGTCCGACCCGACCATCTTTCCGGTGCTGGGCATAGCGCTCACGTCACAGTCGCTCGACCAACAGGCGCTGCGGCAGATCGCGGAACTCAAGGTGCGACCGGCGGTGAGCGCGGTGCAGGGCGTCGCGGCGGTCGACATCCTCGGCGGGTCTCCGCGTGAGTTGGCGGTCGATGTCGATCCCGCGCGGATGCAGGCATTTGGTGTTGGCATCAGCGACATCATAACCGCGCTGGGCAAAGCAAATGATATTCGCGGCACGGGCAAGATGGAGGACCGGCACCGGCTCTATCTCGTGCTGGTGCAGAGCCGGCTGACCTCGGCGGCGGACCTGCTGGCGACGCCGATCAAGACGGCGGGCGGGGCTGTCGTGACGGTGCAGCAAGTGGCGAGCGTGCGGCCTGCGGGCCAGCCCGACTATGTGCGGATTTCGTCGAACGGGCGCAGCGCTGTGCTTATCAACGTCCGCCAGGCGCTGACCGGCGACACGGTGGCGATCGTTGCGGCGGTCGATGCGCGGCTGAAAACGCTGGGCCTGCCCGTGACCGTGGCGGTGACGCCCTTCTATGACCAGTCGGAACTCGTGACGGGAGCCGCCAATGCCGTACGCGACGCGATCCTGCTGGGTGCTCTGCTGGCCGGGCTCATTTTGTTCCTGTTCCTGCGATCGGGGCGGTTGATGCTGATTACCGGGCTGATGCTGCCTGCTGTCCTCGCGGGCACCTGTATGCTGCTCTATGCGCTGGGCTTGAGCTTCAACATGATGACCCTGGGCGGCATGGCAGCGGCCGTGGGTCTGGTGGTGGATGACGCCGTTGTCATGCTGGAACATATGATGCGGCGCATGCAGGAGGGGACGGCCTCGACCGTATCGGCCCGGCTTGCGGTGGCGTCGGAAATGAGTCGACCGCTGGTCGGATCGACCTTGGCGACGATGATCGTGTTTTTACCCCTGAGCTTCATCAGCGGGGTCAGCGGGGGCTTTTTCAAGGCGCTGGCGATCACGATCGTGACGGCGCTCGGACTGTCCCTGCTCTATGCGCGTTTCGTCATTCCGCTGCTCGCCGCCCGCTGGTTGCGCGACAAGGATGCGCAAGCGGCAGAGAAAGCCGGTGGGTTCATGGCTCGACTGGAGCATGGCTATGCCAGGATCGGCCGTCCGATCTTCGCGCGGCCGGGGCTGGCAGCGGGCCTCATAGCGCTGGTCTTCGCCGCCATCGGCGCGCTGTCCTGGTATAATCTGCCGTCGGGCTTCATGCCCGCGATGGACGAGGGCGGCTTTGTGCTCGACTACACCGCCCAGCCCGGCGCATCGCTCGCCGACACCGATCGGCTGGTGAAGCAGGTTGAAGCGATCATTTCAGCGACACCCGAAGTCGAAAGCTATTCGCGCCGCCTGGGCGTGCAATTGGGCGGCGGCCTCACCGAAGCCGATGAGGGCGACTTCTTCGTCCGGCTGAAAGGCGGGTCGCGCCGCCCGATCGATGCGGTGATGAGCGACATTCGTGCCCAGATAGAAGCGAAAGTGCCGGGCCTGCAGGTCGAACTGGTGCAGTTGATGGAAGATCTGATCGGCGACCTCACTGCCGTGCCCCAGCCGATCGAGGTCAAGCTGTTCGGTGACGATCCCGCTACGCTTGCCGACGCGGCGTCGCGCGTCGGCAAGGCACTGGGGCAGGTATCTGGCGTCGTGGAAATCGTCGATGGCTTGCGGGTCGCGGGTGACGCGGTCGTGGTTAAGGTCGATGCCGGGCTTGCCGCACAGCAGGGGTTGGACCCGGACATGGTCGCCAGCCAGGTCGCAGCGTTCGTCGGTGGCAATGTCGCGACCAGCATCCGCATCGGCGAACAGTTGGTTGGCGTGCGCGTGCGCGGGGCGAGTGATTTGCGCAGCCGGGTCAGTCAGATCGCTGCACTGCCGATCGCTACTGCGGACGGTCGCAATGTGCGGCTGGGGTCGATCGCGCGGGTCGGGATCGAAGGGGGACAGCAGCAGATTAATCGCGAAGACCTCTCGCCGCTGATCGCTGTCACCGCGCGCCTTGAAGGTCGCGATCTGGGATCGGCGATGCAGGACGTACAAACGACCGTCGCCGGACTTCACCTTCCTTCGTCGGTTCGGGTGGATTATGGCGGGCTCTACGCCGAACAGCAAAAGAGCTTCGCCGATATGGCGATGGTGTTCGCTGCCGCGTTGCTGCTGAGCGCACTGCTTATGACGTACTTGTTCGAGAATATGGCCTGGACGCTGTGTGCGATCGTCACGGTACTGCTGGCTGCCGCCGCCGTGTTGGCCGGGCTTTGGGTTACAGGCACGGAACTCAACATCTCCGCGCTGATGGGCCTTACCATGGTCGTGGGCATGGTGACGGAACTGGTGATCTTCTATCTGGCCGAAATCGAGGAAGGTGCGCGCGCGGGGCTGGATGCGCTGCGCCGCGCGGGCGCCAATCGTTTGCGGCCGATCCTGATGTCCGCACTTATCGCCATGCTGACCCTCGCGCCGCTCGCGCTTGGCGTCAGCCGTGGGGCGGGCTTGCAACAGCCGCTTGCCATCGCGATCATCTTTGGCCTGCTGGCGGCGGTGCCTCTGGTCCTGCTCTTCCTGCCAGCGGCATTGTTCGTAGTGCGGGCCAAGCAACGAGCCTGACGATCACTGCGCGCTTTGCTGCGTCGGCAATTCGATCCTGTGCTGGTTTTGAAGATTGCGGGCGACAAGGGAACACAGCAGCGCCCATGTCGCGCCGATGATCCAGCCTGCCAGCACGTCGCTGGGCCAGTGGACGCCAAGATACACCCTGGAGCAGCCGATCGCGAGCGTCAGCAAAGCAGCGACGGACAGCAGGTAGAACCGGACATGCGGTTCGCTATGGGTACGCGCCAGCAGCGCGCCGAGCGTGAGATAGACGACCGCCGAATTGACGGCATGACCGCTTGGGAAACTGGTGGTGCTCACCTGCACCAGATGGGCGACAAGTTCCGGCCGGGCACGATGGAAACCGAGCTTGAGGAGCGTGCCAAGCGACGCGCCCCCGATCACGGCACCGGCCAGAAACACCGCCATTGCCGCTTTGCGAGCGACCAAAAGATAGCCGACGACAACCATCGTCAAGATGGTAAGACCAGCGACGCCGCCCAGCGCGGTGATATCCAGCATGGCCGCGTTCAACCATTCAGGGCCGATCGGCACGGACGGATCGGCCGGGTTGCGCAGAGCGACCAATAGCCAACTGTCGAAGGCCATGGTGGCGCCTTCCATCACCTCTGAAGCGAACTTGAAGAAAGCTAGCAAAGCGACTGCGGCGATCAGGAGCGGGATCAATATCCGGCCTTCCGCCCGCAGGAGGTTTCGACCGGTCGAGAGCCATTGGCCCAAAAATGATGTCATAAAAACCCGCTATCCTCGCCTTCGGTACAAAATACGCCAATGATGACGCGTTGCGATGACCTGTGCCGCAGTCGGCGACGGATCGGCAGGCAAAAAATTTGTGCGTCCCTCGATTTCCGACTGAGGTTACCCAAAAGCCGTGACGTCGGGCGACGATGCGTATTGGTTTCCTGTTCAATCACGACCAGATTCACCAGATCGGCCACAGCCTGCCGATCGCGATGGCGCTGGCCCAGGGCGGCTTCGAAGGCGAGATCGTCGTGGCCACGACCAACGAGCGGCTGGCGCAGGAAGTGCGGCGGGTCGCTGGGTCTCTGCTGGAATCACGAATCACCCATGTCGAGCTGTCGCTCGCGCCCGGGTCGGAGCGGCTGACCCGGTTTTTGGGTAAGATCGTACCGGCGGGCAAATTGCTGCTCTATCGCGACAATCTCGATTTCTTCCGCAGCCTCGACATGCTCGTCGTCGCCGAGAAGACGTCGCTGCTGCTCAAGACACGCTATGGCCTGACCAACCTGTTCATGGTGCATACGCGGCACGGCGCGGGCGACCGGGCGATCGGCTTCAACAAGGAAAGCGCGGGCTTCGACCATGTTCTGTGTTCCGGCGAGAAAATCCGCAACAGGCTGATTGGTGACGCAGGGGTCGATCCCGACTCCATCAGTGTCGTTGGCTATCCCAAGTTCGACATGGTCCGCCAGAACGGCCGGACCCAGCATATCGAAAGGGATCGGCCCGTCGTACTCTATAATCCGCACCCGGCCCCGCATCTGTCCTCCTGGTATGATGATGGCCGTGCGGTGCTCGACATTTTCCGTCGGAGCCCGGATCGGGAATTGATCTTCGCGCCGCATGTCATGCTATTCGAGCGGCCCTTCGTCGTCACCATCGACAAGCTGCGGATCAGCCGGGCGGGGACGATCCGCCACCGTTATCTACACGGCGACAATATCCATATCGATCTGGGCAGCCGGGCGTCGACCGACATGAGCTATACCATGGCGGCCGACATCTATCTGGGTGACGCCAGCAGCCAGGTCTATGAATTTCTGGTGCGCCCGCGCCCCTGCGTGTTCCTCAACAGCCATCGCATCGCGTGGGAGGGCAACCCCGATTTCGCCCATTGGCAGGCGGGCGAGGTGATTTCCGGTCCCGTTGAACTGGAAGCGGCACTGGACCGTGCCGGAACGCTGCACCAGCAGCGCTATCGGGCGATCCAGGAGCGACTGGTTGCCGAAAGTTTCGATCTGAATGGCCGTCCCTCGTCGGAGCGGGCAGCGGAGGTCATCACGGCATTGGCGGAGCGGCGGCGCACGCGCGTGCTGGGCAGGGCGGTGGTCCAGGCGGCGTGAGCGCGATGCTGACCATCATCTTGCCCTTCTTCAACGAAGCGGGGTGGATCGGCCGTACGGTCGCCAGCCTGGCGGCCCAGAGCGATACCCACTTTCGCCTGCTGATGATCGACAACGCATCGACCGACGATGGTGCCAGCGAAGCGGCGATGGAGGCCGACATACTGGGCGATCGCGCGACAATATCTCTCTGTGCAATACCGGGCAAGATTCCCGCAATGGCAGCTGGTCTCGCCATGGTCGACACGCCGCTGGTTGCGATATGCGATGCCGACACGCTCTATCCACCCGATTATGTCGGACGCATTCTCGAGCTGTTCGAAACGGACGCGCAGGCTGTCGCTGTCATGGCGATCGATCTTTACGCTCCCCGCGCCGATCCGCGATCAGGTCGCAGGATCGCCAGGATCATGCGCAAGAGCCGACGCTATTCCGCCAAATGTCATGCCGGGGGCTATGCGCAGGCGTTCCGTACGGATGCTCTGCGCACTGCAGGTGGTTTTGACAGCAGGCGCTGGCCCTATGTGCTGGAGGATCATGAGATCGTCCATCGCATCCTGCGCCATGGCACGGCGGTCTATCATCCCGACCATGTCTGTTTTCCGTCCGAACGCCGCGTTTCGCGCACGAGCGTCAGCTGGACGCGCGCCGAAAGGCTGTTCTACAGATATTTGCCGCGCGGGGCGCTGGACTGGTATTTCTATCGTTTTCTTGGGCGCAGACTGGCCCGGCGAAACGGCTTTGGCATTGCCTTGCGCCGGAAAGACTGGGCATCGACGGCTTTATGAGTGCACGGATCTTCAAGGATATGGGACTGGTGCTGGGTGGCAAGGCTGGCGCCGGAATCGTCAGTCTTGTGTATCTCATCATCGCCGCGCGGGCGCTCGGGCCGCATGACTATGGGCTGCTGGTGCTGGTGCATGGCTATGTCACGGCGGTGTGCGGCATCGTGGAATTCCCCGCCTGGCAGGCGATCGTGCGCTATGGTGCGGAGGCCCATGAACAGGGGGCGTCGAACCGGCTGGTCCGGCTGCTGCGGTTCGGGGCGCTGGTGGAACTGTCCGGCGGTGTCGTCGCGATCGTGGCCGCCATGGTGCTAGCGCCCCTTGTCGGCCCGCATCTGGGCTGGCCGCCCAAAACCGTCGCCTTCGCCATTCCCTACAGCTTTGCGGTACTTGGGTCCGTCCGATCGGCGCCTGCCGGCTATCTGCAACTGATCGGGCGGTTCGATCTCATCGGGTTGCACAATCTGGCACAGCCGATCGTGCGCCTGGTCGGCGCGGCGCTGGCTTGGATACTGGGTTGGGGCCTCAGGGGCTTCCTCGCGGCCTGGCTGGTTGCCGCCCTCGCCGAGTTTGCGGTCCTGTGGGCGATGGGGTTGTGGTGCGCCTATCGCCGACTGGGCGGCGCGCTGTTTCGCCCTGAACGGGGCAGTGCGACCGCCGACAATATCGGTATCTGGCGCTTTCTGGTCGCCAGCAACGCCGACGTTACCCTGAGCGAACTCGCCGGGCGGATCGCGCCGCTGATCGTGGGATGGGTGCTGGGGCCAGCGATGGCGGGGCTTTTCGCCGTCGCTCAGCGCGCCACCGTCATCATCGCACAGCCCGCGCAGATATTGGGCAATACCGCTTATGCCCAATTGGCGCGCATGGTCGCGGCGGGAGAGGGCGGCGCTCCGCTCCGACGCACGCTGGCCCACGTCATCGGCATTGCGCTGCTGGCCGCCGCGCCCGTGGTCATTATCGTCGCCCTGTTCCCGACGCCCATCGTCACCCTGCTCGCCGGGGACGCGTTCAGGGCGGCCGGTGGACTGATGGTCATCCTCGTCGGCGCGCGCATGATCGCCGTCGTCGGCCCGCCGTGCAGCGCAGCGCTGTCGGCGATGGGCCATCCCGCGCTTTCGATGAGCGCCAACCTGTTTGCGAGCCTCGTCTTCCTGCCGATTCTGCCGTGGATGTTGCATCATGGAGGCCTCGCCGGCGCAGGCGCGCAGGCCGTGGGGCAGGCGATCCTGGCCAGCGCCCTCCTCGCGGGGCTGGTATGGCGCCAGAGCTACGCCCGGTGAAGGCGATGCGGATCGCCTATGTCATCAATTCCGTGGAAGGCGGCGGCGCGACGCAGCCCGTTCCGGCGATCGCCCGCGTGCTGCGCGCCGCCGGTGCGCAAGTCCGCGTCTTTGCCCTGACCCCGCGCGACCAGCGCGGTCTTCCGGCAATGGTCGCGGCCGGGCTGGAGCCGCTGGTGCGCGAGGGCGGGACCGGGGATCATCGTGCCGCGCTGGACTGGCTGAGGCGGGAGATCGGCGCCTGGGGCACAACTCATATCTGGACGTCGCTCAGCCGCGCTACCATCCTGGGCTTGCTGCTTGGCCCCCGCCTCGGTTTGCCGGTCATATGCTGGCAACATGCTGCCTATCTCAAGCCGTGGAACCGAAGGTTGCTGCGTTTGCTACAGGCGCGGGCGACATTGTGGATCGGCGATTCCCGGGCCGTAACCGCATTGACGGCCGAGAAATTGCACGTCCCTGCGAAGCGCCTCGCCTGCTGGCCCATCTTCGCCGCCGATCCCGCCATGCCGCACGCTGCGCCATGGCATGCGGGGAGCCCGATACGTATAGGCAGCCTTGGTCGCCTGCATCCGGTCAAAGGCTATGATGTGCTGATCGCGGCGCTTGGACGTCTCATGGCAAATGGCTTTACGCTGCCGGTTCCGCTGGAGTTGGTCATTGCTGGCGAAGGGGACGAACGGGGGCGGCTGGAAGCGCTTGCCAGAGACATCGCTGGAACCATTCGCTTTCCCGGTTATGCCGACGATCCCCGACGCTTCCTGTCGGGTCTGCATCTTTACACGCAGCCGTCTCGTTCGGAGGGCTTCTGTATCGCCGCGCATGAGGCGATGACGGCGGGGTTGCCCGTGGTCGCATCGGCCGTTGGCGAGATGCCATGGTCGATCCGGCAGGGCGAGACAGGATGGACGGTGCCGCCCGACGATGTCGATGCGCTGGCAGGCGCGCTCAGGGCGATGCTCCAAGATCCGTCAAAGCTGCATCTTATGGGTATGGCAACGCGAACGGACATGCTCGAACGCTATTCACAGGCACGCTTTGCCGAAACCGGCGAGGCTATCCTGCGCGATATTCGCCGAGCATCCTCCTGAGATCGAGGGCGAGGCCCGCAACCGAAGCATCGACCCGCTTCACGTCGATCAGGGTCATGTCGCCGCATGCCGACAGGGTATGCATGCCATCGTGATACGCGCCGGTCGGCAGCGCCAGCGCGTCACCCATTTCCGCTGCGAAACTGCCCTCGTCCAGCCGATCGATCCAGAGCGGCCGGACCGCGCCGCCATAGGTGGTCGCGCAATCCTGTACCGGCAGCATGATCCTGCCATTGATGATTGCCGGTGTCCCGCCGGGGCGCGACGATCGATAATCCGTCCGCACCGGATTTTGCCGATGGCATGTCCATGGCCCGGTCAGCTCATCGGCCCAGGCTACGTGCAGATGGGACAGTTTCGTCGCCTTGCTGGTGGCGGGCGAGTAGAAGAGCCACCAGCGGTCTGCAAGGCGCAGGATGGTGGCGTCGACCGGCACGCCATCCAGCCGGATGCGGCATTCGGGTCGCCAGTCGGTCAGGTCGCCATGGTCGCGATACAGCGTCAGGCCGCCCGACTTGTGCGCCTCCGGCAACATCCACATCGCTCCGTCCGCTGCAAAGACCTGCGGGTAGGAGAGGTGCCAGTCCTCGCGCAGGCAAAGGCGGCGATCCAGCAGGTGCATGGCGCGATCGAAGACCAGTGTCTCGATCGTGCCGTGCCGGGTGCGATAGTCATAGTGTTCGGCGAAGACATGCAGCCTATCATCCTGTTGCCAGCCGAACGGGTCGGCCAGAAACTGGAAGGCAGGCTCTTCATCGAACCAGTGGATCGGCGCGTCGATCCGTCCGGCGCAAATGATGCCCTGCACCGGCATTGCGACAAGTCCGCATCGCCAGATGTCTTTCCTGCGCGGCATAGGCTAGCGCTAGCGGCTATCGGGCCTGCGCTCAAGGCAGGTCCGATAGCCGATTGATATGCTCGCCTCAGAAACTGAGCGTGATGTCGCCCGTGATCGAACGGCCTGGCTGGTAATAATATTGATCATAGGGCTGTGATACAGCCTTGGAGACCGGATCGGTATAGGCCTTGTTGGCCGTGATGTTCGTTGCCTTTCGCGAATTGAACAGGTCGTTCACTTCGACACCGATGCGGACCGGGCCGATCTCGTAGCGGGCCGACAGGATCGCCGTATTGTAACCGGACAGGCGATAGGCGGCAGGCTCACCGTCGGTGGCATATTGCTCGCCGGTATATTTATCGATCAGCTAGAAGCGGATCGGACCGCTCTTGAACGGTACGCCGCCTGCTGCCGTCCACAAGGGGGCGTTGGCAAGCTGGGTCTTGGGTGCGCCGTCATTGTGGGTCTTGGCGTAGTTGCGCGACGCGTTGGCGAAAACGGCAAGACCATTGGCGAAGGCGTAGGTCGCCTGGGCTTCGACGCCCTTATAGACCGCCTTGCCCTGGTTGACGAAGATCACGCCTTCGCCCGGAACGACCGATGTAAAGAAGGTTCGACGTGCTTGAAGCCGGGTGTGACGGTCAGGCCGGAGAAAGGGCGCAGTTCCAGTTCGACAAATTCCTCGCGTGGTTGGTGTCGCTATTCTGGTCAAACTTGATGTTCGCCGGTTTCGCCGCGCCGGTCACCGGATCCTTGACCGCCTTTTCCGCGAAATTGGGCGCTATGGTCACCAGATCGACATCGCGCTGCTGGCGGTAGGTGTCGGCATATTCGATCCACAGGCCCGCTGTCAAAGTGGCAAAATCGAATAGCTGGATGCGGGTCTTGGCGATGTCGCCCCAGACGCGATATTTGTTGGTCTTGGTATAGCCCGGTACGCCAAACACCTTTGCTCCGCCCGACGTCAGCGTTACCTTGTTGGCTGCAACGATATCGGCAGCCGACGTCGGCGTGGCCGCGGCGAACAGCGTGACGTCGTTTCCGCTCAGCGTCTCATTGTCATAGCTGTAGGTATAGGCGCGGTTTTCGAACGTAGCGGTTGGCGACAGGTTCGCTTCCAGCTTCACGATCTCGAAATCGGTCGTCTTGTGGGTGTGATTGTAGCCATAATAATTCTGGCTGTTGGGGTCGTCGTTCAGGCTGAAATCCTTGCCGTACAACGCTTGCTGTCCTGCGGTTACACCATCTTTGTCAGGTTGGTTGAAGCTGTTCTCATTGTAGGTGGCGAGCAGGGTCAGCTTAACGTCCGGGCCGATCGGGATCATCATCTTCCCGAAGACATTATTCGATTTGAAGGGCGAGAAGCTGCGCGCGCCGTCGGATTCGATATGCTGGCCGGACAGCATGATCTCGCTGCCGCCCAATGCATCGATCGCCACGCTTTGCAGTACGGCGCGGGCGAGCCATGTGTTCCATGTACCATAGCTGGCCTTCGCTTCGACGCTCGCATCGTCGCGGGTTCAGCGCGAAAACAGGTTCATGCTTCCACCGAAGGTCGCAATACCAAGGTTCGAGGCATTGCCTGGTCCGCGATCCACAACCAGCGTCTCGATCGTGTTGGACGGGAAGAAGGTGTTGCTGTGATGCGAAGGATCGTTGGTGTCGCCGAACGGCACACCGTCATAGGTGATATTATACTCGGCGTCCTGGAAGCCGCGGATCTGCGCCTTGGATTCCGAAAGTCCGCTGCCATTGGCGCCGCCGAAGTTGGAAACGGAGGGCGAAATGAGAGCGATCTGGTTGAAATCGGCGGTTGCGGGCAAAGAGTCTTCGATGAAGGAGCGTGATATGATCGCCTGCGGCTGCATGGTCTGCAGCGATGCAGTGACCGGTGCGATTTCGTTCGCGCGCGTTGCCGTGACGATGATGCTGGAGCCCTCGGCGATCGCTTGTGCACTATCGGCACCGTCCGATGGGCTGGCCGTCTCGGCCGCCTGTGCGGCGATCGACGTCGCATCGGGCGCTGCAACACAACTCCCTACCGCCAGCAAGGCACATGCCGTCGTCGTCATTCCCGACTGTGGATTGTTGGCAGAGACCGACGGCAACAATGGCAGCGTGCGTCTGATTGATCGCCATAGCGGCGCAGAAATCGCCAGAATTGCGGTCGGCGAAAAGCCCGATGCAGCTTTTACGATCCCCTGACACACAGGCTGCTGGTCATGAACGCGAAGTCTGGCACCATGTCCGTGATCGATCCGGTAAAAGCGATAGTGACCGCGACTGTCAGCCTGAAGCCAGGCCTGGAGTTCGCGGCGATCGATGACGCGCATCGCCTGTTCGTCAACAATGAAGATAAGAACGAAAGGGAAGTGGTCGATCTCGATATCTTGAAAATGCTTGAAGCCATCCCCTTACCCGGGTGCACGGAACCAAGTGGACTCGCCTATTCGGCGATCGCACGCCGTCTGATTGCCGCCTGCGCGAACGGCGTGGCGGCTGCGGTCGATCCTAAGGCCAGAAAGATGGTCGCTTCCATCGCTATCGGGCAAGGTCCCGATGCGGTCATCCTCGACGACGCACACGACCTAGCGTTCATCCCGGCAGGCGAGTGTGGCGAACTCGATATGCTGAAGATTGAATCCTCTGGCCAGGTCATTTCAGCGGGGCATGTGGAAACTGCTATAGGCGCCCGTACCGGCACGATCGATCCTTCGAAACGGGTCATCTTTCTGCCCAACGCCCGTTTCTCGCCAGAAAAGCGTGATGAACTTCGTCCGTCCATCGTGCCCGGTAGTTTCAATATAATGACCCTCCGCCCATCGTAGGCACGGTGCTGCTGGCATCGATCGGTTTCCGAAAAGCTGCCGTCTATTCTAGAGGGCATAATGAAGATGGTACGCCAGACAACGCTTTCGAGAAAACGCGCTGTTTGGCACGACGATGATCATGCCTTTCGCCCGCCTTGTGGCTATTGCTAAGCCGCAGTCCAACAGTGCAAATTTGCGGCTTTCCGGCGACATCCGGCCTTTTCCAGACGATGTGATGGTGCTATTGATGGTTTCGTCGATTTCCCACTGCCAATTTGCAGGGTAGATCAGCTGCTTGAGTGCCCAATAGGAGTGTTCTTCTGGCACCATTTGTTCTTCCGGCGACGTCTGATGGAACCATCAAACGCCTGATCTCGGGCTTTGAGCCGAAATTCGCCGGCTGATTAGTAGTCCGGCAATCGTCCCCGGCTGCTGAAAAATCCATATGCCGACATCTATAGCGCAGAAGACTGGACTGTCGCCGCCGCGTCGGTATCAAGCCCTCCATGATGATTGATCTCGCGCCCGGAGACATCCTCTTCCGTGCCGCCTTGTGGTGATCTCAGATCGAAATGTTGGACGGGTTCGACGTCATGATGAACAAATGGCGGCCCAATGCCGCAGGCTTATGCTCACGCTGCTGCACGGTCCGCGCGGCCGCCCCGTCGCCGAACGTGCCCCATCGTCTTGCGCCCGCTGAACCGGCAACGTCTCCCTAGCCCACCGACAGCGCCGTCCACTTACTGTCCCCACCGGCATTGGCGATGACCGTCTCGACGAACGCCATGGTGCGCAGGCCATCCTCCACCGACGGAAACCAGGCCGCAGCGCCAGCCGGCGCCTCGGCCTCCACGCCGCTTATCCGCGCCGCAAAAGCGCGATACAGATTGGCGAACGCCTCGATATAGCCTTCGGGATGACCGGCCGGCGTGCGCAACCGCGCCTGCGTCGATGATGCAAGCCCCGCCCCCCCGGCCCGCACGATCTCCGCCGGGCGGTCCAGCCAGCGCAACGTCAGCGTATTGGGTTCCATCTGCGCCCATTCCAGCCCGCCATGCTCTCCATGGATACGCAGCTTCAGCCCATTTTCATCGCCCGCCGCCACCTGCGTCGCCTTCAGCACCCCGCGCGCGCCGCCGTCCAGGCGCAGCAGCACGCTGACATCATCGTCCAGCCGTCGCCCCGCGACATGGGTGGTAAGGTCGGCGCACAGTTCGCGCACCTCCAGCCCCGCCACATGCTCGGCGAGGTGAAAGGCATGGGTGCCGATATCGCCCAGGCAGCCGCCCAGCCCGGCACGCGCGGGGTCGGTCCGCCATTCGGCCTGCTTATTCCCGTCCCGGTCGATCGCCTTGGCCAGCCAGCCCTGCGAATATTCCACCTGGACCAGCCGAATCCGCCCGAAATCGCCCCGCGCCACCCGCGCGCGCGCCTCTTCCACCAGCGGATAGCCGCTATAGGTGAAGGCGAGGCCGAACTGGCAGCCGGACCGCTGCGCCGCCTGGGCGATCTGGCGCGCCTCCGCCAGGTCGATCGCCATCGGCTTTTCGCAAAAGACATGAAAACCCGCGTCCAGCGCGGCGATCGCCATGGGTGCGTGCAGATGATTGGGCGTCACGATCGACAGCGCGTCGATCCGCTCGCATTCCGGCAGAGCCTGTTCGCCGGAGATCAGCGCCTCGATCGAATCGTAGATGCGCGCCGGCGCGATGCCGAGTAGCTCGCCCGACCGGCGGTTGCGCTCCGCATCGCTGCTGAAAGCGCCCGCCACCAGCCGCCAATCGCCGTCCAGCGCAGCTGCGGCGCGGTGGATCGCGCCGATGAAGGCGCCCTCGCCGCCGCCGACCATAGCCAGATGCAACATTTTTTTCGCCATTTCTCTCCTCCCCTCATCGATTCACGGTAGCGCAACCATTCTTATCTTGATCTGCCACGGTTTACCGGTAAATAATAAGCAAGAATAGAAAAAATGGAGAGTCGAAGGGTGCGAAGCGCAGCAAGCCTCAGCCTGACACTATTGGCCGCTGGCGCGGCGGTGATATCGTCGCTATCCGCCCGGGCGCAAACCGCCCCGCCCGCCTTTAACGCCTGCCGCGCCTGCCACACGGTGCAGAAGGACGCCAAGAGCGGCGTCGGTCCCAATCTCCATGGCGTCGCCGGCCGCCCCGCCGCTTCGTTGTCCGGCTTCACTTATTCCGCCGCGCTCAAAGGCGCGAAGCTGCGCTGGGACGACGAAACGCTGAGCGACTATCTGGCTGCCCCGATGAAAAAGGTGCCCGGCACGCGGATGCCCATCGCCACGCCCGATCCGGCCAAGCGCGCCGCGATCATCGCTTACCTCAAAAGCCTGAAATGACGGCCGCGCCCCGCTCCATGCGCGGCCCGGCGGTCTTTCTGGCGCAATTCATGGGCGATGCCGCCCCGTTCGACACGCTGGACAATGCCGCGCGCTGGATGGCGCAGGCGGGCTATGAGGGCGTTCAGGTTCCCAGCAACGATCCTCGTTGCATGGACCTCGCGCTCGCGGCGGAGAGCCAGGATTATTGCGACGATCTTATCGGCCGCTGCCGCGAGGCCGGGGTCGAGATCACCGAACTGTCCACCCATCTGCAGGGCCAACTGGTCGCCGTCCATCCAGCCTTCGATGCGGCATTCGACAATTTCGCGCCGCCCCACCTGCGCGGCAAGCCGACCGAGCGGCAGGCCTGGGCCGTCGACCAGCTCAAACTCGCCGCCCGCGCCAGCCGCCGCCTCGGCCTCTCCGCCCATGCGACCTTCTCTGGCGCCTTCGCCTGGCCCTTCGTCTATCCCTGGCCGCAACGTCCCGCCGGCTTGGTCGATGAAGCTTTCGCCGAACTGGGCAAGCGCTGGCGCCCGATCCTGGACGCTTTTGACGAACAGGGCGTCGACCTGTGCTATGAACTGCATCCAGGCGAGGATCTGCACGACGGCCTGACCTTCGAACGCTTCCTCGCCGCGGTGGAAGATCATCCGCGCGCCAACATCCTCTACGACCCCAGCCATTTCGTGCTGCAGGCGCTGGACTATCTTCAGTTCATCGACATTTACCACGACCGCATCCGCATGTTTCACGTAAAGGATGCGGAGCTGAACCCGACCGGGCGCGCGGGTGTCTATGGCGGCTATGCCGACTGGGTCGACCGCCCCGGCCGCTTCCGCTCGTTGGGCGATGGCCATGTCGACTTTACCGGCATTTTCTCCCGCCTTACCCAATATGGCTATGACGGCTGGGCCGTGCTGGAATGGGAATGTTGCCTCAAACATCCCGAGGACGGCGCGCGTGAAGGCGCGCCCTTCATCGCGGCGCACATGATCCGCCGGCCGGAAAAAGCTTTCGACGATTTTGCAGGCGGCGGCGATCCAGCCGACAACCGGCGCTGGCTGGGACTGACCTGACGACGCCAACGCATAAGAACAACCCCGATCAGAGAAAAGACCGACGGGGCACAACAGAGAGGAGCGGGCATGATGGGCATAAACCGGCACCGATTATTCTGGTTGAGCGTCCTGACGCTGTTTACCGCGTCGATGAGCGCCGCACTGCGGGCCGCCGTGGCGAGCAGCCTCAAGGCGCAGTGGATCGACCCGATCGCCCCCATCAAGGCGGGCGAACTGATCGGTGCGGCGCTGGGGTCCGCCTTTCTCGGCTTCTCGATCACGCTGCTGATCGCCAGCGCCTTGCTCGACAGGGCGGGAATGCGCAACATCCTGATCGGCTGCGGCGTCGCCTTCCTGATCGGCACCACCCTTATCATCGGCGCGGGCGCGATGGCCGGTGGCATGGCGGTCTATCATCTGGTATGGCTCGGCATGTTGCTCAGCGGCATCGGCTGGGGTCTGGCCGAAGCGTCGATCAACCCGCTGACCGCCCGCCTCTATCCCGAAGATACGACCCATCGCCTCAACGTGCTGCACGCCTGGTATCCCGGTGGCCTGATCGTCGGCGGCCTGGCGGGGGTGTTCCTGGCGCCGCTGCTGCCGTGGCAGGGGATCATGGCGCTGGCGTTCCTGCCCGCCATCGGCGTCATCCTGATCGCCGCGACCACGCGCTTTCCCGCGCCGCCGGAGCGCATCGGCGACCGGGGCATGAAGGACATGATGATGGAGGTGTTCCGTCGCCCCAGCTTCTTCATCTGGTTCGGCGCGATGTTCCTGACCGCCTCGTCCGAACTGGCGCCGGGCCAATGGCTCGACGTCGCACTCAGCAACCGGGTCGGTATGCGCGGCATATTGCTGCTCGTCTATGTCAGCGCACTGATGTTCGTCTTCCGCCATTTCGCCGGGCGGATAGCCGGGCGCCTCTCCAATCCCGGGCTGCTCTGGGTATCGAGCCTGCTTGCCGCGATCGGCCTGTTCCTGCTGTCGCAGGCGCAATCGCCCGTCTCCGCCATCCTCGCCTCCACCGTCTGGGGCCTTGGCGTCTGCGCCATGTGGCCAACGATGCTCGCCTCGGTGGCGGAACGCTATCCGCGCGGCGACGCCTGGGCGCTGGGGCTGGTCGGGTCGGCCGGCGCGCTGGCCAGCTTCTTCGTCCTGCCTCGCCTCGGCGAGATGTTCGATGAGGCCAAGGTGGAAATTGCGGGCGGGCCGGAAGCCTTCACCCGCCTCACCGGCGAAGCGCTGCGCATGGTGGAGGATGCCGCCGCGTCCCAGTCCTTCGCCCGCCTTGCCTTCGTGCCGCTCACGCTGCTGGTCGTCTTCGGCCTCATCTGGCTGGCCGACCGGCGCGCGAACCGGCGCGCGACACATGTAGCGGAGGGCATGGCATGAACATATCGAGACGGAGCATGATCGCGGCCGGGCTTACCACGGCGGCCGCTCCGGCCATGGCGGCGACGGCGGGCAAGCGCGGTTCCAATGCAGCGCATTTCTCACTCGCTTACGCCCCCCACGAAGGCAGCTTCGCCAGCCGCGGCGACCGGCTGGAACAGATCGCCTATGCCGCCGACCAGGGCTTTCGCGCCTGGGAGGACAATGAAGCGCGCGCGCGCCCCATCGACCAGCAGGTCGCCATGGCCCGCGCCCTGGAACAACGTGGCATGACCATGGGCGTCTTCGTCGCCAGTATGCCCAAATGGGGGGACTCCCGGCCGGTTTTGGGCGCCAATGACGCGGCCGACCGCGACGCCTTCCTCGCCGACATCCGCACCTCGATCGACGTGGCCAAGCGGCTCAACGCCACGCACATGACCGTGGTCGCCGGCTTCATGGACGCCCGCGTGCCACAGGAGATCCAGACCGGCCGCATCATCGACTGTATGCGCCGCGCCGGCGACATCGTCGCGCCGCACGGGCTGGTGCTGGTGATGGAGCCGCTCAACACCCGCACCGATCATCCCGGCGTCTTCATGCGGTCGGTCGCGCAGGGCTATGCCGTCGCGCGCGGCGCAAACAGCCCCGGCGTCAAGATATTGGCGGACCTCTATCATGAGCAGATCCAGTCGGGGAACCTGATCCCGACGCTCGACGCCTGCTGGGCGGAGGTCGGCTATATCCAGTTCGGCGACAATCCCGGCCGCAAGGAGCCGGGCACGGGCGAGATCAACTATGCCAACATCGTCCGCTGGCTGCGCGCGCGCGGCTATGCCGGCGTGATCGGCATGGAACATGGCAATTCGGCGGAAGGACGCGCGGGCGAGGATCGGCTGGTCGCCGCCTATCGCGCGATCGACGGCATATGAAGGGGAATGAGGGGATGAAGCGCATCCACGCGGTCATGGCCATGACGGTCGGCATCATGGCCGGCACGCTCGCCCAGGCGGCCGACAAGCCGGGGTTCACGGACACGCCGATGCTGCCCGGCGGCAAATGGCATGTCCATGATCCCGACCGCCCGGCCCCGACGGTCGTCACGCCGGCCGCCACGCCGGGCGGCGCGCCCTCCGACGCGATTATCCTGTTCGACGGCAGTTCGCTCGACGCCTGGCGCGGCGAGCGCGCGCCCTGGACACTCGACAGGGGCGCGATGACCGTCCCGTCCCGCGCCAGCAGCGGCGGCGAAAACAACCTCATCTCGAAACAGGCTTTCGGGGACGTCCAGCTCCATCTGGAATTCCGCTCCCCCACCCCGCCGCAGAAAAGCTCGCAGGACAGGGGCAATAGCGGCATCTGGTTCATGCAGCGTTACGAGGTTCAGATTCTCGATGGCTATGACAATGCGACCTATGCCGACGGCACGGTGGGCGCGGTCTATGCGTGGAAGCCGCCGCTTGTGAACCCGTCGCGTCGGCCGGGCGAGTGGCAAAGCTACGACATCATCTTCGAACGCCCCCGCTTCGCCGCCGACGGCAGCCTCCTGCGCCCCGCTTATGTCACGGCGCTGCTGAACGGCGTGCTGGTGCAAAATCATCAGGCGATGCTCGGCACCACCGTCTGGCGCACGGTCGGCCAATATCAGGCGCATGGCGACACCGCGCCGATCCAGTTGCAGGACCACGACTCGGCCGTCTCCTTCCGCAACATCTGGGTCCGGCCGCTGCCGGAAGACGCCATCGCACAGGATCTGAAGGGAACAGGACAATGATGGATCGCAGACACGCGCTTGCCGGCATGGCCGCCATGTTCGGCGCCCAGCTTTTCACTCCGCTCGCCCGTGCCGCCGGCCTCGCGCCTGCCATGCCAGTGATCGATCAGGGCGCACCGGGCATCCAGGTCTTCACCCCGCCGCAGCGCGCCTTGATGACCGCCCTTTCCGAACGCATCCTGCCCACGACCGACACGCCGGGGGCGATCGCGGCTGGTGTGCCGGCCTATATCGAAAAGCTGCTGGCCGACTGGGCCGATGTAGAGGACCGCGATCCCATCATTTCCGGCCTCGCGGAAATCGACGCGCGCAGCCGGCAGGACTATACTCTGGCCGCCATCGACGCCACGCCTGCGCAGCAGGATGCGCTGCTCACTTTGGCGATGAACAACGACATACCGGACGGCTGGGAATTTTTCGAAGCTTTCCGGCAGATGGTCATCGCCGGCTATTACACGTCGGAAATCGGCATGACGCAGGAACGCGAATATCTGCCGGTGCCCGGCGAATATGACGGCGCTTTCCCCTATTCTCAGGTCAACAAGGTCTATTCCGCATGATGATGAACCGTCGCACCATGATGCTGGCTGCGGGCGGCGTGACCGCCCTCGCCGTTCAGCCCTTCCTCGCCACCCCGGCCCGCGCGGCGCGGATCGAGCGCATCGGCCTGCAACTCTACACCGTGCGCGACATGTTCACCGCCGATCCAGTCGCGACGCTCGAAAAGGTCGCCAAGGTCGGCTATCGCGAGGTCGAATATGGCGGCGGCGGGTATGACGCCATGGACCATGGCCTGCTGCGCCGGACCATGGACCGGTTAGGCCTGACCTGCCCGTCGCTCCATATCGGTTATGAGGCGCTGCTCGACAATTTCGACGCCAGCGTCAAAATGGCCAAGACGCTGGGCGCGGACACGGTCGTCCTGCCCTATATGGTCGACAAGTATCGCAATGCCGATGCCTGGACCCCGGCGCTCGCCAACTTCAACCGCTTCGCCGCGCAATTGAAGGACGTCGGCCTCGGCTTCGCCTATCATAATCATGATTTCGAATTCACCATCCGGCCCGACAACGTCAGTCTGTTCGACCGGTTGGTCAAGGCCTGCGACCCCGCATTGGTGCAGATCGAACTCGACCTCTACTGGGCCATTTTTGCCGGACAGGATCCGCAAGAACTGGTTCGCAGCCTCGCCGGGCGCATCTATTCCTACCATGTGAAGGACATGCGCGCCGACCGCGCCATGGCTGCGGTGGGCAGCGGCACGGTGGATTTCGCGGGCATCTTCAAGCTCAACGACATCACCGGCGTCCGCCATTTCTATGTCGAAAACGACCAGGCGCCCGCCCCCTATATTCCCGACATCACCAAAAGCTTCCAAACCCTGCGCGCACTGCGCTTCTGACCTGCATCCTGGAAGGGGATCAACATGGCTTCGACGGACAGGTTCGACGCGATCGTCATCGGATCGGGCATCAGCGGCGGCTGGGCCGCCAAGGAATTGACGGAAAAGGGGCTGCGCGTGCTGATGCTCGATCGCGGCCACATGGTCGAACATCAACAGGATTATACCTATGATGGCCGGCCCGCTTATGATGTGCCGGCCCGCAACATGATGCCTGAACGGCTGATGGAGAGCGACTATTTCATCGCCAAGCACGGCTATGTCTCGCCCAGCAACCAGGCGTTCCACAATAATGACCGGCTGAACCCCTATGATTATGGGGAGGGCAGCAAATTCTACTGGATTCGTCCCGCGGCTGTCGGCGGCAAGTCGCTGATCTGGGGCCGCTGGAGCTTCCGCTGGAGCCCTGCGGATTTCGAGGCGAACAAACGCGAAGGCGTCGATGGCGTGTGGCCGATCGGCTATGACGATCTGGCGCCCTGGTACAGCTATGTCGAAAAATATATCGGCGTGTCGGGTTCGCGGGAGAACCTGCCCTATCTGCCCGATAGCGAGTTCCAGCCCGCCATGCCGATGAACGTCGCGGAAAAATGGATGAAGCAGCGGCTGGAAACGGCGTTTCCCGGCCGCAAGATGATCAACGCCCGCCTGTCCAACATGACCGAGGACAAGCCGGAGCAGAACCGCACCAAGTGCCAGTTCCGCAACCAGTGCGGCAATGGATGTTCCTTCGGCGCCTATTTCTCGACCCAGGCGGTCACCCTGCCCGCCGCGCGCGCGACCGGACGACTGACCCTGCGGTCCGACGCGATGGTCACCAACCTGGAATATGATGCCGCCACCAAAAAAGTGACCGGCGTCCGCTTCATCGACGCCAAGACCGGCCAGGCGGAGGTGGTGCAGGCCAAACTCGTCTTCCTCAACGCGTCGACACTCGGTTCGGTGCAAATCCTGATGAACTCGCGCCAACCCGGTGGCGGCCGCAGCCATTTCGATTCCAGCGGCACACTCGGCCGCTATGTCATGGATCATATCTTCCGCGTGAGCGTAGGGGGCGACATCCCCGGCATGGAGGAATTTATCGAATATGGCCGTCGCCCCGGCGGCATCTATGTGCCGCGTTTCCGCAATATCGACAGCGCCGACGATGTCGGCTTCAAGCGCGGCTATGGCTATCAGGGCAGCGCATTCCGCGCGCCCGCCTGGCCGGTGGGCTTCGGCAAGTCGATGAAGGAAGGGATGCGCCGCTATGGCGGCTGGCAGTTCCAGATGGGCGCGTTCGGCGAATGCCTGCCCTATAAGGATAATCAGGTCGTGCTCAGCCCCGACAAGACCGACCGTTTCGGTATCCCGCTGATGCGCTTCAATGTGACCTTCCGCGACAATGAACTGCGCATGATGGCCGACGCCCGCGAACAGGGGGAAAAAATGCTGCGCGGCGCCGGCCTCAAAAATGTCGGGAGCAAGGTGCGCGAACATGTGCCCGGCGACGCCATCCATGAAATGGGCGGCGCGCGCATGGGCGACGACCCGCGCGCATCGGTGCTCAACAAATGGAGCCAGGCGCATGACGCGACCAATTTGTTCGTCACCGACGGCGCGCAGATGGCCTCCATTTCCTGCGTCAATCCCTCGCTCACCTTCATGGCGCTGACCACGCGCGCGGTCGATCATGCCGTCAAGTCGCTGAAGGCTGGCGCGGCCTGACCCGTTCGCCCCCTATGCCGCCGCCGGAAACGCGCTATCAGGAGGCCGGGGGCATGAAGTTGATGACGCGACGAAGACGAAATGGCGTGACGATCCGCGCGGTGGCGGAACGGGCGGGCGTATCCGCAATGACTGTATCGAACGTGCTCAACGGTGCCGGCCGCGCGAGCGCCGCCACCATCGCCACGGTGCGGGCGGCGATAGCCGAATTGGGTTATGTGCCCAATCTGGCGGCGCGGCGCCTGGCGAAGGCGCGGGCGACGACCGTGGGCCTGCTCTACAGCAACCGGCGCACGCCTTTCCTCGATGCGGTACTGGTCGGCACGTTGCGGGCGACCAATGCCCACGGGTTGCAACTCATCCTGCGCGATGGCGAGGGCGTGACCAGGGACGAAGCGGAACGGATCGCCCGCGATCTGGTGCAAAGCGGCGCGGACGCGCTCCTGCTCATCCCGCCCTTTGCCGAGCAGCTCAGCGGATCGGCGGAACTCGCTGCCTTGGCTGTTCCGCTGGCCGCGATCGCGACCGGCACGGCCATGCCGGACATCACGACCGTCAGGATCGACAATCGCGCGGCGATGCACGCCCTTACGGACCGCGTCATCGCCAGCGGCCATCGCCGCATCGCCTATGTCGCGGGGCCGGACCCTTATAGCGTGGTCGCGGCGCGGCTGGACGGCTTTCGCGCCGCCCTCAGCCAACAGGGCATCGCCGAATATCCCAACCTGATCGTGCAGCATGGCGCGTTCGACTATGCAGCCGGCATGGCCGCCGGACAGGCATTGCTGGCACTGCCGGATCGCCCCACCGCCATCATCTGTAGCAGTGACGACCTTGCCGCCGGCGTCATCGCGCAGGCCAGCCATCAGGGGCTGCGTCTGCCCGCCGAACTCAGCGTCACCGGTTTCGACGACACCATCCTCGCCTCGCGCATCTGGCCGCCACTGACCGTAGTGCGCCAGCCGGTCGAGGACATGGCCTTTCGCGCTACCCAATGCCTCATCGCCGCGCTGGGTGACCGCACCGGCGGCGCATGGGTCAGCGACGAGATTTTCAGCCACGACATTATCGAGCGCCAGTCGATCGCAAGCGTGCATGATTGACTACATAGGGGAGATCGCAGGATGAAAACGAGCAGGCGGGAATTGGCGGCGATGATGGCCGCAGGCGTGGGCGCGGCAACCCTGTCGTCCGGCCATGCCGCGACCCCACAGGGCCAGCCTATGCTGGTCCACCATGTCTTCTTCTGGCTGAAGCAGGCCGGATCGCCGGCCGATCGCGACCGGCTGGTCGCCGGGCTGCGCACGCTCGCCGCCATCCCGATGGTGCGCCAGCTCCATGTCGGCCTGCCCGCCCCCACCGAACAGCGCGACGTCATCGACAATAGCTACGACGTGTCGGAACTCATCTATTTCGACAATATCGCCGACCAGAAAGCCTATCAGGACCACCCCATCCACCGCGCCTTCGTCGCATCCTGCGAACCGCTCTGGCGCAAGGTGCTGGTCTACGACATGGCGATCCTAACGCCTGCGTGATATGTCCCACCTTGAGGGAGAAGGATACGCAGCCTTGCCGCGCAGCGGTTTGGCGCAGTTGAATGAGGGTGCGCAGCCCTCTCCCTCAAGGAGAGGGCTAAAAGCCTCCCTATTCCGGCCGCACCGAATAGAGTGCATGATGCGCCAGAATGAACAATGTCTTCCCGTCCGCCCCGCCGAACAGCAGTTGCAGCGGCCGTTCGGGCACGTCGATCCGCCCGATCTCTTTCCCGTCGGCCGCATAGACGAACACCTGCCCGTTGGCGACATAGACGCGCCCCTTGGCATCCGTCGCCACGCCCTCGCCGCCGCGATCGGCGAAGGGCTTGAGCTCCGTCACCGCGCCCCCTGCGCCCACTGTGCCGCTATAGGTGCGGTTCTCCGACCCGTTGGTCAGGAATAATCGCCCGCCCGCCCGCGCCTGCACAAAGCCATAGGTGTCGAGCGCGTCGGAAAAGCGCCGCCCGCGGTGGTCCGCCGGCCCCTGCGCGAATACGCGCGCGGCGGGCAGCACAACCGATCCATCGGGGGAAACATATTCGCTTGCCTTGGGCTTGGCCATGTCGCGCGCGAACATCGCCTCCAGCGTGGTGAAGGCGTAGGTCTTGGGGTCGATCTGGTCCCTGAACTCGCCGTTATTCCACCAATTGACCGGCAACACCACGGCCGCGCCCGGATGCGGCGCGGTTGGCGTCGCGGGGATGACCGTCATCTCACTGTCGGGCGCGCCCGGCTTGAAGCTGTATACTGTGCCATTGCGCCCCTGCGACGACAGCACCATCACATTGCCCGACCGGTCGATCGTCAGGTTCACCGGGTCGAGCGCCGCGTCGCGCACGATCTCCAGCTTGCCCGCGTCCGACCAGCGCCAGATGCGCTGGAACTGCCGGTCGATGAAATAGAGCCGCCCGGCTTCATCCACCGCGCCGCCGCCGATGGAATGGAACCCGTCGGCCAACTTGCCGACCGCCCCGCCAAAGGTCGCGGGCCTGACCGGCGCGGGCGTGGCGTCGATGTCCAGCACGGCAAATTCACGCTCGCGCACGTCCAGCCCGTGGGTGACATCCCGGATCGCATTCTCATAGGGGAATTTCGTCACCCGCAGGAATGTCGCGCAGCCATTTTCGTCGCAGGTGCCCAGCCCGCTCTCGCCATTGACATGGACATTGCGGAACCGGATGTCCTGCGAATTATAGAGGGTCACCGCCGCGGACGCCGCCTTGCGCGTCCGGGTGACGCGATAGCCATGGAAATTGGCGACCAGAATATTGCGCGAATCCCGGATTTCCAGCGCCACCGCGTCGCCGCTCTCGCCCCCCTCGCCCTCGGTCTGCGGCGCCAGCAATTCCCAGTTGGCGACGCGATTGAGGCCGATTTCGGTCCGCACATGATGCTCGACCGACGCCTGGATGATGCGGCCTGGCGTCTGCGTGTCGGAAATCAGGATGCCGGGATGGGCGAAGGTGCTGGGGCTCCAGATATTGGCGAAGGTGCCACCGCCGCCCTGCGTCACCCACAGGCTGGCATATTGTCCGTCCCATCGCCGCGCCGCGTCGGGATCGCCGGTGGCGTTGTTGTTGTAGGGATTGACGCGGCTGCCGTCGAACGCCTGCGTGCCGTGCCCGCCCTGAAACTTGACGTCGTTGACCATCGATTGCGCGCCCGCCTTCCACAGCAAAGCGGTCGCGCGCAGATTGGCGCCATTGGTGTCCAGGCTGATCCCCGACACGATGGCGTCGCCGCCCTGCGCGCTTTCGATCAGCGCCTTGGGCGCGCCCACGCCCTGAAAACCGGCCGAGCCGTCGGGGAGGACGATCTGCGTCAGTCCGGGGTGCAGCCCCACCAGCACGGTATCGGCGCGCAGGCGCAGCGTGTCGCTGACCTTGTAGAAACCGACGGGCAGATACACGACGCGATGCGTGTCTATCGCCTTTTGCAGCGCGGCGGTGTCGTCTGTCTCGTTGTCGCCCTTCGCGCCCAAAGTCCGCACGCTCACCCACTCGGCCACCGGCGGCAGCGCGCGGATCGCGGGCGCGCCGGGCGCGGGTAGCGCGCCCACTGCCTGCGCCTGCATATCGGTCTTGTATTCGCCCATTTTTCCGACGCCCGGCAGCGTCAGCCCATGGGTGAAGCTTGTCACCTTATAAGCCGCGCCCATGCCCGCCACCGTCCTACCGCTCTCGCGAAAGCGCGCGAAAATGGGGGTGTTGGCCCCCACCACATTCTGGAAGCCGACCTGCGTGTAGACATTCTTCTCGTTGGAGATGATGACGCCCGCTTTCGACACATTTTCGAACCGCACATCCTGGCCCCACAGCCAGTCGCCATAGCCCCGGTCGATCTCGATTCCGACCGGCGTGTCGCGGATTGCGACATTGACCAGCGTCAGCCCCGCCTCATGCTCGCGGATGGCGGCGTCCCGCTGCCCGTCGAACGTCGCGTCGACCAACGCGAACGGCCAAGCCGGCGATGTCTTTTCCGCCAATATGCCGTAGCGCCCGCCATGAAAGTGCAGATCCTCCGCCTCGTTGGCGACGTGATAGAGGCCCGCCAGCCCCGACCCGATGTGGAAATCGACATGGCTGACGAAACTATGCTGCGCCGAATGGAAGCGGATCGCGGTCGCGGCCGGGTTGCCGTCCATGATGCGGAAATCGATATTGCCGAGCGCGGAATAGAAGGTGCCAGGATTGGCGTCGGCGATGTCCTTGTTGAACGGCACACTCCCGGCCGGCGGAAAGGCCGCTGGCGGCGTCCCCTTGTCAGTCTGGCGCTGGCTGCCGGTGAACATCAGCATATGAGCGACGCCGCGCTGGAACCCCGGCGTATTGGCGCCCAGCAGGATGACCGGCCGCTGCGCGCCGATGCCGAAGATGCGCACGCCCGGCCACAGGAACAGGGTGCGGCTGATGCGATAGGTGCCTGCGGGCAGGAACACGATGCCTCCGCCGCCGGCCTCTGCGGCCTTGTCGATCGCCTGCTGGATCGCGGCGCCGTCATCGGCGCGGCCATCGCCCACGCCCCTGACCGTCACCGCGCGCGGCTCGTTGGGCGCGACCATATAGACGGACGGCGACGCCAGCGCCGGTTGCCAGCCCGCCAGGGACAACAGCACCGACGCGCAGGCGCCGCTCAATCCGCATTTCATCATGGTCGCTCCGAAAAAAATATGTCCCGGCCGTGCAGGACCGGGACAAGTTGGGGGGGAAGGATCTTTTGAGCTAGAAGTTGAAGCGGACACCCGCGCGGTAAATGCGCCCCAGCGTGTCATACAGCGCCGGGTTGATGTCGAGGCCGGTATTGGTTTGCGGCGACGCCACCGGGTCCTTGTCGAACAGATTGTCGACCTTTCCGTAGATCGACAGCTGGTCCATGATCTTGAACGACGCGCCGACGTCAACGTAGAAGGCGCCCTTCATCTTGTTGTAATCGATGGTCGGGTGGTTGCCGTTGGAGGCCGGGCAAGATGATTGGCACACCACATATTGATTTCCGAATGTGCCGTCGCTGAACCAGCGTTCCTGCACCGTCAGACTTAACCGCCCGCTGTCATAGGTCTGCACCGCCAGCCATTTCCAATCGGGCGTCGCGCCATTATTGGCGCCCGCCTGATCCACCGGATCGACACCGTCGATACCGGCACTGACGATGAACTTGCGGATATGAGTGCCCAGCGCCCGGACGGTGAAGCTGCCCGGCAGGCCCAGCGGTTGCTGCCACTGGTAGCTCGCCTCGATGTCGAAACCGCTCGTTTCCCATGACGCCAGGTTGAACGGCTGGACGTTGATGAAATTCTGCTGTTGGTTGGCATTGTCGAGGCTGAAGCCACCGCAGAAGGCCTGATTGCCTTCAGAGCAGAATTGCACGATCTGTTGCGCCGACAGGCTGGACACGACGCCCTTCAGCTTGATGTTGTAATAGTCGAACGACAGGCTCAGGCCCGGCGCCCAGGATGGTCGCGCCAGCACGATGCCCAATTCGGTGTTGCGCGCGATTTCCGGCTTCAGATTGGGGTTGCCGACGGTGTTCTGGAACGCCGATACCGCTACGTCACGGAACGGATCATTGAAGTTCGGCAATGTCGTCACCGTCGGCGCCGCGAACAGTTCCGACAGGTTGGGCGCGCGCACATCGCGCGACGTCACCGCGCGCAGGCGGATGCCGTCCAGCGGCGTGTCCCAGGTGCCACCGACCTTCCATGACCAGACCGTCCCCGACGTGCTGTAATGCGTCCCGCGCCCGGCGGCGTTCAGATTGGCGCGACCGGCCCCTTCGCTGTCGAACAGCGGCAGGTTGATCTCCAGAAAGCCTTCATAAACCTCATATTTGCCGCTGCCATTCTTGTAGTTGCCGGCCGCCCAGTTGCTGCCCAGCTGCGGATTGAGCAGAGGATCGGCCGGATAGTCCGCGCTGTTGGGACTGCGATCGGACACGCCCGCGCCATAGGGGTCGGCATTTACCCGATAAAATTCGCGCCGATATTCACCGCCGAACGCGACTGCCAGCGGGCCTGCCCACAACTCCACCGGCTCACCCGAGAAGTTGGCGCTGACCACGTCCTGTGTCAATTTGGTGTGCTGGAACGGTCCGTTTTCGTGCGGCGCGACATAGGCCAGAGCGGAAGCCGACGGCGTGAAGTTGCCGAAGATGTTGATCGGGACACAACCATTGGCCCGCGCCACCGGATCGGCGCACACAATCGCGCCGTTAAGCGTGGTCGCATTGGCAGCGGCGACATAGCGGTTCTGGAGCACGATATCGCGCACGCGTACGTCCGAAATGGTGATGCCATGTTCATAATAGGCGTCGTAGTTCCAGTCCGTGCCGGCGACGCCGAACTGCCCCTTCAGCCCGCCGACGAAGCGATATTGCTTGCGATCGGTATAGACTTGCGGGTCGGGGAAGGATGCATTGGCGGAACCGAAGTTGAATTTGGTGATGCCTGCCGTAGCGCACTGGTCGCGAATCAGTTGCGGCAGGAAGGGGTTGGAACATTGCACCTCCAGGTTCGACCGGCCATAGCCTGGGCTCGGCTGATTGTTTGTCTTCACCTGCGCGATGTTCACCGTGACATAGGCTTCGTTATTGTCGGCAAAGTCATAGCCCAGACGCGTATAGCCGTTGATGCGCTCCAGCGAGGATTTGAGCGACGCGCCCGAACCCGGCGCGCCGGAAAGGTCTCCGCCTTGGCAGAAGCTGTTGCCCGAAAAACAGTTGCTGACCCGGCCATCGCCTTGCGGCTGGCCGTTCGAGCCATATTGGAAATTATAGGGCGTGCCGTCGGCGTCAAAGGCGATGCCCTGAAGCGGGCCGTTGTTGATGAGGCCGTAGCGGGCATATTGGTAAGGCTGAGCATAGTCGCCATAGACGAATTGCGGCGACCCATTGTTGGTCTGGCCGGTGTTGAACAGCGTGGTCGCCCGATACCAATCCCGGCTCCCCGCCAGGTCGGTGCCGAAATCGCCCGCATCGACGCCGCCTTCATGGTCATATTCGCCACTGACCACGAAATGCAGCCGCCCGTCCATGAAGGACGTGCCATAGGCGCCTTGGACCAGTGCCGTCTCGTCATCGCCATATTTGGTGATGCTGCCCAGGATGTTCCCCTTGAACCCCTCGAAATGCGTATCGGTGATGAAGTTGACGACGCCGCCGACCGCATCCGACCCATAGGAGGCCGACGCGCCGCCGGTCACAACATCGACACGCTTCACCAGCAATTGCGGGAACATGGAAATGTCCGGCACGCCGGTCACGTTCGCGCCCACCACCCGCTGGCCGTCGAGCAAGGTCAGCGTGCGGATGGTGCCAAGGCCGCGCAGCGAGAAGGAACTGAGGCCCTGCTGCCCGCTCGACGTGCTGAATGTCCCGGTCGCCGCGCCGGTCGAACCCTGCAACGAAGGCAACTGGGCGATGGTGTTGAAGATATTGGGCTGCGCATTGTTGGCGATCTGCTCCTCGCCGATCACGGTGGTCGGCGTGGGCGCATTGAAACCGCTGGTGGTGATGCGCGACCCGGTGACGATGATGTCGGCGGCGCGCGGTGCTGCGGCTCCGCTCGTCTCGTCCTGCGGCGCGACGTCCTGCACTGCGGGCGTGGGCGCGGTCTGGGCCTGTGCGGCGCCCGCCAACGCCATCGTCGCGACAGCCGCCAGGCTGGCGCTGGCCAACTGCCGATGGATAGAATTCCTCACCTTCATCGATCCTTCCCTATTGTCGGCCGCCCTCCCTGGGTCGGCCGCGACGCTTTCGGC
>NZ_AYOY01000023.1 GCF_000508185.1 Sphingobium sp. C100 | reverse complement strand
GAGGCGGCCGCACCGCCGATACCGCATCGGCCGAGGATCGCTATGACGCGCTCAAGAAATTCGCCCGCGACCTGACGCAGGCGGCGAGGGACGGCAAGCTTGATCCCGTCATCGGGCGCGACGAGGAAATCCGCCGCACCATCCAGATCCTCGCCCGCCGCACGAAGAACAACCCGGTGCTGATCGGCGACCCCGGCGTCGGCAAGACCGCCATCGCCGAGGGGCTGGCGCTGCGCATCGCCAATGGCGACGTGCCCGATACGCTCAAGGACCGCACGCTGATGGCGCTCGACATGGGATCGCTGATCGCGGGCGCCAAATATCGCGGCGAGTTCGAAGAGCGGTTGAAGGGCGTGCTCGACGAAGTGAAGGGCGCGGAAGGCCAGATTGTCCTCTTCATCGACGAGATGCACACGCTGATCGGGGCGGGCAAGTCCGAAGGCGCGATGGACGCGGGCAATCTCTTGAAGCCCGCTCTGGCGCGCGGCGAACTCCATTGCATCGGCGCGACCACGCTCGACGAATATCGCAAATATGTGGAGAAAGACCCCGCGCTTCAGCGGCGCTTCCAGCCCGTCTTCGTGGGTGAACCGACGGTGGAGGACACCATCTCCATCCTGCGTGGCATCAAGGACAAATATGAAACCCATCATGGCGTGCGCATCGCCGATGGCGCGATCGTGTCCGCCGCGACCCTCTCCAACCGCTACATCACCGACCGCTTCCTGCCCGACAAGGCGATCGACCTGATGGACGAGGCGGCGAGCCGCATCCGCATGGAGGTAGAGAGCAAGCCCGAGGAAATTGAGAATCTCGACCGCCGCATCATGCAGCTCCAGATCGAGCGCGAGGCGCTGAAGAAGGAGACCGACCAGGCATCGAAGGATCGCCTCGCGGCGTTGGAAGGCGACCTCGCCAATCTGGAGCAGCAATCGGCCGAACTCACCACCCGCTGGCAGGCGGAAAAGGACAAGATCGCCGGCGAGGCAAAGCTGAAGGAACAGCTCGACGCCGCGCGCATCCAGTTGGAGCAGGCGCAACGCAACGGCGAATATGCCCGCGCGGGCGAACTGCAATATGGCACCATTCCCGATCTGGAAAAGAAGCTGACGGAAGCGGAATCCGCCTCGGCCGGCGCGATGCTGCGCGAGGAAGTGACGAGCGAGGACATCGCCTCGGTCGTGTCACGCTGGACCGGGATCCCCGTTGACCGGATGCTGGAGGGCGAGCGCGAAAAGCTGCTCGCCATGGAAGCGGAGCTGGGCAAGCGCGTGATCGGCCAGTCCGAAGCCGTCAAAGCCGTATCGACCGCCGTGCGCCGCAGCCGCGCGGGCCTGCAAGACCCGAACCGACCGCTCGGCTCCTTCCTCTTCCTCGGCCCCACCGGCGTCGGCAAGACCGAACTGACCAAGGCGCTTGCCGGCTTCCTGTTCGACGACGACAGCGCGATGGTGCGCATCGACATGAGCGAGTTCATGGAGAAGCACTCGGTCGCCCGCCTGATCGGCGCGCCTCCGGGCTATGTCGGCTATGAAGAAGGCGGCGTGCTGACCGAAGCGGTCCGCCGACGCCCCTATCAGGTCGTCCTGTTCGACGAGGTCGAAAAGGCGCATGGCGACGTGTTCAATATCCTGCTCCAGGTGCTGGACGATGGCCGCCTGACCGATGGGCAGGGCCGCACGGTGGACTTCACCAACACGATCATCGTGCTGACGTCGAACCTGGGCAGCCAATATATCGCAGGCCTGGGCGACGATGATCCGGTCGAGAAGGTCGAGGATCAGGTGATGGACGTGGTCCGCGCCCATTTCCGCCCCGAATTCCTCAACCGGCTGGACGAAATCATCCTCTTCCATCGCTTGGGCGCGGCCCATATGGCGCCGATCGTCGACATCCAGGTCGCCCGCATCGGCAAGCTCTTGAAGGATCGCAAGATCACGCTCGATCTTACCGACGGCGCCCGCGCTTGGCTCGGCCGGGTCGGCTACGACCCGGTCTATGGCGCCCGCCCCCTCAAGCGCGCCGTCCAGCGCCATCTCCAGGACCCGCTCGCCGACCTCATCCTGCGCGGCGAAGTGCCCGACGGATCGACAGTGAAGGTGGACGACGGCGACGGCGCGCTGAGGTTCAGCGTGGTGGCATAGTCAAACCGGCATCTCCAGGCACAATTCTTCCGCGCTGGCCCAGGCGAACGCGGAGTCGAAGGTCGCGCTATGGTGCTGTTCGACCAGCCTGTTCGCTTCAGCCGCTTCGCTGGCGGCGAAGCGACGGCCAGGCACTTTAGCGTGCCGCTCCAATACGGCTTTGCTGCCCCGGCGAATCGCGGCGACCTCCACCGGCAGCTGGAGTATGTCGGCAACCCGTATCGCCGTGCCTACAGGGTCGTTTTCCAACTGATCGAAGGTGATGACTCGCGCTTTTCCCCAGCGCCTTTCCTTCAGCGCTGTCTGAAACAATGTGAGCTGAAAGGAAAGGGCCAGCAGGCTCAGGCGGGCGGCCTTTTGTAACGGATCGGGGGGCGCTGCGATACTACGTGACAATCGACCCGCACCGTCCTCGATGCTTGGCGCCAAATGCTGCGCCAGACGGATCGCATAGGCCAGCCGGTCACGTCCCCCCCGGAACACCGCGCGCAGGAAAAGCCGCGGCGCGATCGTCATAAAGATCGGGTCGATCGCGGTTTCATCAATCCAGATGGGCAGCAGGTTATTGGCCCAATTGCTTGGCTTGATCACCGGCACATGGCCTTCGATAGTACGGCTGAGCAACGCCTCGACCACGTGAGTCGCTCTCGACACGCGCTCGGGCGCCGTGCGCAAAGCATCGGCCAGTTCGATCTGCCCCGCCGGTTCGCGCAATCCAAGCGATTGGCCCTCCACGTCGAGCAGGTTTGACAGCAATGTCGATCCGCAGAAGGATACATGCAGCAGGACACGTGAAGGCGCGGTGTTGCCGCCAAGCACGGGAGCGAGTTCGTCAATTGCCACCGCAGTTTCAGGACCGTGCGTATAGGGGCTGCGCCCGTCGAGAAAAGCCTGCGCGCGCAAGCTCTCCACGGAAACGCGGGCAAAGCGGATGGTGTGCATGTCCGCAGAAACGCCTACCGGCATAAAATGTGGATCGGCCACAATGTCCTGAAAGTCGGGCATGATCAAGGCTGCCGGTTGCGCAGCCAGCCGGTGATTGAATAACGCCGGAAAGCCGCGGCTCGCGTTACTTCCGACACGCTATGCAACTGCGGTACGCGAAAGATATTGAGACTATTGGGCTGCGGCGGCCAGGCTTCCATCATACCTTCATCATCATGGAACATCAGCAACCCTCCCCATTCGGGGCGCCATCGCTCCGTCAGGCCCAGCACATAGGCGGCACGCCGGCCTTTTCCGGCGACCGCATCGTCATGGCCCGTCAAAAAATCACCAGGCGAGTAAGCGGTGGCCTGCGCATCCGCAAAGCAGATATCGTCTGCGCCGGTCACCTGCCGCAACACGGCGAGCACTGGATCGCTCATCATCCACTGGGCAAATGCACATAGCGGATCGTCGCTCGCGGCACGCACATCTGACGAATCAGGCACTCGGATCGTCTCGTAGCGATACTGAAAGCCATAACGCGCGGCGTCGTAAATCGCGCCATCCAGCGCATCCTGTTGCTCGCGTGCCATCTGCGCGCGCACCTCACGCGTCAGTTCCAGCGCTTTGCCCTGGCTATGGATGACCTGTCGCCAGTCCGCGCGCGCGCGCAGAATCCCGGTCAGGCTGGCGGCACTTTCGCTGGAGAGAAAGTCGCTAATAGCGACGCGGCCCGATCGGGCGTAGGCGGCGCCCAGAGCGGGTAAGTTAAGTGCTCGATTAAGCTTGAGCGGAAGCAAAGCCGTCATGGTATGCCCCTCTGGCATATTTGGCTTACCGGGGAAATATCCTTATGGTCGGGTTGGTTCCGAATGCTACATCATCGCCATGATCCAGGCTTTGTTCGAAATTGATCCCGCGATTGACGTCGTGGCGCTTGCGCGTAAATTTGCCCAGGACGGACGGGTTCAGGTGCGCAATATATTGACCTGCGAAACCGCACAGGTGGTGCGCGGCATTTTGCAGCGGGAAACGCCTTGGGGCATCGCCTGCCAAGGCGGACAGGACGGACCGCACATGCTACGTCAGCGGGACGTCGCCACCATGAACCTGGCAGCCCGACGCGCGCTTGGCACCACTATACATCAGGCAGCGGCCCGCGGCGAATATGCCGTCCAGTTCAGCCAATATCCTATCCTGACCGCCTATCTGGAGAAATGGGCGCCGGACAGTCCACAGGATTTGCTGCTCGAATATATCAACGCGGAGCCGTTTCTCGCGTTGGTGCGTGCCATCACCACAATGCCCGGACTGCTCAAGGCCGATGCCCAAGCCACATTGTTCGGACCTGGTGATTTCCTTTCGGTCCATAGTGACAGCCACAAGGAAGAGCGGTGGCGGGTTGCCTATGTGCTGAATTTCGCCGACCCGCAGTGGCGGCCGGACTGGGGCGGCTATCTGAACTTCCTCGATGAGGATGGTGACATTGTCGAAGGCTGGCGTCCCCGCTTCAACTGCCTCAACCTCCTGCGTGTACCGCAACTGCATCAGGTAAGCTACGTCCCTCCTTTCGCGCCGATCGGCCGCTTTGCCATCACTGGCTGGTTTCGCGACTGATGGCGGCAGCCGATATCGCGATGTTGCGCGATCGCGCGCGCACATTGTTGGACGCAGGCGACATTGCGGGCGCGCGCAGCGTCTATGCTGGCGCCCTTCGCCGCTATCCGCACGATCCGGGCCTGCTCAACAGCGCCGGCAATTTCCATGCGGGCCAGGGCGACCTCGACGAAGCGCTGACCCTCTTCGAGCGCGCCATCTTGAACGCGCCCGATGACGCAGAATTGATCATGAACCGATGCGTCGTCCTGTCACGCATGGCCCGCGCATCCGAGGCATTACCGAGCCTTCTCCGCCTGGAGCGGCGGATGGCGCATATTGCCCGATACTGGTCCGTGCGGGCATCCTTGGAAAAAACGCTCGACGACAAGAATGCAGCGGCGGCCAGCTATGACCGCTGCCTCGCTCTGCACCCCACCCATTTGCAGGCAAGGCACGGACGCGCGCGACTGGCACTGGAACGGGGAGAGTTGGATGCCGTCGCGCGGTTCGAAGCGGCTCTGGCGGGTCAGCAGGGCGATGCGCAGCTATGGCTCGGCTATGCACAGGCGCTTGATTGCGCCGGGCAGTCCTCCCGAGCGCTGGAGATCGGGCGAGCGCTGGCCCGGCAAGCGCCCGGCTGGACCGATCTGCTTCAATTTCTCGCCGAACTACGCTGGGCGTTGGGTGATCGCGATAACTTCTGCGCGGATTTTGCTGAGTCAGCCCGTCTCCGCCCCGATGACTGTGGGCTGATCAAGGCTTGGTGCGCGGCGCTTGCAGGTGTCGATCGCCACGCGGAGGCGGCCGATATTGCCGGCGATGCCGTCCGCCGTTTTTCAGGCGACGAGACGTGGCGCTTGGCAGAGGCTGTCTATGCCGGAGCAAGCGGGGACGATGACAGGGCCGAGCGGCTTTTTACCGATTTGCCCCTCAAAGGGCCGGAACGGGCGGTGCAGGAAGCCCGACATCGCCTGCGGCGGATGGAAGCGGAGAGCGCCGAACGCCTTTTAAACGACGCAATTGGACAAAATCCAACGGAGGTGGCTGCTTGGGCGCTGCGAGACATCGCGTGGCGTTTGCTGGGCGATTCCCGAAGCGAATGGCTGCACCGACAGGAAGGTCTCGTGCAATTCGTCAACACGGGGATCGCGCCGAACGCCCTGGCGGAAATCGTCTCGCTGATGCACCGCCTCCATGACACAGGCAGCATGCCGCTTGGCCAGTCGATCAGATCCGGGACGCAGACACAGGGCGGCCTCTTCGACCGGCTGGAGCCAGAAGTACGGCTAGTGCACGCTCATATTGTCGAGATGATCGAACGCTATCGCTCTGCATTGCCTCCGGTTGATCCGGAGCACCCCCTTCTTCGCCATCGCGATCATCAATGGAGGATCAAGGGCAGTTGGTCCATTCGCGCGCGCGCTGGTGGACATCATAGCGCCCACATCCATCCGCACGGGCTTTTATCTTCCGCTTTCTATCTCATTCTCCCGCCGACGGCTGGGGGCAGCGATGCGTTGGGGGGCGCGCTCGAATTGGGGCGGCCGCCGCCCGACCTGAGGCTCGACCTGCCTCCAATCGCGGTGATCGAGCCGGTTGCAGGTCATTGCGCACTTTTTCCCAGTACGCTCTATCACGGCACGCGGCCGTTCAGCGCCGGGCAACGGATGACCATCGCCTTCGACGTCACGCTAGCCGCATAAGATAGCGCCATTTAAGGCATTGAGAGCGCTGCGATGAGCCTCGCCGCCCATCTCCTTCGCCGCACATATAAAGAGGGCGGCGATTACTCGCCGCCCTCTCTGTCTGCGCTGATCCTTGAATCAGAACTTCAAACGACCGGACACGAAGAAATCGCGGCCCAGCACGTCGTAGGTGCCCGGATAGGTGTTGGCCTGTTCCTGATTGAAGCCCAGGATCTTCGGAGTCTTATTGAAGATGTTGTTCACGCCCATCGACATATTGAAGTTCTCGGTCACATCGGCCGAGAAGCTCAGATCGAACAAGTTGTAGGAAGGGATCTTCTCGACAAAGTAATCCGTGGTGTCATCGTCGTCGCGCACCGACGACAGGTGACGCCAGCGGAAGCTGGAGGTTAGCGGACCGTCGATCCACGAGAGACGCGTCGTCCACTTATACTTCGGCGTTGGGTCGCCGCAAGCCAGCACACCGAACTTGCCGGCGCATTCGTTGACGATGTCAGGCAGGTCGGCAACCGGCGTGACATTATTCTTGATGGTGTAGGTGCCCATGAACTGGAAGTTGATGCGCGATTCTTCGCCGAACAGGCCGAAGCCCATCGGCTTGGAATAGCTGATATCGATGTCGACACCTTCAACTTCCAGCTTGCCAACGTTGGCATTCAGGATCGCCGGCGGCACTTCGCCGTCGAACTGGCCAAGTGCATTACGCGAACCCACGAAAGCCTGACAATAGACGCTGTTTACGTCCTGAATCTGGTTGTAGCAGAGGTCCAGCGAGTTGCCGAGGCCGCCGCCAAGCACCGAGATCGAGTTCTTGACCGTGATGTTGTACCAGTCGGCCGTGATCGACAGACCCGGTACAAAGCTGGGACGCAGCACCACACCAGCGGTATAAGAATCCGAGGTTTCTTCCTGAAGATCCGGGTTGCCGCCGAAGACACCCTGGATCTGCGAGTTGATCTGCACGCCGGCGGTGCCCACGGCAGCCGCCGGAACGCCGGTTGCAACGCAGAGGTCGCGAACAGTCGCATCGGTTGCAGCAGCCGCTTGGGCGCAAGGATCCTGTGCGGTCGGGAAGCCTACAGCCTGACCACCGAATAGTTCGCTAACGTTAGGAGCACGAACCGCGCGGGCGTATTGACCGCGGAAGGTAATGTCCCGGATCGGGGCGTATGTCGCACCGGCCGCATAGGTCCACACGCCACCGACAGCACCAAGGGAATAGTCCGAATAACGACCTGCGCCGGTTACTTCGAGCTGATAGATACCGGGTTTGTTTGCGGCGATCGGGATGCGAAGTTCGGCGAAGATTTCCTTGACGTTATACGAACCCGCCGTTGGATCGCCGGCGTTGAAGCCGATGACATCGCCGGAGGACAGGGCGGTGTCGGGAATGAATTCCGACGACATCTTCCGGTATTCGCCACCAAGCGCGAAACCCACGTCATCGCCGCCCATGCCGAAATTGAACAGTGAACCGGAGATCGACGCGTTGGCCACCTGCAGCGTGGATACATCGCCATTTTGCGCCAGAATGGAAATCTGATCAACCATCGGCTGGGTCAGCGTGCCAGGACCGAAGATGTTGATCGCTGGATCGGTGCCGTCCAGGCCACGCTGGAAGGCAGAGCGCGAGATATTGCCGGCCTGGATGTTAGAGTTCCGCGTACGTGCATAGCTATAATAGGCGTCATAGCTGATCGCGTCAGTGATTGGGCCACGCATCCCCACAAGGAAACGGAACGCATTGCGCTCGTCGAGCGAGTTGCGCGAACCTGATTCGATAACACGGCGCTGGATCGAGAGCGGCACCACGCCATCGCCAACCGTGCTGCCCGAAGCGCCCGCAATACCGTCTAGTTGCGTCAACGCAGCGATGTCGCTGGCTGAAATGAACGGCGACACTGCGGCAATGTTGACGTTGAACGTGCCGGTAACTGGCGTCGCGGCCAGTTCGTTGGCGACGCGATTGTTGACGAAGGTCACTTCGGTATAGGCAGTGTGGCCGTCGGCAATCTCATAGTCTGCATAGCCACCCAACAGGTAACGTTCCTGAGGAACCTGAAGATAATTGGCAGGCGCAAAATTGTACAGGTCTGCCGCCGTACGCGGACGGCTCACGCCAGCAGATCCGTAGAAAGCGCCGGGCGAGCAGAACACGTTGCCAGTGGGGCAGGCGTCTGCGCTGATCGTCGAAGTGAAGCGACCCTGCGGGGTGGTCGACGAACCGCCAGGGATCAGCCCGGTCGAATCGTCATTTTCACCAAGCGCCTCATTGGAGAAGCCGCGCGCCCCCTGGAAGACCGATGCACGGTTATAATATTCTCCATAGACGGTGGCGTGGCCACGGCCGTCGCCCAGTTCAGTGCCCAAAGCGATATAGGCTTCGTAGCGGCGACCATCGCCGTCACCGGTGATGTTATACTGCGCGCCCGCTTCAACACCGACGAGATCCTTGCGCAGCGTGAAGTCGACCACGCCAGCAAGAGCATCCGAACCATAAACCGCCGACGCACCGCCAGTCACCACGTTGACATCTTCCAGCAGGAAGGTCGGGATGGTGTTGAGGTCAACCAGTTGCGACGCATCATAGAACATCCAGCGACGGCCATTGACCAGCACCATGGTGCGGGTCGCGCCGAGGCCACGCAGGTTGAGCGTCGAAACGCCACCACCCGGGTTGTTCGAAAAGGACGTCGTGCCTGGAATCACCTGCGGCAAAGTGTTGATCACTTGCTCGACATTGACGGTGCCCGACAGCTTGAATTCTTCCTGGCCCACGACGGCGATCGGCGCCGGCGTGTCAAGATTGCGACGAGCAATACGCGAACCCGTTACGACAATGACATCGCCGGACGCTGCGGCGCCGGCCTCGGTGTCCTGCGGGAGAACTGCAGTATCCTGTGCAATGGCTGCGGAGGAGATTAGTGCCGCACCCAAAATGGCCGGTGCGACACCGGTGCGCAAAAGCGCTATCTTCGATATAGTTTTCACAATCCAGTCCCTTGCTCTGGAAATGCAGCTAAAGCTGCTGTTTGATGCATGAAAGCGGCCCAAAAATGCCCGACAGCGCGGACCGCCTCACGACTGGCGCCAAACTGCGCGGGCGGACGGGGGCTGTAAAGGCGAAGCCTTGGGCAAAAATGCCTTTTTGAATGTGTTGTATCATAAATGACACAGTTCGTAATATGTGTGCAAAATTGCACTTTGTTGCAAGGCGGTCAGACCCTTGCCAATATCTTTCCAAATGATCATCACGGACCGCATCGACCTTTGGGAGAGCAATATGATGTGCCGCAAATCTGCCGCTGTGCTGCTGATCGGCCTAGCTTTGTCTGCGGATGGTGCCTTTGCCCGAACCAGCCAATCAACGACTTCGGCCAAGTTGTTCGACGACCTAGTGCAGTGTCGGTCCGTTTCCGGGGGCGATGATCGGCTGGCCTGTTATGATCGCGCGGTCACTGCCATGCAGGACGCGCAGTCCAAGAACGAGATGGCCGTCATCGATAAGGACAGCGTGCGTCAGGCCAAACGGCAACAGTTTGGACTGAATGCGTTCGCGGCTTCCCAATTGGACAGCAAGTCAGAGGGCGGAGTTGACGATCTTGATGAAATTCAATCGACCATTGTCGGCGTCGATCCTCTGGCACGCGGCAGATGGCTGCTTCGACTGGGCGATGGGTCGCAGTGGCAAACGGTGGAAGCCGTCGCCTACCGCGTTCCCAAGGCGAATATGGCCGTGACGGTAAAAAGGGCTGCGCTCGGCACCTTCCTGATCCGTCCAACAGGATGGCCCGCCGTACGGGCGCGGCGGATCAAATAAGGCTGACCCGCCTCACAGTCCTTGCGGCATCGGCCCGGCGACCAGCAACGGGTCGATCCGCGAATCATTCCACTTCATGCCCCAATGAAGATGCGGGCCGGTTGCCCGGCCGGTAGATCCGATCGCGCCGATGCGTTGCCCCTGCGCGACATGGTCGCCCGGCTTCACGTCAATCCGCGACAGGTGCAGGAAGGCGCTGTTGAGACCATGGCCATGGTCTATCATCAGCAGATGCCCCTCCAGCGTGAAAGGCTTGTCGCTGGCCGCCAGAATGACCACGCCATCGGCGGGCGCGCGCACCGGCTCTCCGGTCGCGCCGGCAATATCCACCCCGCCATGATAGGCGCCCGGTTTGCCCTGGTAGACCCGCTGTGCGCCGAAAAATCCGGAGATGCGGCCGATACGCGGCCAGATGAATCGCTGTCGCCATCCTTGCGCATCCGTCGACTGTGCACGGGCGGCGGCGATCGCCGCAAGCTCCGGCTTGCGCCGGGCCAGGAAAGCTTCACTGCTTTTGCCCGGCCGCAATGGCGCATTGATATGCTCGAGCCGCCAGGCGCGGGGCGCA
>NZ_AYOY01000022.1 GCF_000508185.1 Sphingobium sp. C100 | reverse complement strand
CCGAACTTACCGAAAAACTGTAATCCAGCGTGCGGCAATAGGAAAGGGCGCAGGGGGCAACCCCCGCGCCCTTTTTCATGTCATTCGCAGTTGACGTCGTTCTTGTCGATCGCACGGCCCGCCAGCGCGCCGCCACCGGCGCCCAGGATGGTGCCCAGCGTTTTCGAGCCACCGGGGGCGATGATGTTGCCGAGCACGCCGCCGGCAAGGGCGCCGACGATCGTGCCGGTGGTGCCGTCGTCACGCTTGCAATAATAACGGCCGTCGCGGTCGCGATAGATGGTGTCATTGTCGCTCAGGCGACGGCGGTGGTGGCGGGGGCCGCCATTGTTGTTGCTGGGCCGGTCATAGCCGTAGCCGCCGCCATAATTGTCCGAGGCGCAGGCTCCCAAGGGAAGCATGGCCAGGATGGCCGCTGCCAGGATCGGTTTGCGCATATTTTTTCTCCTCTTTCCAAACCCTGTCGGCGGACCAACCCCGCAGCGGGGCAATGGTTGCGTGCGGGTAACTATTGGGCTCAAAGGAAACCGCCCGCCGCTGCCGTGAGAGGGGGGATGCGGCAGCGGGCGGGCGGCGACCGGCGGGGCAGGGGGGATGCCGCCGCCGGAAACGGATGTGGGCGGATCGCCGTTAGTGGGCGAGCGGGCGGGCCGGGGTGGTCGCGGGGCTGACGACGGGCGCGGTGGCCGCATCGGTGTCGGCGGCGGCGCGTTGTTCGGCCAAGTTCGCCTTGGCGTCATTATAGCGGGTGACGAGGTCGTCCTTGAACTCGGTCAGCTTGCCCTCGTCATAGAGCTTCTTGCCGACATAGCCGGCGATGGCGCCAAAAATCAGGGTACGGATCATGGGATGCTCCTAGTTGGGGTTTGGAGCGATAACCGGTGGGAGGGCGCCGGGTTCCCGTGAATTTTGCCGGCGCGACAGAGCGGGCGGCGGATGCGGCGGGCCTATGCCTCGCCGGCGGTCGCCGGATCGCCGGCTTCGCGGCGGGCGCGGTTGCGCTCGGCCAGATCCTGGCGCTGGGCCATGGCGAGAAAGGCGGCTTCGGACCGCAGGCAGCGGTCGCGCACATTGTCGAGCAGGGCGATGTCGGCGTCGCTGCGCGCCTTGGCGGCGAGGGCGCGATAATCGGGGTTGGCCATGACGCAGGCTCCTTAGAGCATCGTGCGGAAAAATCGGAACCGGTTTTCCGTTCACAACGATGCGATAACAAAATCTTAGAGCGCGCGACCCGCATTCGATGCAACGCGGCGCGCTTTAAAATATAAAGGCCGGGCGCCATGGGAGCGGCGCCCGGCCGGCCCGCACTACCGTGCCCGCAGGCGCGGATTTCAGCGGGGGCCTATGGGCGGGGGCGGCGCGCGTTCAGGCGCGCCGCCCCGGACGCCGCTTATTCGGCGTGCGAAATGTTCACAGCCGCCATCTTGCCACGACGGTCCTGCTCCAGATCATAGGAGACACGGTCCTTTTCGCGCAGCGTGGCGAGGCCGGCGCGCTCAACGGCGCTGATGTGAACGAACGCGTCCGGGCTGCCGTCATCGGGAGCGATGAAGCCATAGCCCTTGTCGGCGTTGAAGAATTTGACGGTTCCGACGATGCTCATGGATATTTCCTTCTTTCAATGCGACGCGCCCCGTGTGGACACGCCGGGTTGCTAGAGGGGCAGGGAAAGAAGGAAGTTGGTGCCGCAAAGCGCCGAAAACCGTCGATTTGCGACTGTAGCGGGGCTTATATAGGCGGTTGTCCGCGCAATAGCAATGGCGCTGAGGCGTGCGGGCGCACGGGCGGCGCGTCAGCCGGGCGCCGCGATGGCGGCAAAGGCGGGCACGGGCGCCATGTCGGCCGCCCGATCCGGCCCGCATTCCGGCGCCTGTTCCGGTCCATATTCCGCCCCGGATACGGACGCATCATCCGCCGTTTCGGCGAGGGTGAAGGCGAAAAAATCGTCGCGCACGCGGGCGGCGGCCTCTTCATAGGGGCGGCGATCGGCGGCGTCGCGGGCGGCCAATATATCCTCCTCCTGCGGGGTCAATGCGCGTTCATACAGGTCGATGTCATAGACATCGTCATTCTGTTCGCCGTCAAAGCCGGGCGGGGCGGGAAAATCGGTGCGATAGGCGCCGGCATCCTCATCCCACCAGATGCCGCGCAAATGGGCCACCGCTTCGTCGGGCGGCAGGGTGGTGATATCGACCGGCGGCGCGCGAAGTTCACACCGTTCATCTGCGACGGAAATCCGCCGATTTTCCGCTTCCGCCGCGCCCCTGGGCGGCGCCATGCGAGCGGCGAGGAACAGGGCGGCGGACGCGCCGGGCGACAGGAGGGCGGCGGGGGCGTCGCCATCCTCCTGCGGCGCGGGGGTGTCGGGCATGGTGCCGTCGAACATCCGGGCGTCGTCCATCTGCCGCGCGGAGGGTTCCGCGCCGGGACGGGGCAGGTCGAGGCGATCGACCTCTTCGCGCATATCCTTCTCCGGGCAGAGCATGTCGCAATAGGCGACGAAATCCTGGGCGACGAGGCGGGCGAGCGCGGCGTCGCTCCCTTCGGCCGGGCAATCGGCCATGCGGTCGAGCCGCGCCAGCATCGACATGGCGAGCCGGTTGTCATGGCGATGGCGGGTGATTTCGTAATTATCGGGATCTTTGCGGATCGTGTCCTGGCTGCCCATTATCGCGCGGGCGAGCAGATCGTCGGCGAGGCGCGCGCGGGCGATCAGGATGGCCGCGTCCCAGCCCAGGCGAAAGGCCGCGCCGTCGCGGCGGATGCGCAGCGCATAGGCGGAACGGGTGGTGATGCGCACCGCTTCGCAGGCCAGGCGGATGACGCCGGTGGCCGCGAGCGTTTCGAGAAAGCGCCGCTGGCGCGCGGGGCTCCAGCCGTCGGCGCGGGTCTGTTCGGCGGGGGCAGGGAGCGGGGGGAATTGGCAGGTCATGGCAAGGCCCTTTTCCAAAAGGAGGGATTTGCCGCGAGCGTAGGCCGATCAGGTGCGTGTAGGACAGCGCAATAGGATTTCGTGGCGGCGCACCGGGCGCCATGGCCCCGCGCGCCGCCATGGTGCGGATCAGAGCGCGCTGCGTCAGATCGGACGCAGGGAGCGCGCTCCAAGCTTTGTGGTCGCATCGTCTTGAGCGGAAAACCGGTTCCCGCTTTTCCGCACGATGCTTTATTGCGTGAACATCTTGTCGTCGGTGACGATCAGGTTGGTGACGCCGCAATAGTCGACCGGGCTGTTGAATTCGCTGGCGTCGGCAAAGACGACGCGGGTCTGCACTTCGCAGCGTTCGTCGCCGGCGAAGAATTTGAGCGGGCGGGTGGCGCCGGGCTTTACCGGCAGTTTGAGCCAGTCGTTGGACCAGCTGCCATCCTTGCGCTTGGTGTAGAATTGGATGGCGTCGACGGTGGATTTGTTGACGAGGACGAAGGCGTTGTCGTCATCGTCACCGGCGTGGGCGGCGGGTGCGATAGCGAGCAGCATGGCGGCCGAGACGGCGGCGATAAGCGATTTCATGAATTTTGCCCCTCTGATGGCCGCGCGATGATGTGGCGTGGCCGTGCGGAAGGATTAGCGGCTTGCGGAGGATTTGCCAGCGGGATGTTGGTAGGGATCAGGGATATTGTTGGCGGGCATGAACCAGCGCCAGTATTTCTATTGCGTCAGCCGCTACGCGGTAGATCAGGATGTAATTGGGGTGGATAACTGCCTCCCTTGTACCCGGCGTACGGCCGGGGCGATATGCATAGGGATGATTGGGGAGGTTGTCGGCAGCATGGAGAACAGCAACGTGGAGACGATCGGCCGCTGGCTTGTTCCGTGCGCCAATATATTCGAGGATGGTCAGGAGGTCCGCTTCGGCCTCGTCATCCCACGCGACCGGCAGGGTCATTTATATTTGTCGAGAACAGCCTGTGCCTTGGCCATCACTGCATCATGAGGGACACGCGGCCTAGTGGACGCAAGGGCGCGCTCCACCTTGGCGCGGACCCATGCATCGTGGGCCTCGGCGTCCTCAGTCGTCGCGAACTCGGACTCGATGGGGGTGAACTTGGTCATGTGACGTTTATATCAGGCTGGCACATTTGTGCCAATCCTACCGGTATTTAAAGTCGCTATTAAGCTCCAATTCGGATCCAAATTGATCGTTGACCCGTGCTGCTTCCAACTGCAATCTTCGCGCGGGGAGAAATTTATGTCTGAAGAGCAGCTGCACAATATATATGGCCAAGATCGTATTACATCTAGGCAGATCGACGAGCTGGTCGGCTTGGCTCGAGGTATCGCCGCTGACGAGAAGATCAATCAGGCAGAAGTCGAGTTTTTGCAGAAGTGGCTCGCAGCTAACATGGCGATTAGCGATCAACCGCTCATTCGAAAACTTTATGACCGTGTGAACGATGTGCTGGCGGATGGCATTGCAAATGAGGATGAATGCAGAGATCTGCTGGACACGTTGAACAGGTTTTCGAACCGAGATTTCGAGCTTGGTGAGGTCCTGAAATCAAGCTCGTTGCCCCTTTGCGACCCTGCGCCGACTTTGGCTTTTACCGGCTATCGTTACTGCTTCACTGGAACATTTAACTTTGGTGGACGCAAAGATTGCGAATTGGCAATCGAAGTTAGGGGCGGTGCTGCGGGAAGCTTGACGCAAAAGACGAATGTTTTGGTAATCGGTATGTACGCTACTGAATCATGGAAGCATTCATCGTTCGGGAATAAGATCCTTAAGGCGGTGGATATGCGCGAAGAAGGCGCGCCGATCTCGATTGTTTCGGAAGATCATTGGGTCAAATATCTGCACCCTCTCGCTCTTTAAAACTCACTCCGCCGCCACACTCTCCAACCCCAGCAGCGGCGCGAGATAATGCCCGGTAAAGCTGCGCGGCTCCTTCGCGACCTTCTCTGGCGTTCCCTCGGCCACGACTTCGCCGCCCTTGACGCCACCCTCTGGTCCCATGTCGATGATCCAGTCCGCCGTCTTGATGACGTCGAGATTATGTTCGATCACGACCACGCTATTGCCCTGATCGACCAGCGCGTGGAGGACTTCCAAGAGTTTGCGGACATCCTCGAAATGCAGGCCGGTGGTGGGCTCGTCCAATATATAGAGGGTCTGGCCGGTGGCGCGACGCGAGAGTTCCTTGGCGAGTTTGACGCGCTGGGCCTCGCCGCCCGAAAGGGTCGTGGCCTGCTGGCCGACCTTGACATAACCCAGGCCGACTTCGGCGAGCATCGCCATCTTGTCGCGGATGGGGGGCACGGCCTTGAAGAATTCGACCGCATCCTCGACCGTCATGTCGAGCACGTCGGCGATCGAGCGCCCCTTGAACTTCACCTCCAGCGTTTCGCGATTGTAGCGCGCGCCGTGGCACACGTCGCAGGTGACGTATACGTCGGGGAGGAAGTGCATCTCGATCTTGAGCACGCCGTCGCCCTGACAGGCTTCGCAGCGGCCGCCCTTGACGTTGAAGCTGAAGCGGCCGGGCTTGTAGCCGCGCGCCTGCGCTTCGGGGAGGCCGGCGAACCAGTCGCGGATGTTGGTGAAGGCGCCGGTATAGGTGGCGGGGTTGGAGCGCGGGGTGCGGCCGATGGGCGACTGGTCGATGTCGATCACCTTGTCGCAATGTTCGAGGCCCGTCACCTTGTCATGCGCGCCCGCGATGATGCGCGCGCCGTTCAGCGCACGGGCGGAGGCGGCGTAGAGCGTGTCGATGGTGAAGCTGGACTTGCCCGATCCCGACACGCCGGTGATGCAGGTGAAGGTGCCGAGCGGGATCGACGCGGTGACGCCGTTCAGATTGTTGGCGCGGGCATTGTGGACGGTGAGCTTCTTGCCCGAGCCCTTGCGGCGCTTTTTGGGCACGGCGATGGCGCGGGTGCCGTTGAGATAATCAGCGGTCAGCGAGCCCTTGGCCTTCAGGATTTGGGGCAGCGTGCCCTGGGCGACGATCTGCCCGCCATGGACGCCCGCGCCCGGTCCCATGTCGACGATATAGTCGGCGTGGCGGATCGCGTCCTCGTCATGTTCGACGACGATGACGCTGTTGCCGAGGTCGCGCAGGCGCTTCAGGGTCACCAGCAGCCGGTCATTGTCGCGCTGGTGCAGGCCGATCGAGGGTTCGTCGAGGACGTAGAGCACGCCCGACAGGCCGCTGCCGATCTGGGAAGCGAGGCGGATGCGCTGGCTTTCGCCGCCCGACAGGGTGCCGCTGGTGCGGTCGAGGTTCAGATAGTCGAGGCCGACATTGTTGAGGAAGCCCAGGCGCTCGACGATTTCCTTGAGGATGGCGCGGGCGATCTGGTTCTGCTGATCGTTGAGCGCGTCGGGCATCGCGGTGAAGAAGGCGAGCGCGTCCACCACCGAGCGGCGGGTGGAGAGGGAGATATCCTCGCCCGCGATCTTCACGGCCAGCGCTTCGGGCTTCAAGCGGGCGCCGTGGCAGGTCTCGCACGGCATGGCGGTCTGATATTTGCTCAGTTCCTCGCGCATCCAGGCGCTCTCGGTCTGGAGCAGGCGGCGGTTCAAATTGCCGATGACGCCCTCGAACGGCTTCTTGACCTCATAGGATTTGCGGCCGTCCATGAATTTGAGCGTGACCGGCTTGCCGCCGGTGCCGTGCAGGATGACGAGCTTCACTTCGCCGGGCAGATCCTGCCACGGCGTGTCGAGGGAGAAGCCGAACTCCCTGGCGAGGGAGCCGAGCACCTGCATATAATAGGGGCTGGGCGGGTTGGACTTGGCCCAGGGGACGACCGCGCCCTTTTTGAGGCTGAGCGCTTCGTTGGGGACGACCAGTTCGGGGTCGAAAAGCTGCTTTTCGCCCAGGCCGTCGCAGGCGGGACAGGCGCCCATTGGGGCGTTGAAGGAGAAGAGGCGCGGCTCGATCTCGGCTATGGTGAAGCCGCTGACCGGGCAGGCGAATTTTTCGGAGAAGACGATGCGGTTGTCCGGCACGCCCGCGCCCTTCATCTTGCCAGCCGTCACCCCGGCGGAAGCGGGGGTCTCAAGCGTTGGCGCGCCGTCGCCTGAGATGCCGGCCTGCGCCGGCATGACGGATCTGGTGAGGTCGGCGACCGTTCCGTCGGCCAGATCGACATAGGCGAGGCCGTCGGCGAGCTTGAGCGCCTGTTCGAAACTGTCGGCGAGGCGCGTGCCCATGTCTGGTTCGACGGCCAGGCGATCGACCACGACTTCGATGTCGTGCTTATATTTCTTGTCGAGCGCGGGCGCATCCTCGATCAGCATCATGTCGCCGTCGATGCGGACGCGGGTATAGCCCGCCTTCTGCCATTCGGCGAGTTCCTTGCGATATTCGCCCTTGCGACCGCGCACGACGGGGGCGAGCAGGTAGAAGCGCGTGCCCTGTGGCAGGGTCATCACCCGATCGACCATCTGGCTGACCGTCTGGGCGCTGATGGGTAGGCCGGTGGCGGGCGAATAGGGGATGCCGACGCGCGCCCAGAGCAGGCGCATATAGTCGTAAATCTCGGTCACGGTCGCGACGGTGGAGCGCGGATTTTTCGACGTGGTCTTTTGTTCGATGCTGATCGCGGGAGACAGCCCCTCAATATGTTCGACATCGGGCTTCTGCATCATCTCCAGAAACTGGCGCGCATAGGCAGAGAGCGACTCCACATAGCGGCGCTGCCCCTCGGCATAGATGGTGTCGAAGGCGAGCGAGCTTTTGCCCGAACCGGACAGGCCGGTGATGACGATGAGGGAATCGCGAGGCAGGTCGACGTCGACGCCCTTGAGATTATGCTCGCGCGCGCCGCGGACGGAGATGTGGGTGAGGCTCATGGGTTCGTTCTTTATTTGTTCAGGAAGGGCAGGGCAAGACAGGCAATGGCTGTGGCAACGGATGTAGGAGATGCGTCCGTCCTCGCAAGGACTTGTCTGATGTAGTGTGTGCTTCTATCCACCATGGTTCACGCTTGTATTTCCGTGGCTGTCGCGGGTCTGAACGGTCGGAGAGGATGGTCAAATGACGGATTTTTTGGGAGGTCCGGAAGACAATGATTTCTTCGTTACTAATATAGGCGGCAACGTCTTTGTAGATGGTGGCGATGGTTATGACCGGCTGATTATCGACTGGTCCGACGGCATCGGAACTGAATTGAGTTGGGCCGGGCCACAATTTGAGGCCGGGTTCGTTTTTTTCGGATGGTGGAACGAAACATTCCTTAGTGTGAAAAATGTGGAATTCATCGATTTTCGTCTCACCTCCAACAACGATATGGTCGAACTTTTCGGCAGCGCACCAATAGCGTTTGACGGTCGTGGCGGGATCGACATTTTTTCCGGCGATTTTTCATCGAGCCTGAAGCCGATTGTCTTTGAGGCTAACGAAACGCCGGATGCCGTATCGGTTTTTGTCGGGCAGGGCACCGAGCTAAAGAATGTCGAGCGGATCTGGGTTAGTGGCAGCCAATGGAACGACCGGATCAAGGCCGGCAGCTATGACGATATGTTGTATGGTCATGGTGGCGACGATCGGCTGATCGGCGGTGCCGGTGATGACATCATCGATGGCGGTGTCGGGGATGATTATCTGGCCGGTGGTGAAGGCAATGACAGGTATATCAATCCGGAGGACGGAGACATCATCGTAGAGAATGCCGACGAAGGCATTGATACGGTCGACACGCAGGCCGATCATTATGTGCTGAAAGCCAATGTCGAGAATTTGGTGTTCCGAGATGACGGAATTTTCACGGGTACGGGCAATGAACTCGACAACTTCATGCAGGTGCTCGACTATTCATCGACGGCGAAGCTGAACGGTATGGCCGGAGCAGACATCCTATTTTCTCTTGATGGCGACGACATTCTGGATGGCGGGAGCGGCGCGGATTTCATGCAGGGCGGCTATGGCAATGACCGCTATATTGTCGACAATGTAGGAGATGTCGTCGTCGAGCAGGCTGGACAGGGGTTCGACACGGTCGATACCAGCATCAGCTATACGCTGACGGAGAATGTGGAATCGCTGCGGCTGATCGGGATCACTGGCGCGGTCGATGCGCATGGTAATGACGGCAAAAACTGGCTGAATGCTGTGTGGGTCGATGTTGCGCCGGCAGCGGGGACGATGATCCGGCTGTTCGGCGAAGGCGGTAATGATGATTTGCAGGGGTCGCGCTTTGACGACCGGCTGGATGGCGGCACTGGTGCCGACCGTATGACCGGTGGATTTGGCAACGACCGCTATGTCGTCGACAATGTAGGCGACATGGTGATCGAGAAGGCCGGCGAGGGCTTCGACACGGTCGATACCAGCATCAGCTATACATTGACCGCCAATGTGGAGTCGCTGCGGCTGATCGGGATCACTGGCGCGGTCGATGCGCATGGTAATGACGGCAAAAACTGGCTGAATGCTGTATGGGTCGATGTCGCGCCGGCAGCGGGGACGATGATCCGCCTCTATGGCGAGGGTGGCGACGACAACCTGCTGGGGTCGCGCTATGGCGACCGTCTGGATGGTGGCACCGGCGCTGACACTATGACCGGCGGGGGCGGCAACGACCGCTATGTCGTCGATAATGTAGGTGACGTGGTGATCGAGAAGGCCGGCGAGGGCTTCGACACGGTCGATACCAGCATCAGCTATACATTGACCGCCAATGTGGAATCGCTGCGGCTGATCGGGATCACTGGCGCGGTCGATGCGCATGGTAATGCAGGCAATAACTGGCTGAATGCGGCCTGGGTCGATGTGGCGCCAGCGGCGGGGACGATGATCCGGCTGTTTGGCGAAGGCGGCAACGATAATCTGCTGGGGTCGCGTTATGGCGATCTGCTGGACGGCGGCGCGGGGTCCGACATGCTGACCGGCGGTGCCGGCAATGATCGCTTCCACTTTGGCGATGTGCTGGACGCCGCGACCAATGTCGATACCATCCTCGACTTCCAGAAGGGGGATGTCATCGAACTGGATGACGCGATCTTCTCCGCCTTGTCCGCAGGCGCGCTCGATGCCGGCCAGTTCGTCGCCAATGCGGACGGGGTGGCGACTTCGGCCGACAACCGCATCATCTATGACACGGACAGCAGTCAGCTCTTCTACGATGCGGACGGATCGCTGGGCGGGGCGGCGATCCTGTTCGGCGTCGTCGCTGGGCATCCGCCGCTGACAGGCGCGGACTTCGTGGTGGTGTAACGATCAGTGCGCTTGGCCGGCTTGCAAACGGGCTGGCCAAGCGGCGCGCGAGCGGGCAGAGGCTGAAGGCGATGCACGCGCCTGATCCTTCGACCTTTATCGCGGCCGGCGCGAGCGCGCAGGTGTTCCGGCTGGACGGCGGGCGCGTGCTCAAGCTGTTCCATGCCGGCATCGACCCTGGCATCGTGGTGCGCGAGTATGAGATTGCGCGGGTCGTCCAGGCCAGCGGGCTGCCGGTGCCCGACGTGTTCGGCCAGACCGAGGCGGATGGGCGGCCGGGCATTATCTATGCCGAAATGCGCGGGCCAAACCTGCTCGCCTATATCGCGCGCAAGCCGCATCGCGCGCGCTGGGCGCTGGACCAGATGGCGCGATTGCAGCAGCAGATCCAGGCCTGCCGCGTGCCGACGCTGCGCAGCCGCAAGCTGGTGCTGATGGAGGATATTGGCGCGGCGCCGGTCGGCGACGAGCTGCGCGCCGCCGCGATCGCGCGGCTGGAGCAGCTGGACGAGGGGGACGGGCTGACCCATGGCGACCTGCACCCCGGCAATCTGATCGTCACGGCGCAGGGCGTGGCGGTGATCGACTGGTCGCGCGCGGCGCGCGGAACGATCGCCACCGACCTGGTGCGGACGGAGATGGTGATGCGGTTCGGGCCGGGACGCGCGGGCGCGCCGGTCGGGGCGGCCGAAGGCGCGATCCGCGATATGGCGAGCGGCTGGTATGTGCGGCGCTATCGCGCGCTGACGGGGCTGGACCCCGAGGCGCTGACCGCCTGGCGCGCGCTGTT
>NZ_AYOY01000021.1 GCF_000508185.1 Sphingobium sp. C100 | reverse complement strand
TCCCCAATCACCCCATCTGTCCTGAAAGCCGGCGCGCAATACTCGACAGGCGCGAGCCGAACGGAAATCCAGCCTAGACCGTGAAGCTTTCGCCGCAGCCGCAACTGCCCTTGGCATTGGGGTTGTTGAAGACGAAGCCGGCGGTGAAATCATCCTCCACCCAGTCCATCGTTGATCCCACCAGGTAGAGCACAGAGGCGCCGTCGATGTAGAAGGCGCCGCCGGGCGTTTCGATCTTTTCGTCGAATTTGGTTTCTTCGCTCACATAGTCCACCGAATAGGCGAGACCCGAACAGCCCCGGCGCGGCGTCGACAGCCTGACGCCGATCGCGTCCTGGGGCGCTTGCGCCATCAGGTCGGTGATGCGCTGCTCGGCGGCCGGCGTCAGGATGACGGCGGCGGGGCGGGCACGGGTTCGGGTTTCAACGGTCATCAGAGCATTCCCAGTTCGAGCTTGGCCTCGTCCGACATCTTCTGCGGGTCCCATGGCGGATCCCAGACGAGATTGACGTCCGCGTCGCCGACGCCGGGCACTGCGCCGACGCGCATCTCCACCTCGCCCGGCATCGATTCGGCGACCGGGCAATGCGGGGTGGTGAGCGTCATGGTGACGGCGACATGGCCTTCGGTCACATCGACGCCGTAGATGAGGCCGAGATCATAGATATTGACCGGAATTTCCGGGTCGTAAATTTCCTTGAGCGCATCGATGACGGCTTCGTAGAGATCGCCGCCCGGCTCGCCCGCAGGCGCCTGCGCCGGCTTTTGCGCCAGAAATCCGTCGAGATAGTCGCGCTGGCGCGGGGCAGCGTCCGCCGCCTCTTCCACGCGCGCCTTGGGCGGGGTTGCCACCGCCTCGACTTCCTCGACCATGATCTTGCGTTCTTCACTCATCCGAAGATCTTCCTCACTCGTTCCAGTCCGTTGACCAGCGCGTCCACATCGCTGTCATCGCTGTAAAGGCTAAAGCTCGCCCGCGCGGTCGCCTCGACGCCCAGATGGCGCATCAGCGGCTGGGCGCAATGATGGCCGGCCCGGATCGCCACGCCCGTTTCATCCAATATGGTGCCGACATCGTGCGGATGAACCCCCTCTACCTCGAAAGAGAGGATTCCGGCCGAATCCTGCGGCCCGAAGACACGGATGCTGTTGAGGCCTTCCAGCGCGGCCCGCGCCTTGCCGACCAGCGCGCATTCATGCGCGTGGATGGCGTCCAGCCCGATCGCCTGCACATAGTCGATCGCCGCCGACAGGCCGACGACGCCGGCGATATGCGGCGTCCCCGCCTCAAACCGGGTGGGCGCGGGGGCATAGGTCGTCTTTTCGAACGTCACCTTGTCGATCATCGACCCGCCGCCCTGATAGGGAGGCATGGCGTCGAGCAATTGCCCGCGCGCCCACAGCACGCCGATGCCGGTCGGGCCATAGAGTTTGTGCGCGGAAAAGACGTAGAAATCGCAGTCCAGCGCCTGAACATCGACGGCGATGCGCGGCACCGCCTGGCATCCGTCGATCAGTATCTTCGCGCCGACGCCATGGGCGATGTCGGCGGCGCGGCGACAATCGAGCAGGCTGCCCAGCACGTTCGACACATGGGCCAGCGCCACCATCTTGTGCGCGGGCGTAATCATCGCGGCCATGGCGTCGAGGTCGATCCTGCCATCGGCGGTCAAGGGCACGACGTCGATGTGCGCGCCCACTTTCTCAGCGACGATCTGCCACGGGACGATATTGCTATGATGTTCGAGGGTGGACAACAGGATGCGGTCGCCCGCCCCGAGCTGCGTGCCAGCCCAGCAGTGCGCGACCAGGTTGATGCCCTCGGTCGCGCCGCGCACATAGACGATTTCGCTGTCCGAGGCGGCGCCGATGAAGCCCGCGACCTTGCGCCGCGCCGCTTCATAGGCGAGCGTCATGTTCGCCGAGCGTTCATAGACGCCGCGATGGACGGTCGCATAATCCGGGCCATAGGCGCGGGCGATGGCGTCGATCACCGCATTGGGTTTCTGCGCGGTCGCGGCGCTGTCGAGATAATGCCAGTCGCCCCCACTTCCGGTCAAAAGGCCGGGGAAGTCATCGCGCAAGCGCAATCCCTGTGCCAGATCGGTCATACCAACGCCTCCAGCTTGGCGAGCGCTGCGGTTTCGAAACGGCCCTTCAAGGCTTCGTCGGTCAGATCGTCGAACACACCGGCGACGAACGCTTTCAGCAGCAGGGTCTTCGCCGTCGTCGGGTCCATGCCGCGCGACGCCATATAATAGAGCGCCTGACGGTCCAGCTCGCCCACGGTCGCGCCATGGGCGCATTTGACGTCGTCGGCGTAGATTTCCAGTTCCGGCTTGGCGTTCGCGGTGGCGGTGCGGTCCAGCAGCATCGCTTTCACCGACTGGAAGGCGTCGGTGCGCTGCGCATCGCGCGCGACGTTGATGGAGCCGAGATAGCTGCCGGTGGCATGGCCGCCCAGGATCGACCGGATCGTCTGGCCGCTGGTCGCGTCGGGCTGCGCATGGGTGACGGAGGTGATGATCTCCAGCACCTGGTCGCCGCCGCCGATGATCGCGCCGCTCAGTTCGAAATGCGATCCCTTGCCCAGCGTCACGGCAAAGGTCACGCGGCCCAGCTTGCCGCCGATGTTGAGCAGATGAAAGTCGCAGCGCGCGCCGTCGGCGATGTCGATGACATAGTCATGCACCGTCGCCGCGCCATCGGCCGCATCCTGCATCAGGTGATGATGCGCGCGCTCGCCTTCCGCCACGTCGATGCGGGCCGGCGCGGGCGTCGGCCAGATCGTGGCGACGGCGTCGAGGTCGCTATAGCGCCAGGCTTCTTCGCGGCGCGTGGGCAGAGCGAGCGTGGTCACGCGGCCAACACCTCGGCATAGCCTTCGCGTTCCAGTTCCAGCGCAAGTTCGGGGCCGCCCGACTTCACGATGCGGCCGCCGGCCAGCACATGGACATAGTCCGGCTTCACATAGTCGAGCAGCCGCTGATAATGGGTGATGAGCAACACCGCCTTGTCAGGCTTGCGCATGATCGCGTTGATGCCCGCGCCCACGACTTTCAATGCGTCGATGTCGAGGCCGCTGTCGGTTTCGTCGAGGATCGCCAGCTTGGGGTCGAGAATGCCCATCTGCACCATTTCGGCGCGCTTCTTCTCGCCGCCCGAAAAGCCGACATTCACCGGACGCTTGAGCATGTCCATGTCGAGGCCGAGCAGCGCCGCCTTGTCCCTGGCGAGGCGGATGAATTCGCCGCCGTTCAGTTCCTTCTCGCCACGCGCGCGCTTCTGGCTGTTGAGGCTTTCACGCAGGAATTGGAGGTTGGAGACGCCGGGGATTTCGACCGGATATTGGAAACCCAGGAACAGCCCGGCGGCGGCGCGTTCATGCGGCTCCAGCTCGAACAGATCCTGCCCTTCGAACGTCGCGCCGCCGCCGGTCACTTCATAGCCGGGACGGCCGCCCAGCGTATAGGCCAGCGTCGACTTGCCCGCGCCATTCGGTCCCATGATCGCATGGATTTCGCCCGCGTTGATGGAAAGCGACAGGCCCTTCAGGATCGCCTTGCCGTCAATGTCGTTCGAAAGATTGTCGATGGTCAGCATATATCAGTCCTTGTGCGCGCGCTGCAACGTCCGCGCGGTCCAGAAGGCCATGTCGCGCACGTCGCCCGGCGCGGGGAACAGCGTGTCGATATGGCGCTTGATCGGCATATAGGGCCACCAGTCGGCCCCCGGTTCGGGCGAACCCTTTTCCAGCAGTGCGGTCACGAATTCGGTCACCGGCCCCATGCGCGCGAGGTTGGGCGCCTTCGCCTTGTGAAACGCCTTGTCGGTGCGCAGCTTCTCGGTGAAAACCGCATCGCCCTTTTCCAGCGCGGCGCGGCATTCCGCCTGATAGGCGTCGAGATCGCCAAAATCCTTGCGCGCGCGCGGCTCCAGCTCGCCCTCTTCCAGCTCATAATCCTCGGTCAGAATGCGGATCGCGGCGGTCCATGACTGGCCGTTGCTGACATCCTCCGAAAAATCGGCGAGGGCATCCTGAATATCGTCTTCGTCGCTCAAAATTCTTGTCCTTGGTCTGTCTGCGGCGGCGTCAGCCCACCGATCCTTCAAGAGAAATGCCCAGCAGCTTCTGCGCTTCGACCGCGAATTCCATCGGGAGTTGCTGAAGCACCTCCTTCGCGAAGCCGTTGACGATCAGGCTGACCGCGCTTTCCGTGTCCAGGCCGCGCTGCATGGCGTAGAAAAGCTGATCGTCGCTGATCTTGCTGGTGGTCGCTTCATGTTCGATCTGCGCGCTGGGGTTGCGCACCTCGATATAGGGGACGGTATGCGCGCCGCATGTGCTGCCGAGCAGCAGGCTGTCGCACTGGGTGAAGTTGCGCACGCCCTCCGCGCCCGGCGCCACGCGCACCAGCCCGCGATAGGTGTTGTTGCTGCGGCCCGCACTGATGCCCTTGGAAATGATGGTCGATCGCGACCCCTTGCCATTGTGGATCATCTTGGTGCCGGTATCGGCCTGCTGCATATTGTTGGTCAGCGCGACCGAATAGAATTCGCCAACGCTATTTTCACCATTCAGCACGCAGGACGGATATTTCCAGGTGATCGCGCTGCCGGTCTCCACCTGCGTCCAGCTGACCTTCGAGTTGCGGCCCTGGCACAGCGCCCGCTTGGTCACGAAATTATAGATGCCGCCCTTGCCGTTCTCGTCGCCCGGATACCAGTTCTGGACGGTGGAATATTTGATCTCGGCATCGTCCAGCGCGACCAGTTCCACGACGGCGGCGTGGAGCTGATTTTCGTCGCGCATCGGCGCGGTGCAGCCTTCCAGATAGGAGACATAGCTGCCTTCGTCCGCGACGATCAGGGTGCGCTCGAACTGCCCCGTATTCTCCGCATTGATGCGGAAATAGGTGCTGAGTTCCATCGGGCAGCGCACGCCCTTGGGAATGTAGACGAAGGTGCCGTCGGAAAAGACCGCGCAGTTCAATGTCGCGAAATAATTGTCGTGCATCGGCACGACCTTGCCCAGCCACTTTTTCACCAGGTCGGGATATTCCTTCACCGCCTCGCTGATCGAGCGGAAGATGACGCCCGCTTCCTCCAGTTCCTTGCGGAAGGTGGTGGCGACCGAGACGCTGTCGAACACCGCATCGACGGCGACGCGGCGGCTGCTCTTCACGCCGGCGAGCACTTCCTGCTCGGCGATGGGGATGCCCAGCTTCTGGTAAGTGGCCAGGATTTCCGGGTCGACCTGGTCCAGGCTGTCCAGCTCCGCCTTCTTCTTCGGCTCGGCATAATAATAGGCGTCCTGATAGTCGATCGGCGGGACGTTGAGCTTGGCCCAGTCCGGCGCTTCCATCGTCTGCCACAGGCGAAAGGCCTTCAGGCGCCAGTCGAGCAGCCATTGCGGCTCGCCCTTCTTGGCGGAAATGAAGCGGACCGTATCCTCGTTCAGCCCCTTGGGCGCAAAATCCTGCTCGATCGCCGAGGACCAGCCATGCGCGTAGGTAGAGGCGCGCTGCGCGGCCTCCAGCGCTTCCTGGTTGCGGACTGTGGTGATTTCTTCGGTCATAGCGCGACTTGTTTCTCGACTTCGCTGGGTGCGAATGGTGGGGGAATGTCCCGGGTCAGGCTGGCGATCGTCACGCCGGCGAGCGCGGCGCGGATCGCGTCATTGGCCAGGTTCATGTGCGGGCGGATGCGGCAATCGCTTTCAAGATTACAGTCATGGGCGCCCATTTCCGCGCAGGCGGTCATGGCGATCGGCCCTTCGACCGCCTCCACCACATCCGCCAGCGTGATCGTGGCGGGTGGGCGGGCGAGGCGCACGCCGCCGCCGGTGCCCCGACTCGATTCGAGCAGTCCGGCCGCGGACAGGCGGCTCACCAGCTTCTGCGCGGTCGGCAGCGGGATGCCGGTTTCGGCGCTGAGCGTGGTTGCGTTCATGCGCAGATGCTTGTGAGTCGCGGGGTCGCGCCCCGCCCCCGCGCCGCAATGGCGCGCGGCGGCGCTCATCAGCACCACGGCATAATCTGCGAAACTCGACAGCCTCATTGCGAACCATTCTCAAATCGGACCATATCCGTCCGATTGCGCATGTGGTCCCCGCCGCCGCGAGAATCAAGGCTAAAATCAGGACAGGCGGTTGAGGACGGCGACATCGGTCCCCAGCGAACGGCGCAGCAGGGTCAGTTGCGCCACCGCCGACGGTTCGGTCTGGAGCTGATGCGGGGTCAGGCCGATGAAATGCTTGATTTCCCGGATGAAGTGCGACTGATCGTAAAAGCCCCCCTCCTCACACAGCTGCTGCCAGCTTTCGCCGTCGAGGGCGATCCGCGCCGAACAGCGCAGCGCGCGATATTTGCGCGCCAACAGCTTGGGCGGTGCGCCATAATATTTGTTGGTGAGGCGGGCAAGCTGGCGCTGGGACAGGCCGGTGGTTTCCGCCAGCACCTCGATCCGCGGCGAACCTTCGTCCATCAGCCAGGCATCGACAGCCGCCAGCAAGTCCCAGTTCGCCTTGCGCAACGGTTGGACCAGGCGGCCGAGCAGCGTCCAGGTCAGGTCGGCCATCTCCTCGGCGTCATTGTCCTCCATCGCGCGCAGCCGGTCGAGCAGATCGATATAGGCGCCGCCCCGCTCCCCGCCCAGATCGCACAGGCGGTCGGCGAGCCGGCTCGCATCCTCGCCGTGAAGCGAAACCCATCCGGCCGGCAGCAGGGATATGCCGAGCACCCGCACGGGGCCATCCAGCGCGAAGCGCGTCGCGCCCATTGTGGGGCCAAGCAGGCATGTTTGCGGCGTCGGCATGATGGTGCCGTCGTGGAAATGATAGTCGCCCTGTCCCGCCAGCATGAAACGCAGTTGCGGCACGTCGGCGCGGGTTGCGTCGGCATAATGATCGGCCGAGACGCTGAAGAGATAGAGCGAACCGAAATAGGCGCGCAGATTTTCGGGCGGCGCAAAATAACGCAGTCGCACCGGCCCCTGCGCTGCCGCGACCGTATAGGAGAGCGGTCCCCTTTCGTCCGGCAGAGCAACCGTGCTCCCCGGTATCGCGATCTGATGCGACCCCATATTTTCACCCCAGCCCGGAATATGCGCCAATCAGGGCCGGACGCAAGCGACATGACGGAAAATAGGGTATTTTTTATAGTGGCAAGGGGACGGCCAAAAAAATGACCCGGCGGTTTGCACCGCCGGGTCAGGAAAAGGTCTCATCGGCCAATGGCCTTCGAGCCTTCGGGTCGCAAGGGGGCTTTACGCCCGAATCAGGGAAAGTTTATTGGACGGATCGGACATTTTTCCGTCCGAAACGGTCTCATTGATGACGTTTCCTGTCATAAAATGATAGCGGAAGGACGTTGTGGCGCTTCAGCCACAGTGACTCGACGCGCCCGCGCGCCGCTGGCATAGCGCCGACCATGTCCTACCGCCTGATCCGTCCCCTGCTGTTCGCGCTCGACGCCGAACGCGCCCATAATCTGTCCATCGCCGCGCTGAGGCTGATGCCCGTGCCCGCACCGATCACGGCCGATCCGATGCTGGCGACCACCGTGGCGGGCATATGCTTCCCCAATCCGGTGGGACTGGCGGCGGGCTATGACAAGGACGGACGGGTCGCGCACAAGATGCATGGCCTGGGCTTCGGCTTTGCCGAGCTGGGGACGCTGACCCCGCTCGCCCAGCCGGGCAATCCGCAGCCGCGCCTGTTCCGGCTGGTCGAGGACAAGGCGGTCATCAACCGTTTCGGCTTCAACAATGGCGGTCAGGGCGCGGCGGCCGACCGGATCGCCCGCTACCGGCGGCCGGTCGGCCAGGGGCCGGTGATCGGCATCAATATCGGCGCGAACAAGGAGGCGACCGCGGCAGGGCGCGGGGTTGCCGATTATGTCACGGGCGTCACATGCATGGCGCCGCTGGCCGATTATCTGACGGTCAACATCTCCTCACCCAACACGCCGGGGCTGCGCGCGTTGCAGGATCGCGCCGCGCTGGACCAGTTGCTGGGCGCGGTGATGGCCGCGCGGGGGGCGGACCGGACCCCGATTTTCCTGAAGGTCGCGCCCGATCTGGCGCCCGCCGACATGGAGGATATCGCCGCCGCCTGCATCGACCATGGCGTCGATGCGCTGATCGTGTCCAACACCACCCTGTCGCGTCCCGCGCTGCGATCCCCCCATGGGAACGAGGCCGGCGGCCTGTCCGGCGCGCCGCTGACCGACCTGTCGCTGGCCCGGCTGAAGGATTTCCGCCGCCTGGTGGGCGCGCGCCTGCCGCTGATCGGCGTGGGCGGCATCGCCAATGCCGATCAGGCCTATGCCCGCATCCGCGCCGGCGCATCGCTGGTGCAGCTTTATAGCGCGCTGGTCTATGAAGGGCCGTATCTGGCGCGGCGGATCAATGCAGGCCTGAAAGCGCTGATGGCGCGCGACGGGGTGCGAACCGTCGCCGACCTGGTGGGCGTCGACGCCTGATCCATGCGCCCGGCATAACCCGGGGCTATCCTTGGGGTTGCGATGCGCGGTCTTCGCGATAGGGTGCCAGCCATGACGTCCCGCCTGATCGGCCTGCTGGCCCCCTTCGCCCTCCTCGCCACCACCGCGCCCGCCCCCCTGATGGCGCGCGAGCCGGTCGCGCTCAACGCCACCGTATCCGCCGCCGACCCGCGCGCCGCGCAGGCGGGGCAGGAGATATTGCGCCAGGGCGGCAGCGCCACCGACGCGGCGATCGCCATGATGCTGACGCTCGGCGTGGTGGAGCCGCATAATAGCGGCATCGGCGGCGGCGGTTTCCTGATCCATCATGACGGGGCGACCGGCGTGCTGGATTCGATCGACGGGCGCGAAACCGCGCCGGCGGCGGCCCGGCCGGACCGTTTCCTGGGGCCGGACGGCAAGCCCCTGCCCTTCGTCCAGGCCTGGCCGGGCGGTTATTCCGTCGGCGTGCCGGGCAATCTGCGCCTCGCCTGGGACGCGCACCAAAAATGGGGCAAGCTGCCCTGGGCGGACCTGTTCCAGCCGGCCATCACGCTGGCGGAGGATGGCTATGAACTGGGCGAGCGCACCGCGACGGCGCTCGACCGGCTGAAGGACATCTGGAAGGATTTCCCCGAGATCCAGCAGTATTTCTGGGTCGATGGCGCGCCGCCGCCGGTCGGCACCATCCTCAAGAACCCGCCGCTCGCCGCGCTTTACAAGACAATCGCGGCGGAGGGGCCGGACGCCTTCTACACCGGCGACAATGCCCGGATGATCGCCCAGGCCGTGACCGACGCGCCGAAAAATCCCGTGCCCATGACCATGACGGACCTGGCGGGCTATCAAGCGAAGGCGCGCAAGCCCGTCTGCGGCAAATATCGGGTCTATACCGTGTGCGGCATGGGGCCGGCATCGGCCGGCGGCATCACCGTGCTGGAGATACTCGGCATGGTCGAGCGTTTTCCGCTGGGCCGGTGGGGCAAGGATGATCCGCGATCCTGGCATGTCATCGGCGAAGCGATGCAGCTGGCCTATGCCGATCGCGACACCTGGCTGGGCGACCCCGATTTCGTGTCGGTGCCGATCAGCGGGATGATCGACCCCGCTTATCTCAAGCAGCGCTCCGCCATGATCCGGCTGGACCGCTCGCTGCGCCGCTATGAACCCGGTACGCCGCCCGGCGCCCAGCCGCGCACCGCCGCCGGGCCGCAACCGGAAGTCGGCACCAGTCACTTCGTCGCGGTGGACCGGGATGGCGATGTCGCCAGTTGGACCTCCACCATCGAAAGCTTCTTCGGCAGCCAGTTGGTCGCCAATGGCGTGATCCTGAACAATGAGCTGACCGATTTCAGCTTCGTGCCGGAAAAGAACGGCGCGCCGGTCGCCAACCGGGTGGAGCCGGGCAAGCGCCCGCTCTCCTCCATGTCGCCGACCATCGTCTATGATGCGAAGGGCACGCCGATCTTCACCGTCGGCGCGGCGGGCGGCCGCACCATCATCATGCAGGTGGCCAAAGCGCTGATCGCCCATTTCGACTGGGGCCTGTCGGCGCAGGAGTCGATCGCCCATGGGCTGATCTATTATAACAAGGACGGGCTGGTGCTGGAGCAGGGGACATCGCTGGAGGCGATGCAGGCGCCGCTCGAGAAGCTGGGCCATCATGTGACGCTCAGTCCGCTGGGCCTGAAGGCCAATGCCGCCGAGCGGACGGCGGACGGCCATTGGGTGGGCGCCGCCGACCCGCGCAGTCCGGGCGTGTCGTTGCAGGAGTGAAGCGGGGCCGCGCCGGGTGGCGCGAGCCATGCCGGCAGCCGGGAGACGGCCCGTTGCGGATTTGGAAATATCCCCGCTGTGTCGCGCCGGTGGCGACCGATGGCCGATTGCGTCGGTGACGCGCCAGTTAGGCAACGGCGACGCGTCGGTTGCGCATGACGAAAGGTGGTGGCGGGAGGCGAGCATAGTCCGTCATCCCAGCGGAAGCCGGGATCTCAGGCAATGACGCGCCAGACCCACTGAGACCCCAGCTTCCGCTGGGGTGACGACCAAGGATCAGGAAAAGCCGCCAGTCCGCCACCCACCCTTTACGTCATTCCCGCGACCTGAAGGGCAGCCGCAGCCAAGCGGGCCAATCTCCGCGACGCAGTCATGTGGGGCTAAATGGATTCCCGCTTGCGCGGGAATGACGGGTCTTGGTCGGTTTCGCGGCGGTTCCGCTTCCCACCCAAGCGGGTCATCCCGCCGGCTGGTTCGCCCGGCACCATCCAAAGGGCCAGCCCCATCCAAAGGCAAAGGGGCGGCCGTTCGAGCCGCCCCTTCTCGTCCTTATTTTTTCGCCGCGAACCAGGCGGCGAGCGGGGCTTTCAGCCGCTGGCGGGTTTCGACCCGCGTCTTGATCGCGGCGATCGCACGGTCGGTCACCTTGCGCGATTCCGGCGTCAGATACTGGGTCGCATAGGCGTCGAGCTTGGTCGCCATCGCCGGATCGGCCGATCCGCCGCCCAGCCGGGCGAGCGCCTGGCTGCGCGCCGACACGTCGATCAGCGCTTCATATTGCGCGCGATGGGCCAGCACATAATCGACCGCCAGCATCGGATGTTCGCGGCCGACCGCGCCGATGATCGCCGCGCTGGTGGTCTTGCCCGGCTCGTCGGTCAGCGCCAGGTCAAGCCCCTGCCGGCCAAGCGCCTGATCCTTCGCGCCGCCGAGCAGCGCGTAGAGCGTGCTTTTTTCCAGATCGGTCTTGGCGCCCTTCGCCATCGCGCGCAGCTTGTCCCAGGTCGCCTGGTCGGCATTTTTGGCGATGATCGCAAGCCAGACGGTGCGCAGCGGCCCGTCGAGCGCGGCCGGATCGCTCTCCAGCGCGGCGAAGCGGCGATTGGCTTCGCCCACCACCGCCCGGTCGCCCATGTCGCCCAAGGTCGAGACCAGCGCCGATCGCAGCACCGGCACCTGCGGCCCTTCCCCGGCCTTGGCGTCATAGCCGATCCGGTTCAGCACCGGGCCGAGCTTGGCCGAGGCATAGGCCGCGACCCGCGCCTGCGCCGCCGCGTCGCCCTCCAGCATGTCATAGGCGCTGCCCAGATAGCCGGGCACTTCGGCCAGCACGGCGGGGCTGGCGCTC
>NZ_AYOY01000020.1 GCF_000508185.1 Sphingobium sp. C100 | reverse complement strand
GGACGCCGCCACGCCGCCGCAAAAGTAACGGTTTTGGCGGCTGCGCGCCGTCCTGACCATATATAGGCCGGGGCATGGGCAACCCCGGATCACCCACAGGGGAAGAAGGACGAAACCCTATGCCGCGCCATGGCGCTATTCCCCTGATCGGCCTGATGCTGGTCGCCATGCTCCCCGCGCCCGTCGCAGCGCAGCCGGAGCCGCCACCGGAGCGGATCATCAATCTGCTCGTCTATGGCGATGATCCCTGCCCGCAAAGCAAGGGCGACGAGATCGTCGTCTGCGCCCGGCGGCCTGAGGCGGAGCGTTACCGCATCCCCAAGAAGCTGCGCGAAAAGCCCGCCCCGTCGGGCGGCCCCGGCTGGGGCAGCCAGGTCGCGACGATGGAGCAGGTGCAGCGTTCGACCCTGCCGGGCAGCTGTTCGGTGAACGGCAGCAACGGCTTTACCGGCTGCACCGCCAAGGCGCTGGAACAATGGTTCGCCGAACGGCGGATGCAGCAGAGCCTGGGCGAGCCCTGAAGCATTGTGCGGAAAAGTGGGAACTGCTTTTCCGCATAAACGATGCTAAAACAAATGACTTAAACATGCTGCCTGCGTCTGATTTTACGCGGCACATTCTAAAATTCAGGCTTCGCCACCTCGAACACATCCTCGATCCCCGGTTCGGCCGGTGCGATGTCGCGCTCGGCCGCCTGGCGCGCCCACATGGTGGCGTAAAGGCCGTCGGCCCGGACCAGATCCGCATGGCGGCCGCGCTCGACGATGCGGCCTTGGTCCAGCACGATGATCTCGTCCGCCTCGACCACGGTGGACAGGCGGTGGGCGACGACCAGCGTCGTGCGTTTCCGGCTGATGTCGCGCAGGACCGTCTGGATCTCCGTCTCCGTGCGGCTGTCGAGCGCGCTGGTCGCCTCGTCCAGCACCAGCACCGGCGGGTCTTTCAGCAGCGTGCGGGCGATGGCGACGCGCTGTTTTTCGCCGCCCGACAATTTCAGCCCGCGCTCGCCGACGCGGGTGTCATAACCTTGCGGCAGGCTCAGGATGAAATCATGGATCGACGCCGCCCTGGCCGCGGCCTCGATCTCCGCCTGGGTCGCGCCCTCGCGGCCATAGGCGATATTATAGCCGATCGTGTCGTTGAACAGGACCATGTCCTGCGGCACGATGCCGATCGCCGCGCGCAGCGATGCCTGCGTGACCCCGGCGATATCCTGCCCGTCGATCGTCACCACGCCCGACTGGATGTCGTAGAAGCGAAAGAGGATGCGCGCGATGGTGGACTTGCCCGCGCCAGAGGGACCGACGATCGCCAGCGTCCGGCCGGCCGGCACGGTGAAGCTGACGCCATGCAGGATTTCGCGCTCCGCATCATAGCCGAACCGCACATGATCGAAGCGGACCTTCCCGCCCGCGACCTTGAGCGCCGGGGCGTCGGGCGCGTCGGCGACCTCCGCCTGGGTATCGATCAGCTTGTACATCGCCTCCATGTCGATCAGGCCTTGGCGAATGGTGCGATAGACCATGCCGAGCAGGTCGAGCGGACGAAATAGCTGCGACAGCAGGGTGTTCACCAGCACCACATCGCCGGTGGTGAACTGACCGGTGCTCCAGCCCCAGACCGTATAGGCCATGGCGCCCGCCATCATCAGGTTGGTGATCAGCGACTGGCCGATATTCAGCCAGGCGAGGCTGTTTTCGCTCTTGACCGCGGCCTGGGCGTAGCGGCGCATGGCGTTGCCATAGCGTTTGGCCTCGCGGTCCTCGGCGCCGAAATATTTGACCGTTTCGAAGTTCAGCAGGCTGTCGACCGCATGGGCCACGGCGCTGGTGTCCATGTCCACCATGTCGCGGCGCAACTGGTTGCGCCATTCGGTGACGGTCCGCGTGAACCAGATATAGAGCGCCACCATCGCCAGGGTCGCGCCGACCAGGCCGACGCCGAACTTCACCAGGAAGATGACGCACACCGCGACCAACTCGACCAGCGTGGGCGCGATGTTGAACAGCAGGAAATAGAGCATCGTGTCGATGCTCTTGGTCCCGCGCTCCACGATCCGGGTGACGGCCCCGGTGCGCCGGTCGAGATGGAAGCGCAGCGACAGGCGATGGAGATGGACGAAGACATCGTCCGACAGCCGCCGCCCCGCCTCCTGCCCGACGCGCTCGAAGATCGCGTTGCGCAGATTGTCGAACAGCACGCCGGCAAAGCGCGCGCCCGCATAGGCGACCACCAAAGCGATCGCCAGCCCGGCAGCCGGCTCCAGCCCCGGCGCCATCCGGTCGATCGCGCCTTTATAGGCAAAGGGCATGACCAGCGTCACCGCCTTGGCCATGGCGACGCACAGCATGGCGATGACGACGCGGCGACGCAGCGCGGGCGCGTCGGCGGGCCAGAGATAGGGCAGGAAGCGCCTGAATGTCGCCCACACGGGCGGAAGCGGCGCATTATTGGGCGTATCGGGAGGCATTGGACGCTATTTAGGCACTTTGGCCTGCCAGTCCAATGGTGATGCGCCTCGCCCGCCTGTCTGGCGCAATCGGCGATGTTGACGTCTTATGCGACATGCCCCCTTTAACTTTTGTGCGCGCCGGGGCATGTTGGGTCTGTGCAACGCGAAGCAGGAGGCAGGACGGGCGCATGTTCGGGGCTTTATGGAATCGGATTTTCGGGACCAAAGCAGCGATGTCGGAGCCGCAACGGCCCGCAACACCACCGGAAATGCCACCCTATGACCCGATAGCGGCGCTGCGCGAACAGATGCGGCGCGACGTGCTGGGCGGCTTTTTCGATGAAGACGCCATCCTGACCAATGCGCATGACCTGTTCGAAGAGGAACTGCCCCGTCCGACTTTGCGCCGGGAAGCGTCGGCCGCGCTGCGCACGGCGCTGGCCGAGCATCGCGCCGCCGAAGAAGGCTGGACCCACATGACCGATTGCGACCGGCTGGAGCTGGCCTTTGCCGCGCTGGAGGCGGAAGGCATCATCGCGCGGCAGAATTTCACCTGTTGCAGCAATTGCGGCGCGTCGGAAATCTGGGACGAGATCGAAGCGGCGCAGGCCGAAGGACTGCCCGCGCAGGGCTATGCCTTTTTCCATATGCAGGACACGGAATCCGCGATCGAGGGCAACGGCCTCTATCTCAACTATGGCGCCGCCGATCAGGGAGAGGCCGCCGCCATCGCCATCGGCCACCGCATCGTCGCCCAGCTGGAGGACCATGGCCTGCCGACCGAATGGGACGGCAGCTGGGGCCAGCGGATCGGCGTGCCGCTGGTGTGGAAGAAACGGCGCGGCGTGGTGCTGCTGGAGGATTGACCGGCGGGAAGGGGCGCGGCGTCAGTCGATCGCTTCGACGCCCTGTTCCTTCAGCCGGGCGAGATGCTCCTGCATGTCCTTGAGCCGCTCGGGCGGATGCCCCTCCCATTGCGCCACTTCGCCCACGACGCGCAACGGATCGCGGCTGCGATAGCTTTTGGTCGGGTTGCCGGCGAATTTCTGATCGGTCAGGTTGGGATCGTCAAAGACCGGCCCGGTCGGCGCGACGATATAGATGCGCTCCCGCCCCGCACCCGCCGCCAGCTCGCATCCCCAGATCGCCGCGTCGAGCGTGCCGGTAAGATAGACCCAGGACGCCGCCTTGCCCGCGCCATAGTTGGAGGTGTAGCCCGGCGCGATCAACTCGCCCACGCGCAGATCGGCGCGGGTGCCGTGATAAAGGATTTCCGGGACGGGATCGATGGTCGCCATGGCTGCTCCCTGCGTTTGGATCGGTGAATCTGTATGCGACGATGTAATCGCGGCTCAACCGCATTCTAAGCTTGATCACAGCGGCCACAGAGCCAACGGCCCTTTTTCAACTGTTCAGAAGCGCTCGCCGCTCTCTTTCTGAATTTAAAAAGCGCCACGCGATCCCGGCTGCTGAGGTGCGGGTGCGCCCCGGAGCAGCCCCTCGGTGCTCAAATTTTCGTCTATCTCGGTCCAATAGATGCCATATCCCCTCCGTCCACTTCGCACACGGCGGGATCGGCGGGGCTGGCGTCGGCAAGAAAGCCGGTGTTCCCGGCCATTGCGACCGGGTCCAGCCAGACCTTGATGGACGCCCCGCCCTTGTCGATATGGACATGCGGCGGCTCATCGGGTTCGTGGCTGTAGAAATAGAAGCGATAGCCGTCGAGGCGGAAGATGGCCGGCATCAGCAATGTTTCCCTTGATGACGCCGACCCATTTGTCAGTCTTCAGCAATGCATGTCCAGGGCATGACGATCAATCATGCTCCCGCCCGCCGGCGCCCATATACAACTCGCTGCCGGTTTCCTTGAACAATTTGCTCATCTCTTCCATGCCCTTGAGCGCGGCCGCCTTGCTGGCCGCCGCGGTTTCCGCGCCGCTCAGGCCCGCTTCGACAAAGCCGTCGGCCGGCTGGTTCTTCTTCGCCGCGAAATCCCGCACTTCCTGACTGATCTTCATCGAACAGAATTTGGGGCCGCACATGGAGCAGAAATGCGCGGTCTTCGCGCCTTCTGCCGGCAGCGTCTGGTCGTGATATTGTTCGGCCGTATCGGGATCGAGCGACAGGTTGAACTGGTCGCGCCAGCGAAATTCGAAGCGGGCGCGGGAAAGCGCATCGTCGCGAACCTGCGCGGCAGGGTGTCCCTTGGCAAGGTCGGCGGCGTGGGCGGCCAGCTTGTAGGTGACGACACCCACCTTCACATCGTCGCGGTCGGGCAGGCCCAGATGCTCCTTGGGCGTGACGTAGCAGAGCATCGCCGTGCCATACCAGCCGATCTGGGCGGCGCCGATGCCGCTGGTGATATGGTCATAGCCCGGCGCGATGTCGGTGGTGAGCGGCCCCAATGTGTAGAAGGGGGCTTCGCCGCACACCTGCAACTGCTTTTCCATATTCTCCTTGATCTTGTGCATGGGCACATGACCCGGCCCTTCGATCATCACCTGCACATCCTGCTTCCAGGCGCGGTGGGTCAGTTCGCCCAGCGTGTAGAGTTCGGAGAATTGCGCTTCGTCATTGGCGTCGGCGATGGAGCCGGGGCGCAGGCCGTCGCCCAGCGAATAGGCGATGTCATATGCCTTCATGATCTCCGTGATGTCGTCGAAATGGTCGTAGAGGAACGATTCCTTGTGATGGGCGAGGCACCATTTCGCCATGATCGAACCGCCGCGCGAAACGATGCCGGTGACGCGCTTGGCCGCCATCGGGATATAGGCGAGGCGCACGCCGGCATGGATGGTGAAATAATCGACGCCTTGCTCGGCCTGTTCGATCAGCGTGTCGCGGAAAATGTCCCAGGTCAGCTCTTCGGCCACGCCGCCGACCTTTTCGAGCGCCTGATAAATGGGAACGGTGCCGATCGGGACGGGCGAATTGCGGAGAATCCATTCGCGCGTATCGTGGATATTGCGGCCGGTGCTGAGGTCCATCACCGTGTCCGCGCCCCAGCGGATCGACCAGACCAGCTTGTCGACTTCGGCCGCCACGTCGGACGCGACCGCGCTGTTGCCGATATTGGCGTTGATCTTGACCAGGAAATTGCGGCCGATCGCCATCGGCTCCGATTCCGGGTGGTTGATATTATTGGGGATGATGGCGCGGCCGCGCGCGACTTCGTCGCGGACAAATTCGGGCGTCACATAATCGGGGATCGACGCGCCAAAGCTTTCGCCGTCGCGGACATAGTTGGCCAGGCGCGCACGGCCCAGATTCTCGCGCTCGGCGACATATTCCATTTCCGGGGTGATGATGCCGCGCCGGGCATAATGCATCTGGCTGACATTCATGCCCGGCCTGGCGCGCAGCGGGCGCTTGCCCGCATCGGGGAAGCGGGCGACGCCGCCGCTGCGGTCGGGGCCTTTGAGGCCATTATCCTCCGGCTTGATTGCGCGGGCGTCATACTCCTCCACGTCGCCGCGGCCGATGATCCAGTCGCGGCGCAGGGCGGGCAGGCCGGCCATGATGTCGATCCGCGCATCCGGGTCGGTATAGGGGCCGGACGTGTCATAGACACGGACCGGCGCTTCGCCGCAGCCCGGCTCCAGCGTGATTTCGCGCATCGCGACGTTCAGCGGGCCGACATGGATCTTGCGCGATCCCCGGATGGGGCCAGTGGTGACGGTCATCTCGGCCTGCCGGTCGGGCGAGCTTTCGGCTTGGGGCATTTCGGTGCGGGCTGGAACATCGGCCATGCGTGTAACCTTTCAAACGGACATAGTGGCGCGGCCGGTAAGGCCGGCGAGGAAAAGGAGGATGCCCAGGACGAGCGCGACCACCGCCCAGGCGCGAATGAAGCCCATCGACCAGTGGCCGACCCGAAGCAGCGGCCCCGGCACGGCGAGCAGCAGCGCGCCCTTGATCAGCGCGACATAGCCGATCAGGCTGACGATGATGGCCAGCGGATCGGTCCAGATGCTGTGGAGGACGACGATGGCGACGCCGACGACGAAGACGGAAAAGCCCAGCGTCATGACGAGGCCGGGCAGGCGGTCGAGATCGTCCATCACCGCGCGCCAGCGCGCCGGGCTGGCAAGGGCGCCGATGCCGGTCAGGATCATGTAAAGGCCCATCGCCTCGGACAGGCGCAGGGTGAGGACGGAAATCGTGTCCATGGCCGTCGCTCCTCCAAAAAAGGGCGGAAAGCGGGCGCGGACTGCGGGTTGGACAGGCGCTCCCTCCCTCCGCCGGTGTCAACCGGATCAGGTTCAGCGGGTCGCGGCCACGTCAGCCGCCTCTCAACCGTCTGTGGACGGTCCCCCGGGGATAGGCACTGTTAGCCGATCAGGGCCGGTGCGCGCAAGGCCTCGCTCTCACCCCGGCGCCAGCGCGCCGCCGCCACCGCTACCCGGCCGCCCAGCGCGCGGGCGGAGGCGCGGTCGCCGCTGCCGGGGGTGACGTCGGGCGACTCATTGGCGGCCTGCGCCATCGCGCCGATGAAGCTGCCAAGGCGGTTTTCCGCATCGGTCGCCGCGGAATGATCGTCATTATTGCCCGGCGCCTGCCCGGTGCCGATCCAGAGCATCCCATGTTGCGCGGCAAAAATGGCCAGGCTGGTCAGCGTGTTGAGCTTGTCGCCCGACGGCGAGCCGGACACGGTGAAGGCCGCGCCCAGCTTGTCCTTCCACGCCTTGACGAAATAGGGTCGGGCGCTGGCGTCCATGAACGCTTTCATCGGCGCGGACACCGTGCCCATATAGGTGGGCGATCCGAAGATGATGGCGTCGGCATCGGCGATCCGGTCGAAAAATTCCCCGAAATCGCTTTGCTGCGGCTCGATCCGCAGCAGGTCGGGCAGGCCGCCCGCATCCGCGACGCCCTGCGCCACATCGCGCGCCAGGCGGTCGGTATGGCCGAAACCCGAATGATAGACGATTGCAACCTTGCTCATGAACTTGTCCTTTCCTGGCCCGTTGGGCTTGCAGGCCGGAAGATGAGCGCATAGGTACTGAAAGTTAAGTACGCACCTTGGAGTAACTGTCAAATGGAGATGCCGGACTGGGTGGATGGGGTCGATCCGTGCGAGGCGGATTGCCCGTCGCGCGATCTGCTCGACCTGATCGGGGATCGGTGGAGCCTGCTCATCATGCTGGTGATCGGCCAGGGATTGCACCGCAATGGGGAGATCAGGCGGCGGGTCGGCGGCATCAGCCAGAAGATGCTGACCCAGACGCTGCGCGCGCTGGAGGCCAATGGGCTGGTGGCGCGGCATGATTTCGCGACCGTGCCGCCCCATGTCGAATATCGGCTGACGCCGCTCGGCGTATCGCTCGGCCATGCGGTGGGGCCGATGTTCCAGTGGATCGAAGCCAGCTATCCGGCGGTGTTGCAGGCCCGCGCCGATTATGCCGCGCGACAGGCGCAGGCGGCGTGATCGCGGACCCGCAGCCCGACTCGTCGATCCCCGACCTGTCCACTAAAGCGGGGCGCAAGGCGTTCCGGCACGACATGCGCATGGTCGCGGTGCGACCCCGCCGTTGGGGGCTGTGGCTGCTGACGATCGGTGCGCTGCTGCTGATCATGCCTTCGGCGCTGGGCATCCACAGCCTGCTCGGCTGGTCGCCGGTCTGGCTGGGCCTGATCGCCTGCCTGGCCGCGCTGCCGCTGCTGGTGGCTGGCGCGCTGCTGCGACGGCGCTACAAGAAGGGGCGGCTGATGATGAGGGGGAATGAACTGCGATGAAGAAAAGGATATTGAGCTTGGTTTCCGCTGCCCTGCTGACCGGCGCCGGCGCGCCGCCCGCCCCCAACCCAACCGACGATCCCTATATCTGGCTGGAAGACTGGACCGGCCCGCGCGCGATGCAGTGGGTGGAGGCGGAGAATGAAGCGACCGTCGCCGCGTTCCAGAACGATCCCCGCTATGCCGGCTATTATCGCGACGCCCTCGCCATCGCATCGGCCAAGGACCGGATCGCGATGCCGATGCTGATTCATGGCCGCATCTATAATTTCTGGCGCGACGCCGATCATCCGCAGGGCATCTGGCGCTATACCAGCGAAGCCGACTACGCGACCGATGCGCCGACATGGACGACGGTGCTGGATCTCGACGCGCTGTCAAAGGCGGAAGGCAGGAAATGGGTGTGGAAGGGCGCGTCCATTCTGGACCCCGACGAAAAGCTGGCGCTCGTCAACCTGTCCGACGGCGGCGAGGACGCCGTCAGCTTGCGCGAATTCGACCTGGAAACGGGCGCGTTCGTGAAGGGCGGGTTCGACATTCCCACCAGCAAGCAGAATGAGGGCTGGCTCGACGCCGACACGATCCTGCTCGCCCGCGACTGGGGGGAGGGCACGATGACCAAGTCGGGCTATCCCTTCGTGGTCAAGACGCTGAAGCGCGGCGAGCCGCTGGCGGCCGCGCAGGAAATCTATCGCGGCGAAGCGAGCGATCAGGTCGGCACCTTCCCGCAGATCCTCTCCGACGGATCGGGCAACCGCGCCGCCTTCCTCTATCGCGGCGTCACCTTCTTCGGCAATGAAACCTATCTTGTCACCGCGCAGGGCTTGAAGAAGCTGCCGCTGCCGGCGAAAAGCAACCTCCAGGGCATGGTCGATGGCCAGGTGCTGATCCAGACCAGCGAGGCGTGGGAAAGCGGCGGCGTCACCGTGCCGACCGGCTCACTCGCCGCCGTGCCGTTGCAGGCGCTGCAATCGGGTGAGACGCTGAAACCGCACATCCTGTTCGCGCCCAATGCGCGCCAGTCGATCGACGGCGTGGCGGCGACCAAGGGTCATGTGATCCTCGCCATCAACGACAATGTGCGCGGCCGGGTGATGGTGCTGACACCCAAGAGCAATGCTGCAGCGGACGGCTGGGCGAGCAAGCCGGTCAGCCTGCCCGACAACGCCACCATCTCGATCGCCAGCGCCACCGAGAAGAGCGACAAGGCCTATCTGGCGGTGGCCGGTTTCCTCGCGCCGACGACCTTGTGGGCGATGGACGCGGCCGACCCCACGCCGCGCCAGGTAAAGGCGATGCCGGCGCGGTTCGACGCGACCGGGCTGGCGGTCGAACAATTTGAGGCGACATCGACCGACGGCACGAAAATCCCCTATTTCATCGTCCACCGCAAGGACATGAAGAAGGACGGCAGCACGCCCACGATCATGACCGCCTATGGCGGCTTCGAAATTCCGATGACGCCCAGCTATGCCGCGATCACCGGCAAGCTGTGGCTGGAACGGGGCAACAGCTTCGTCCTCGCCAATATTCGCGGCGGCGGCGAATTCGGCCCGGCCTGGCACGAGGCGGGCCTCAAGACCAAACGCCAGATCATCTATGATGATTTCGCCGCGGTGGCGCAGGACATCTTCGCGCGCAAGCTGTCCAGCCCGGAAAAATTCGGCATCTATGGCGGCTCCAATGGCGGCCTGTTGATGGGGGTCGAATTCAACCAGCATCCCGACCTGTGGAACGGCGTGGTCATCCAGGTGCCGCTGCTCGACATGATCCGCTATGAACAGATTGCGGCCGGCGCATCCTGGGTCGATGAATATGGCAGCGTGTCGGTGCCGGCGGAAAAGGCGTTTCTCGAAACCATCTCGCCCTATGCCAATATCCGCAAGGGGGTGGATTATCCCGCGCCCTATATCTGGACCACGACCAAGGATGACCGCGTCGGGCCGCAACATGCCCGCAAATTCGCCGCGCGGCTGAAGGAATATGGCATCCCCTATTTCTTCTACGAAGACACCGCCGGCGGCCATTCGGGCGACGCCGACATCGAACAGGGCGCCCGGTTGCAAGCGATGCAGATGGTCTATTTCAGCCAGCGGCTGGAGGGGAAATAAGGCGCCTTCCGTTCAGTCTCGCCGTGCGCCGATCCCCTTCTCGATCAGCGCATTGGCGATGGCGGCGATTTCCTCGGCCGGACGGCTGTCGTCCCACACGCCATAGCGCAGGCCCAGGAACACGTTCATGCCCATGATCGCCCAGGCATGGACCTCCTCCACGTCCGCGCGCACGTCCCCGTGCGCCGCCGCCCTGGCCAGGCGCGCGGCCATGCGGCTGGCGGTATTTTCATAATGGGCGCGATAGGCGGCCTGATCGACAAATTCGGATTCGTCGATGATGCGATAAAGCTCCTTATGGTCGCGCGCGAACTCCAGGAAACTCAGCAGGCCGATCCGCTCCGCGTCGATGCCGTCGCGGGCCTGCGCGATTCGGGGCGATACATAGTCGCGCACCTGCCCTGACATGTCGTTCACCAGCGCGCGGAAAATATCGTCCTTGGTGTCGAAATAGGTGTAGAAACTGCCCAGCGCGCACCCGGCGCGGCGCGTGATGCCGCTGATCGATCCGTCGTGAAATCCTTTTTCGCCAAACTCTTGCGCCGCCGCTGACAACAGGGCGCGGCGGGTGCGCTCGCCTCGCGCGGTGCGCGGCGTCTTGTCGTCCTTCGCGGCGCCGGCGTCGTCCATGTCCACTCCTCTACCTGTGTTCTTTTTACCGCAATCCCATGGCGGCGACAGCCTCCTCCCTATTTGAAGTTGAAAGATGGTTCAACTTTCATTATCGAGTCGGACGAGGAAGCGATCCGGCAGACCGGGCGCCCCGTTTTCAGGAGAGGAATCCCATGAAGGCCCGTCAGACCATCCGCACCCTTGCCCTCGCGTCCGCCGCCTGGAGCGGCATGGTCGCCATGCCCGTCGTCGCGCAGGCCGCCGCGCCGCAGGCCGCCGCCGATGACGACAGTGCGGCGATCGTCGTCACCGCCCGTCGGCGTGAGGAAACGTTGGTCAGCGTGCCGATCGCGGTCAGCGCCTTTTCCGGCGCGGCGCTGGAGCGCGCCGGTGCGATCGACATCAGCGATCTGGCCAATGTCACCCCCAACACCACGCTGGAAGCGTCGCGCGGCACCAATTCGACGCTGACCGCCTTCATTCGCGGCGTGGGTCAGCAAGACCCGGTATCGGGCTTTGAACAGGGCGTCGGCATCTATCTGGACGATGTCTATCTCAACCGGCCGCAGGGCGCCCTGCTCGACATTTACGATGTCGAGCGGATCGAGGTGCTGCGCGGGCCGCAGGGGACGCTTTACGGCCGCAACACGATCGGCGGCGCGGTCAAATATGTGACGAAGATGCTGCCGCAGGAATTTTCGCTGAAGCTCAAGGGCACCTATGGCAGCTATGATCAGGCCGACGGCATCATCAGCGCTTCGGCCCCGATCGGCGACCTGATCCGCGTCGGCGGCGCCTTCGCCCGCCT
>NZ_AYOY01000019.1 GCF_000508185.1 Sphingobium sp. C100 | reverse complement strand
GGGCCGCTGCCGCGCCGCGCGGCCGGCGCGCTGGGTCGCCGACGCCTGGCTGGCGCGTTCGGTGACGAGCCGCGTCACCCCCGCCGACCGGTCGTAGCGCGGCCGTCGCGCCAGCCCGCTGTCCACGACGATCCGCACGCCATCGATGGTCAGGCTGGTTTCGGCGATGGAGGTGGCCAATATCACCTTGCGGCCGCCGTCGCGAGCCGGGCGGATCGCCGCCCGCTGCGCGCCGGGGTCGAGCGACCCGTGCAGCATATGCACCTGCGCGCCCAGCCCCTCGATCCGCTCCGCCGTGCGCTCAATCTCCCGCACGCCGGGCAGGAAGGCGAGCAGGTCGCCTTCCGCCTCCTCCGCCAATGCCCGGCGGATCGCGGCCGCCATCTCATCCTCGATCCGCTTTTCCGCCATGCGTCCGACATGGCGCAGTTCCAGCGGCTGGATGCGCCCCTCGCTTTCAATCACCGGTGCGTCGTCCAGTAATGCGGCGAAGCGCGCGCCATCCAGCGTCGCCGACATCGGCACGATGCGCAGGTCCGGCCGCAGCGCGCCCTGCGCATCCAGCGCCAGCGCCAGGCCGAAATCGCTGTCCAGGCTGCGCTCATGCACTTCGTCGAACAGCACCGCCGACACGCCCGCCAATTCCGGGTCGTCCTGAATGCGGCGCACGAAAATACCTTCGGTCAGCACCAGCAGCCGGGTCCGGGCGGACGATTTGCTGTCCATCCGCGTCGCATAGCCGACCGTGCCGCCCGGCTGTTCGCCCATCATTTCGGCGATGCGTTCGGCCGCCGCGCGCGCCGCCAGCCGGCGCGGGGACAGCAGCAGCACCTGGCCCCCGCACCATGGTTCATCCAGCAGCGCGGGCGCCACCGCCGTCGTCTTGCCCGCGCCGGGCGGCGCCACCAGCACGGCGTTGCTGCCCGCGCGCAGGGCGGCGAGCAGGTCGGGCAGCACGGCATGGATGGGAAGCGCGGTCATGGACGTCCTCTCGCCCCGATTTTGCCAAATCGCAAGGCGCGGAAAAATCGGTCGGCCAAGGAAATAGTTGCGAACCGATACGTTAGGCCCGCACGAAGCGTTAATCCATGTTGGAAAAGATGCGGCGACGGTGCCGTCATGACGGGGTGAAAGAGACGATGGCCAGCCTGGCGGGGGACGCAGAACGCTATCGCGCCCTGTTCGAAACGATGGACGAAGGTTTCTGCATCATCGAGTTTTTCGATGGTCCGCATGGCCCCCTGAGCGACTATGTCCATATCGAGGCGAATGCCGCCTATGAGCGCCATGCCGGCATTCCCAACGTCGTGGGCCAGAAGCTGCGCGAGATGGTGCCGGACGAGGCGGACGGTTGGGTCGAACTCTATGGCGGCGTGCTGCACAGTGGTCAGCCGATCCGGTTCCAGCGCGAGTTGGTGGCGACCGGCCACCATCTGGAGGTGCATAGTTTCCGGGTCGGTCCGTTCGAAAACCGGCAGGTCGCGGTGCTGTTCAAGGACATTACCGACCGGATCGAGGCGGAACGCGCCCAGCGCCTGTTGAACGAGACGCTGGAAACCCGCATCGCCGAGGCGCTGGCCGAGCGCGAAGAAGCGGAAAACGCGCTGCGCCAGGCACAGAAGATGGAAGCGGTGGGCCAGTTGACCGGCGGCCTTGCCCATGATTTCAACAATCTGCTGGCCGGCATATCCGGCGCGTTCGAGATGATCGGCGTAAGGCTGGCGCAGGGACGCACGGGCGACATCGAAAAATATCTGGCCGCCGGGCAAGGCGCCACCCGCCGCGCCGCCGCGCTGACCCACCGGCTGCTCGCCTTTTCCCGGCGTCAGACGCTGTCGCCCAAGTCCATCGTCATCAACCGGATGTTGGGCGACGTGTCGGAACTGGTCCGCCGCACGGTCGGGCCGCAGATTGAGGTGCAGACGATCGCCGCCGGCGGCCTATGGCCGGCAATGGTGGACGTCAACCAGTTGGAAAACGCCATCCTGAACCTGTGCATCAACGCGCGCGACGCGATGCCGCATGGCGGCAAGATCACCATTGAGACCGCCAACCGCTGGCTGGACGAACGCGCCGCGCGCGACCATGACCTGACGCCCGGCCAATATGTCACCATCTGCACCAGCGATACGGGTGCGGGCATCGACAAGGCGATCCTCGACCGGGTGTTCGACCCCTTTTTCACCACCAAGCCGATCGGGCAGGGGACGGGGCTGGGCCTGTCGATGGTGTATGGCTTTGCGCGGCAGAGCAATGGTCATGTCCGCATCTATTCCGAAGTCGGCCATGGCACGATGGTATGCATCTACCTGCCCCGCCATCGCGGTGAATGCGAGGAAGAGGTGATCCTCCCCGGCGAATTGACGGTGGAGGCCGATGCCGGGGCGACCGTTCTCATCATCGACGATGAGCCATCGGTGCGGATGCTGGTCGGCGATGCGCTCGGCGACATTGGCTATCGGTGCCTGGAAGCGGGGGACGGCCCTGCGGGCGTGCGCATATTGGAGTCCAAGACGCGCATCGACCTGCTCGTCACCGATGTCGGCTTGCCCGGCGGGCTGAACGGGCGGCAGGTGGCGGACGCCGCGCGCGCGCTGCGCCCGGACCTGAAAATATTGTTCGTGACGGGCTATGCCGAAAATGCGGTGCTGAACCACGGCCATATCGAACCCGGGATGGAGGTGCTGACCAAGCCCTTCGCCGTGGGCGAACTGCGCCGGCGCGTGGCGACCATGTTGCAGACGGATTGATGGGGTGGGCTGAGCGCGCTCAGCCCTGGCCGAACAGATAGAGGTGGATCGGATTGTCCGGGTCCAGCAGCATCTTGGTGGTCAGCGCGAGCGACATGATGATCAGCAGCGGCTTGATGAGGCGCGACCCGAAGCGCATCGCCAGATGCGATCCCAGCTGTCCGCCGATGATGCTGCCCGCCGCCATGGCGATGCCCGCGACCCAGATGACATGGCCGCCCGCCAGCATGGTGAGCAGCCCCGCGACATTGCTCGCGAAATTGGCCGCCTTCGTTTGAGCCGTGGCGCGCAGGATCGACAGGCCGCCCAGCGCCAGGAAGATGGTGGTGTAGAAGGCGCCGGCGCCCGGCCCGAAAAACCCGTCGTAAAAGCCGATCACGCCGATCAGGCCCGACAGGCCGGCCATGCCGACGCGCGCATGGCGGTCGGCGTCGCCCAGCTTGGGCGAGAAGGTGAAATAGGCCGCCATGGCGACGAGCAGCGCGGGCATGAGACCGGCCAGGATCGACGGATCGACCCGCTGCAACAGCCATGCCCCGCCGACCGACCCGATGAAGGCGGCGATGATTGGCCCCTTGTAGGTCGCAAGGTCCATATGGCCGCGCCGCGCATAGGCGACGCAGGCGCCAAAGGTGCCAAAGCAGCTTTGCAGCTTGTTGGTCGCGACCGCCTGCACCGGCGGTATGCCGGCCGCCATCAGCGCGGGCAGGGTGATGAGGCCTCCACCGCCCGCCATCGCGTCGATGCACCCCGCCATCAGGGCGGCGGCGACCAGAAAGGCCAGGGTTTCGGGAGAAAGGATCATGAAATGACGGGCCTTGCGAAGATAGCCGCTCGTCGCGAAGCCGCCTTGGCGGTGCAGAAAGCTGGGCTATCTGCCGGCTCGGTCCGAACGGATGGCAGGACGAACAGGCGAGCCTGGCTCCTCAATAGGCGCGCGCTATCGCAAATTCGACCGCTTCGGTAAGGGCCGCTTTCGCCTTGCCGGCATCGAACATGCCCAGCGCGTCGATCGCCCGCTGGCCATAATGGCGCGCGCGCGCCAGCGTGTCGGCGATGGCGCCCGTCCCGCGCAGCAATTGCGTGGCGTGGGCGAGGTCTTCGTTGCTGATCCGGTGCCCGGCGATGGCGGCCTTCCAGAAGGCGCGATCGTCTTCCGACCCGCGCGCATAGGCCAGGATCACCGGCAGGGTCACCTTGCCATCGCGGAAATCGTCGCCCGCATCCTTGCCCATGGTCGCTTCGTCCGATTCATAGTCGATCGCGTCGTCGATCAACTGGAAGGCGATGCCGAGATTGCGGCCATAGACATCGAGCGCCTGCTCCTCCTGTTCGTCGCGGTCGGCGACCACGGCGGAAATGCGGCAGGCGGCGGCGAACAGGGCGGCGGTCTTGGCCCCGATGATGTCGAGATATTGTTCTTCGCTGGTGTCGATCTTGCGCTGGGCGGTGAGCTGGTTGACTTCACCCTCCGCGATCACGGCGGATGCGCCCGACAGGATCTTGAGCACTTTGAGCGACTCCGCCTCGACCATCAGTTCGAAGGAGCGGGAGAAGAGGAAATCGCCGACCAGCACGCTGGCGCTGTTGCCCCAGATGATGTTGGCGGTCTTGCGGCCCCGGCGCATCCCCGACCCGTCGACGACATCGTCGTGCAGCAGCGTGGCGGTGTGGATGAATTCGACCGCGGCGGCCAGTTTATAGTGGCGGCTGCCCGCGTAACCGACCAGATCGGCGCAGGCGAGGGTGAGCATCGGCCGCAGCCGCTTGCCGCCGCCGGCGATCAGATGGCCGGCCAGTTCCGGGATCAGCGGGATGCGCGATTGCATCCGGTCCAGAATGACGCTGTTGACCTGGTTCATGCCATCGGCGACCAGGTTCATGATGGGCGCAAGCGACGGCGCAGGTTTCGCGCGGCCGATCGGGTGGACGTTGCCGGGGGCGGGTGCTGTCATGACAGCGCTCATGTGGCGGTGCAAAACGCCAAAGGCAAGCGGGAATAGCTTGCACGGAGCGTCCGATGCGGCAAAAAGCGCGGCGATCAACCGGAAGGAGCCTTAAGTGGACGAGACATTGAACCGCTACCGCGAAAGCATCGACAATATCGACGCGGCGCTGGTGTTCATGCTCGCCGAACGGTTCAAGGTGACGCAGGCGGTGGGCGAGTATAAGGCGACGCACGACCTGCCGCCCGCCGACCCCGGCCGCGAGGAGCGGCAGATCGGCCGCCTGCGCCAGCTTGCGCTCGACGCCCGGCTGGACCCCGACTTCACCGAGAAATTCCTGCGCTTCATCATCGACGAAGTGATCCGCCACCATGAACGGCTGCGGGAAGGCTGATCAGCCCGCCGGATAGCTTTGATGGCCCGCATTGGGCCAGTGGAAGCCGGTATAGGTGAGCATGGTGGAAAAGCTTTCCGACCGCACCTGATGCCACCAGCCGATCGGGATGAACAGCAGGTCGCCCGGCGTCAGCATCACCTCGTAGCGCAGCAGGTCGCGCGCCTGGGGATGCAGTTTCAGCCGCGCTTCGTCGGTCACGTCGCGCACGTCGCTGAACACATGGTTGCGGTGGGCAAGGCGGCTGGTCTGCGACGGCGGGATCAGGATGACGCGTTTCGTGCCGGTCACCTGCGCCAGCAGATTGTTGGTGAGGTCGAAATGCAGCGGGGTGAACGCCCCCGCGCCGCCGATCCACAACATGCCCTGCGGGCTGTGCAGATAGGCGTCGATATGGCCCAGGTCCGTGTTCAGCGGGGCAAGCGCGGGCGCGTTGGTCGCGCTGTTCGACGCGGTCAGATAGGCGTCGTTGCCGCCCGAGCGGACCAGGTCGATAAACTGGCGGAAGGGCGCGCGCTTGCGGTGCTTGTCCTTTTTCAGTTCATAGTCGGCGGCGCTGGACCGGCCGCCCTGATATTCGATCATGGCGTCGCCGATCCGGTCGGCGAGATAGTCGGGCGTCCAGCGCTCCAGCGCGGGCCAGCCGGCCATGGCGCCCTTGATGAGCACGGGGCGGCCCGGCGCGTAGAAGCCGTGGAGAAAATCTTCGCCCGACAGATTTTCCGCGGTCAGCAGGCCCGACGCATAGGGCGACAGGGCGCGCTGCGCCTCCTGCACGTCGGCCAGCCAGTCGCGCCGCTTGAGCGCCAGCCGGTCCGCGTCGTTCTGCGGCTTGGGCTTGGGCGGGGGCGGGGCCGGGGACGCGGCCGGGCGCGGGGTAGCGGCGGACGCCGCGCCGAAATCAATCTGGCGGAGCGCCATCTGCATCCGCATGTCGGCGGCCTGGGTGGGAAGGGACGGCGGGCGCTTGCTCATGCCGCCCCATAGCGCGCGATCATGACGAGGATGTTGCAGGTAATGACATTTATGTGACGGGTCAGGCCGGCTCGACCAGTTCCCTGGCCGCCTTCCTGCCCTGCGAGCGCCCCAGCAGCACGCCGCCCAGCGCCAGCGCGAAGCCGACCAGTTGCACCGGACCCAGCGTCTCGTCGAACAGCGCCCATGCCTCTATCGCGGCGATGGGCGGCACCAGCAGCAACAGCATCGACATGCGCGTCGGCCCCTGGTGCCGCACCAGCCAAACCAGCAGGCTGAGGCCCGCCGCCGAAAGCCCCAGCACGGACCAGCCCAGGCCGATCCACAGCAGCGGGTCATTGTCCCAGCGCCATTCCCCCACGACCAGCGTCGCCGCCATCGCGACCAGCGCGCCGCCCAGATTCTGCACCGCGCCCGACATCAATATGGGGTCGCCGGCAATCTGGCCGCGCTGGATCAGCGTGCCGCCGGTCATGGCGATGATCGCGAAAATGCCCGCCAGCACGGGGACGACCGGCACTGCGCCCGCGCCGCTGCGCTCGATCGCGGGCAGCAGCACGCAAACGACGCCGGCGATCGCGATGGCAAGGCCGCTCCAGGCCCGGCCCGGCAGCCGGTCGCCCAGCAGCGCGACGCTGGCCACCGCCACCATCAGCGGCTGGGTCGCGCCCAGCAGCGCCATGATCCCGGCGGGCATACCCCGGCTGACCGCCCACCAGCTGACGGTCAGATACAGGCCGTGCAGCATGGCCCCGGCGGCCAGGTGCAACGTCAGCCGCCGGCCCCTGGGCCATCGCTGCCCCGCATAGCGCGCCGCGCCCGCCAGCAGCAATGTCGTGATCGCCAGCCGAACCGCAAGCACCAGTTCCGGCGCGCCATGCGGCACCACCGCCCGTGCGACGATGAAGCCGGTGGACCAGATCAGGACGAACAGGATGGATGCGATGATGCCGAACATAAGGTCGCCTTTGGTCGAACCACAGGGCAATGTCGAGCCGAAGGTGAACGGAGCGGGAGCGCCGTCCCGCCGCGTCTATTCCCGGCCCGCGCGGATCGCGGCGCCGCCCGCAAAGGGGGTGATCGCCACCAGCAGCAGCGAGGCCGCGCCCAGGAATTTGAGCGCCGCGCCGCTGCCGTCGCCCAAGGTTCCCGCGCCGAAGATGAGCAGCGGCACCGCCAGCGGAAGCGCCAACAGTCCGGCCAGCGCGCCGCTCGACCGCAGCCCGGCGGTCAGCGTCGCCACCAGCAGCCCCAGCGCCGCCAGCGCCGGCGTGCCGATCAACAGCCCGACCTCCAGCCTGACGATGGTCGCGCCGTCCAGCTTCAGCAGCGCGGCGGCGGGCAGGGTGGCGAGCATCAGCGGCGGGCCAAAGCCCAGCCAATGGGCGACCAGTCGCGCCGTCACCACCATCTCCTCGCCGATGCCGCGCAGCGCGATCTGGTCCAATATGCCCGCCTGCGCGTCGGGTGCGACCAATCGGTCGACCGGCAACAGGCTGGCGAGCAGCGCGGCGATCCACAAGATTCCGCCGCCGGTTCGCCCCAGCAGCGCCGCATCCGGCCCGACCGCAAAGGGATAAAGGCTGGCGACCAGCAGCAGGAAGGCGACCGGCAGCCACAGCCCGGCCGACGCCCAGGCCTGACGCAGGTCGCGCCGGATCAAGAGCGCCAGCATCCTCAAGCCGCCTGGTCCACGGCATCGGGCCGATAGTCGGTCAGCGCCAGCGTGACCGGCGCGGCGATGGGCAGCGGCTGGTGCGAAGCGGCGACGACGATCCCGCCCGCCGCCAGATGATCCGCGACCGCGCGGCCCAGCAACGCCAGCGACGCCGTGTCCAGCCCGTTGCCCGGCTCGTCCAGCAGCCATATGCCCGCGCCGCTGGCGATCACGCGCGCCAGCATCGCCCGCTTGCGCTGCCCGGTCGAGAGCATCCGCACCGGCACCTGCGCCAGCGGCGTCAGCGCCATCGCCGCCAGCGCCGCCGCCAACCTGTCCGGTCCGGCCCGGTCCAGCCTGGCCCAGAAATCCAGCGCCTTCGCCAGCGGCGCCTCCATATCCAGCGCCAGCCGCTCGTCGCTCATGGCGATGTCGCCCGACCGCTCCACCGTCCCGGCAAAGGCGGGCAGCAGCCCGGCGCAGACCCGCAGCAGGCTGGACTTGCCCACGCCATTGGGACCGGTCAGCAATGCGCCGCCGCCCGGTTCCAGTTTCAGATCGACGCCCCGGAACAACATCCGCCCGCCGCGCAGGCAGGCGACGTCGGTCAGGCGCAAGGCCGCGCCGTTCATGACGCGACCATATCCTCCAGCACATGCATGTCGATGTCGGACAGGCCGAAATGATGGCCGATTTCATGCACCACGACATGGGTGATGAGCGCGTCGAGCGGCACGCCGGTTTCCACCCATTCGTCGAGCAGCGGCCGGCGGAACAGATGGACGGTCGGCGGTGCGTCGCCGGTCTGCGCCTCCTGCCCGACCGGGCGGCCGCTATAGAGGCCGGTCAGCCCGAAGGGATCGTCTATCTCCATCTCCCGCAATATATCGGCATCCGCAAACTCCTCCACGAACAGCACGACATGGGCCAGATGTTCGCGGAACGGGTCGGGCAGGCGACCAAGCGCTTCGAGCGCGAGCGTTTCGATCTCCTGGGGGGTGGGGGCGAAGCGGGACGGTTGACGGGTCTGCGACATGACTGCCACATAAGCGAAAAGCGCTGCATGAGGATAGGGACATGATTGCCAGATTGAACGACGCGGAACGGGCGCAGGCGCTGGCCGACCTGCCCGAATGGACCATGGTGGCGACGCCGGACGGGCTGTCGCGCCGCTTCACCTTCGCCGACTTCAACGCCGCTTTCGGCTTCATGACGCGGGTCGCGATTTTGGCGGAAAAGGCCGACCATCATCCCGAATGGTCGAACGTCTACAACCGGGTCGATATCGTCCTCACCACGCATGACGCCGGCGGCCTGTCGCAGCGCGATGTGGCGCTGGCCCGCGCGATCGACGCGTTATTGGACTAGCGCGCTTTATGCCTAGTAGCTGGGGGGCGTCTCGATGCGGCTGTCATAGCCTTTGAGCGCCGCGATCACCGACGGGTCGCCCGCATAGCGCCGACGCAGCATCGCCAGCCGTGCGTCGGTGCCCTGGCATAGTTCGACGATATTTTCCTCGATATAGGCGCGGCGTTCCGCATCATAAGGCTCTTCGCCCCGGAAATGATCGCAGCCGTCGCGCGTCACCATGAATTCGGTGACTTCGCGCGGAAACGGCGCGATGTTCGCCGCCACGTCGGACGGCGGCAGGTCGAGCGGAAAATAGGGGGCTGGCTGGGCGCGGACGGTGACGACCGGATTGGCCTTTGCGGGCTTCGCCTGCGGCTGCGGCTGCGGCTGGGGCGGCGGGGCAGGCACGGCATTGTCGGGGGCGACCGTCGCGGCCAGTTGCGGCGTGGGTGCGGCATTGTCCACCTGCGCGGCGTCGTCCGACGCGCGGCAACCGCCGGCCAAAGCCAGCGTCATGACCATCGGAACCAGCACCAGACGCCTGCTCACCCGATTTCCTCCCGCAAGCTGGCGATCAGATCCGCAACATGCGGCAAGCGCGACTCTTCCTCGTCGAGGATCGCCAGAAACGCGGCTCGCCTATAATCGCGCAGCGTGTCGGGCGAAAGACGGCTTGCTGCGGGTGCACTTGAATTCACGATATCCAGAAGCCGCTCGATGCCGTGCAACCGGCCCCACAGATAGTCATTTTCCCGATAGACCCGACTAAAGAAGGCGCCGAAGTTGTTGAATTCAATGCCTTTCAATGTCGCCTGTCCGCCGCCCGAGCGGATCGCGCCGCAATCTTCGGGGGAAATCCGGTCGACCTTCACCGGATCATATTCATCCAGAGTGTCACCCTGGAGCAACGGTAGGGTGGCGATGTCGGTGAACGGGAAGCCCAGATAGGCCAGCAGCATCGTGCGGCGTCCCGCCTTGGGCAGCGCGGCGAAGCCCTCCGCCAGCATCAGGTCCGCCGCCTCGTCGCGAGCCTTGAGGCCCCGCGCCCGCGCCACCGCCTCCAGCGCCGCGGCAGCGTCGCCGGGCACATTTTTGGCCGACCGGGCGACATCGTCCCCGTGGAAATCGCTTTCCTCGCATTCGGCATAGAGGGCGAGCGCGCCATAGAGGGCGTCGTGCATGGCCAGCACCGCCGGGTCATCCGCCTCTGCCTCCAGCTCCAGCGTTTCGGCCAGCCGCCGCGCCAGAAAGCGCAGCCGGCGAATGCGGAAGGACAGGTCATGGGCGCGGAAAAAGGCGACCGGGGCGGAACCGGAGCCGCCATTGTCGCTGAGCTGGTCCGCCCCGGACTGGCGCACTTCCGCCCAGATCGCCTGACGATAGGCCTCGCGCATCATCGCGCTGTCCTCCCCGCTCAAACGGAAGAGCAGGGCGCAAAGCGATTCGACGATGCCCGACAATTTGAGATGACCATAGGCCGGATAGGCAAAGCCCGCCGCACTCGCCGCGCGTTGCTGCGCCTTGGCGCGCCAGGCGGACAGCCGCGCCGGCGTCGGCCGGTCGAGAAACAGCATCTTGCCGATGGCGCCCTGCACTTCGGCCTCTATGCCCGGCCGCAAGGCGTCGAAAATCCGCCGCATCCGCCTGATCCGCGCCGAATGCCGGTCGATCAGGTCCAGATTGTCGCGGATCGGCTGTTCGCGCGGAATGTCCGACAGGGCGCCGAAAATGGTGCGGAAAAAGCCGGGCAGGGGCGCATTCTCGCCGGTCGGCGCGTCCTCCTGCTGCCCTTCCTTGTTGAGGCGGATGGAGCGGTGCCCCGGCTTGGGATCGATATAGACGAAGCGCCGGTCGACCTCCCGTCGCGAGGGACGATTGCGCAGCGCGCCGATCGCCTGGGCAAAGGGCGCGTTGGCCAGCACCGACCCGTCGATCAGCACCGCGTCCTCCGCCGTCCCATGGGCGGCGTGGCGCGGCAGGGCATGGGCCAGGAAGGCGTCGCGCGTCGGCCAGTTGCGATGCTTGCGCTTGAGCACCCGGTCCAGTTCGCGCACCGTGAACGGGGGGAAGGCGCCGGGGAAGCTGGCGGTGGCGCGCGCGGCGAAGACCAGTTCGGCCGGGTCGGCGAAGCGGCGGCCGGCCCGGCCCCGCGCGCGAAAGCCGATCGACAGGCGATGCTCGGTCTCGATCACCTGGGGCGGGCTGTTGAGGTTCAGGCTCTGGGGGTGGCCTTCGAAATCGGTGACGGTGACGAAGAGGTCGAGCGGATGGCCTTCGGGCAGCAGCGGCGGTCCGCGTTCGGCGGCGGCCATCGCGTCGAAGGCGTCGAGCAACATGGTCGTGAAAATCTCGCCGCCAAAGGGCGGTTCGAACCAGCGGGAGCGGATGAAGCGGGACAATTTCATCCGCACTTCTTCGCGCGTGCCCGGCGCGACGGTGCGCTCCACGGCGTCGCCGGGATGGCGGGCGGCCATCCAGACCAGTGGCGTCGCCCAGAATTTGGTCAGCGCGCGGGCGGGGCGGGCGTCGGGGTCGAGCAGCCGGTCGACATCGGCATTGTCCAGCCACAGGTCGGTCAGCGGCTCCAGCGACTGGCCGGTTTCGATCGCCTGCGCCAGGAAGATGCCGTTGATCCCGCCCGCGCTGGCCCCGGCGATGATGTCGGGCATGATGCGCAGCCGCACGCCGCTCTGCGCCTCGATCGCTTCCAGCATGGCGCGATAGACCGCTTCGCTGCCGGTGCCGGGCGCGGCATTGTCGTGAAAGGCGCGGCTCGCGCGCGCCAGCCG
>NZ_AYOY01000018.1 GCF_000508185.1 Sphingobium sp. C100 | reverse complement strand
GGAGTGGCATCTAAGGTGACCAACCGAGTCGGTCAACTGAAAAATTTCAAAAAAACGACAATGGCCTGAAGACGCCGTACTGCTGCCTTGAAACCATCTGTTCCAACAGCCGCCTGCCTATCCACCCCGGAGGGCGCCACTCCCCCCGGAGCCAACAGCGAAAGTGCGCCACCCACCGCATTCGGCATGCAGATCAATCAGAAGGCTTCGATCGGCAGCGCCATCAATGACGCTTCCCCTGCAGCGACAGCCGCGGCAAGGCCCTGCGCTTGGGGTAGCATCCTCACCGCAAAAAAATCGGCCATCTGACGCTTCGCCTGGTGCAATGGATTGTCCCCGATCGCGGCGGCGGCCATTCGAGTCCACATCCACCCGAACGACACCAAGGCGAAGAGGCGCAGATAATCGACCGCCGCTGCGCCCGCTGCATCGACGCTCGCGCCGCGCAGCTCTATGGTTGCCTGTCGCAACAGGGCTAGCGCCTCGCTGCTACGCTGGGCCACGATCAGGCCAGAGGCTGTACGCAGGTCGCTGGCGATCATATCGAAGAAGCCATCGACCACTGCGCCGCCGCCAAGCGGCAGCTTGCGCCCGACCAGGTCCATCGCCTGGACGCCATTGGTGCCTTCATAAATCTGAGCAATGCGGGCGTCGCGGACAAATTGCTCCATGCCCCATTCACGAATATAGCCATGGCCGCCAAAGACCTGCTGCGCCTCGACCGCGCTTTCGAAACCGAAATCCGTAAAGGCCGCCTTGACGACGGGGGTGAGCAGCGCAACCAGCGCATCGGCCTTCGCCCGCTCGGCCGCGTCGGCGTGGCCGTGCGCGCGATCGAGTTGCAGCGCGGTCCAGCCGGCCAGCGCGCGCCCCGCTTCCACAAAGGCGCGGACCTTGAGCAGCATCCGCCGCACATCGCTATGCTCGATGATCGGCACCGGACTACGCGCGCCGTCAGCGCTGCGCCCCTGCAAACGATCCTTCGCGTAGGCAGCGGCCTGCTGATAGGCGGCACCGGCGATGCCCAGCCCCTGGATGCCGACCATCAGTCGCTCGGCATTCATCATCGTGAACATCGCGGCCAGGCCGCGATGCGGCTCGCCTACCAACCAGCCCGTGGCGCCATCATAGTTCATGACGCAGGTCGGCTGGGCATGAATGCCCATCTTCTTTTCCAGGGCGCCGACCGACAGGACGTTGCGGGATCCATCCGGCAGAAATTTGGGGACGAGGAACAGGCTGATCCCCTTCACTCCGGCCGGCGCATCGGGCAAGCGCGCCAGCACCAGATGGATGATGTTGGATGCCATGTCATGGTCACCCGATGAGATGAATATTTTCTGCCCGGTAATGGCATGGCTGCCGTCGCCCTTCGGTTCCGCTTTCGTCTTGAGCAGGGCAAGGTCGGTCCCAGCTCCGCTTTCCGTCAACGCCATGGCGCCGGTCCATTCCCCGCTGACCAGCCCAGGCAGGTAGCGGGCCTTCAACTCCTCGCTGGCATGAGCGGCGATCGCCTCGGTCGCGCCCCTGGTCAGGCCGGGGAAAAGACCGAAGGAAAGATTGGTGGCGGACAGCATCTCGTCCAGCCAAAGCTGGAGGATGAAGGGCAGGCCCTGTCCGCCGTGGGCCGGATCGGCGGCCAGCGCGGGCCAACCGGCAGCGGCAAACTCGCGATAGGCAGCGGCGAATCCCGCTGGCGTCACGACCGCGCCGTCTACCAGCTTGCTGCCTTGCTCGTCGCCTTCCCGATTGAGCGGATGAAGCTGTTCTGCGCAGAATTTGCCCGCTTCTTCCAGCACTGCGAAAGCAAGATCGGCATCCACCTCCTTGCCCAGATCCGTCATCGCGCGGTCGAAATCCAGAACCTCGTTCAGCAGGAACCGGTAGTCGTCAATCGGGGGGGTATAATTTTGCATTGTCTGGAGCCTCTCTGGTCTAATACCGCATATACCAAACAGTTGTTACACTCGCAAGAAGGGTCACTGGTCACCATCGTAATGGCGAAAAATGCGTGTCACCTGTTCCGCGATCTCGCGTGGAGTGAGACGGCCGGGACGCACCCAATCGGCAGCCGCATTAAGTTGTGAGAGCAGCAGGTTGCGATAGATAGAACGGTCGATCTCCGGTGGCAGTGGCAGATCGGCGACGAGATCCCGGAACAGCGCTTCGAACCGGTCGCGCCGATCCACCAGCGCGCCGCGCACGGCGTCGGGCACTTCACGAAAGTCATTCATCATCGGCATCGTCAGGGAATCGGGATCGAGTTGAATATCAAGCAGGGACGCGCAGGCCGCCTCAAGCCGCTTCCACGGGCTGCTTTCGCACGCCACCGCCGCCGCGATCCGCTCTTCCGCCGCATCGAGCGCGGCGTGGTGCAGTTCCACGAACAGCGCGTCCTTTGACTTGATATGATGGTAGAGCGAACCGCCCAGCACACCCGCCGCCTCGCCAATGTCGCGCATCGACGTGCCGCGATAGCCCTTGCGTGCAAATAATCGTGCGGCGATTTCCAATATCTGGCGGCGACGCGCACCTGCGCCCTCCGCCTCCTCACCCCTGCCGTTCGTCCTGCTCATGGACGGTGATCTAGCACAGAAAACCTCTGCGCATCAGCACCCGGCTTCTGGGTCACCGGAATAGACCCAGGCGCAATAGCCTTATCAGCCATTTCATTGCGGGCTCAGACGAGTTAGCGAAGCACGACGCTCCGCCCGCCACTCATTTTTGATATTCTATACCTGGCTGTTTCACATATTCGGAACATTCCTTTGTGCGCGCACCATAGCCTCGATCATCAGGGACCACCCCCGCATCGAGGAGCAGCAAATGGCCTTCAAACGCCTCGCCACCATTGCCATCGGCACCGTCACCCTAGCCGCCATGGCCGTTCCCGCCGGTGCCCACGGCATCTGGTTCGCGCAACGTGCGCGACAATTGGCATTGATCTACGGCGTAGGCGCCGACGATCTGGACGCGGTGAAGCGGCTGCCGCTCGTCCAAAGTGTCACCGGCTATGACAGCGACTGGGCGCCGGTGGCGACCCGGCTGCGCGAGGCCGGCGCGATACCCGTCGTCGACAGCGACGAGCCGCTCGCCGCCGTCGCCGCCGTCATGGACTATGGCTATTGGAGCAAGACGCCCGACGGCGAGTGGCACAATAAAGGCCGCGACGAAGTGCCCAATGCGACACTGGCCGAGCATAATTTCAAATATGCCGTTCATCTGAGTCAGGTGCCGACCACGCCGGTGCCGCTGTTCGAAGGACATGTGCTTCAGGTCGTTCCGGTGCGCGCGGACATTCCGCAGAAGATGGGCGAGCCGATGAAGGTGCGCGTCTATTACAAAGGCAAACCGGTTGCCGGCGCGACGGTGATGCAGGATTATGTGAACGACCCGGACGAAGCCGCGCCAGCGAAGACCGCGGCCGATGGCACCGCCACCATCACGCTACGCAACCAGGGCATCAATGTGCTCATGGCGATCTTCGTGGCGCAGACCGACGACAAGAAGGTCGATCATGAGGAATATCGCGCTTCGCTATCCTTCGTGCTGCCGCACCTGCCCGAATGACGCCAGCCCAGCGACGACTGGCCCATAGACAAGGAGATTGTGCATGAAGATCGATTTTTTCCGTATCGGCCTCATCGGCCTGACGCTGATTGCGGCACCTGCGATGCTGCACGCCCATGGCAGCATGAAACCGCAACATGGCGGCATGGTCCAGATGACCGGCGAAACGATGGTAGAACTGGTGAGCGGCCCCAAGGGCGTCGATATCTATCTGAGCGAGGAAGATGAACCGATCGCCGCTGCCGGCTTCACCGCCAAGCTGACCCAAAGCGCGGCGGGCAAGAAAACCGAGGCGGCGCTGAAGGCGGCGGGCGGCAACAAGCTGGTCGCGGCCGGGTTTAAGCCGGTCAAGGGCGCCAAGCTGATCGTCATGCTGATCGACAAGAGCGGAGCGAAGAGCTTCGCCACCTTCCAGGCGAAATAAGGAGCCGACATGGCCATCGCGATCCGCCCCTCGTTTCTTTCCCGGGACATGCGGCGGATCGCGCTGCCGCTCCTGGCGCTTGCCCTGGCCTGTCTGAGTTCGACGCTCCTGGCACATGGCGTCGATGAGAATGACAAAGCCTTCATCGAAGGCGCGTCGGGTATCAACATCATCCCCTATATGTATCTGGGGGCCAAACATATGGTCACCGGCTACGACCATCTGCTGTTCCTGGCGGGTGTGATCTTCTTCCTCTACCGGATGAAGGACGTCGGCGCTTATGTGACCTTGTTCGCGATCGGGCACAGCACGACGCTGTTGCTGGGCGTGTTGCTCGATATCCGCGCCAACCCGTTCCTGATCGACGCAATCATCGGCCTGTCGGTGGTCTATAAGGCGGTCGACAATCTGGACGGTTTCAGAACTTGGTTCGGCCTATCGCCCAACCCCAAGGCGGCCGTCCTGATCTTCGGCTTTTTCCACGGCCTTGGTCTCGCCACCAAATTACAGGAATTGACGTTGGCGAAAGAAGGGATGATATACAATCTCATTAGCTTCAATATCGGTGTCGAACTGGGTCAGTTCATGGCGCTGACAATCATCCTTCTCCTCATGAACCTGTGGCGCATGAGTTCCACCTTCAACCGCAGCGCCATCATCGCCAATGCGGCGCTGATGACCGCGGGTTTCGTCCTGATCGGCTATCAGATGGCCGGCTATTTCACACAGGGGGCCTGACATGACTGCAACCACCGCTTCCGCCTTGCCCGTCCGCATCAGCCCTTCGCCCGCGACGCTCGCCAAGGCGACCAGCGGCGCCGCGCTGGCCGCCGCGGCGATCGTCACACTGTTCGTGCTACCGGCCGAATATGGCATCGACCCGACCGGTGTGGGCACGGCGCTGGGCCTGACCGGCATGGTGGCGGGCGAGGAGACGCCGACCGCCTCCAACACCGAGCCGGGGGCGCCCAGCCCGGTCGCCGCCGCCGCTGCTACCGCGATCCCGACCAAGGACAGCATCGCCAAGGCGACAGCCTGGCGACAGGACGAGATGACGATCGAGCTGGCGCCCCATAGCGGCCGCGAGGTCAAGGCACATATGGCGAAGGGCGATAGCTTCATCTTCACCTGGCAATCAACCGGCGGTCCGGTGAAGGCCGAAATGCATGGCGAGAAGGTCGATGCCGCCGAGAGCGCGTTCACCGATTATTGGAAAGAACTGGAGATGACCGGAGCCCAGGGCGATTTCACCGCGCCCTTCGCGGGCACCCATGGCTGGTATTTCCGCAACAAGGGCGACACACCCGTGACCGTCACCGTGAAGACGGTCGGTTTCTACAAGAATCTCTTCCAGCCCGAAGGCGCGTGAAGACAAAAGGAGAAGGGACCACCATCATGAGCAGCATTGCGGGCTATACGCCCCCTATCGGCCTTCGCGCCGCCGCCACGCCGATTGAAGCAGCCAAGGCGCGCACCAGGCTTATCGCCATCGATGCCCTGCGCGGGCTGGTCATGCTGTTCATGCTGGTCGATCATGTGCGCGAAACCTGGTTCCTGCACCTTCAGGTCACTGATCCGGTGGACGCCGCCACGACGGATCCGGGCCTCTTCTTCACCCGCTTCCTTTCAACCTTCTGCGCGCCGACCTTTGTCGCCCTGACCGGTCTGTCCGCCTGGCTTTACGGCCAGTCGCACAGCAAGAGGCAGGTTTCCGAGTTCCTGTTCAAGCGCGGCCTGTTCCTGCTGTTCCTGGAATGCACGCTCGTCTGCTATGCGTGGCCGACGCAGGCGAACAGCTTCCCGCCGCCGACCATCTGGCTACAGGTCATCTGGACGATTGGCCTCAGCATGATCTGCCTCGCCGGCCTCATCCATCTGCCGCGTCCCGCCCAGTTTGCGCTTGGCCTGGCGATCGTCTGTCTGCACAATTTGCTCGACCCCATACGGCTGACGCCCGATTCCCCCTTCTTCATTCCCTGGGCGCTGCTGCACCAGCGCGACAAGTTCGAAATTGCCGGCATCCTGTTCAAGACGACCTATCCGGTGCTACCCTGGATCGGCGTCATCCTGCTGGGCTATGCTTGCGGTCCCTGGTTCGCGCGCGGCAGCGACCCGCAGCAGCGAATTCACCGGATGCTGACGCTGGGCCTCGGTCTTGTCATCGGCTTCATCGTCATCCGCTATCTCAACGTCTATGGCGACAAGCCATGGTTCGTTGGGGATACGCCGCTGCGCACGGTGATGAGCTTTCTGGCGCTGACCAAATATCCACCATCGCTGCTCTTCCTGATGCCGACCGTCGGTATCGGCTGCCTGTTGCTGGCGCTGTTCGAAATGTTCCAGGACAGCAAGGCGATGCCGCCCCTCGCCCTGCTCGGTGGCGCTCCGATGTTCTTCTACGTCCTGCATCTCTATACGCTCAAACTGCTCTACAACATCGCCATGCTGTTCTATGGCCCGACCAAGGGTGCTGTGTTCGGCGTCGATCAACTGCGCTGGGTCTGGATCTGGGTCTTCATCCTGATCCCGATATTATATTTCCCCACCCGCTGGTTCGCGCAGCTCAAGCAGCGGCGCAAGGACATTTGGTGGCTCAAATATCTCTGACGTCCTGCGTCGGACCAACTGGCCGCCTTCCCTAACGGTGGGCGGCCTTTTTCCTGAATTTCCGGGTCTTCACGGCCGCCGTTAATCGCCGGATTTTCATGCCGTCCGAGCTCGCGATTCACAATTTTGCGCCGTCCCGAGCAGCAAATTTGATGTAATATTTCCGTCATCCATCGTAGCCTCGAATACAAGAAGAAGTGGAAATCACTCAAGAATGACCGGCCCCACGACAGGACAAAGCCCGCGTGGGAAAGAACAAGTACAGAAAACAGCCGGTCCCCCGTTTCGCAGGACAATAGGGAACAGCGATTTTAGAAGGGGTATAGCAACATGCGCACATTATCGACCCTACGCCTGGCCTTTGCCGCCGGCACCGCCACGATCGCCTTGTCGTCCGCCGCACTGGCGCAGGAATCCCAAGCACTGACGCCTGATGGCGAAATCATCGTCACCGGCCTGAAGCGCCAATATTTTGGCGACACGCCGGTCAAGGAAATTCCCCAGGCCGTCCAGTTCCTGGAAGGAAAACTGCTCAACGACCTCAATATCACCCGGCTTGATACCGCGCTGGAACTGGCAAGCGGCGTGTCGAAACAGAATAATTTCGGCGGCCTGTGGGACAGTTTCGCCATTCGCGGCTTTGCCGGGGACGAGAATTTCCCCAGTGGCTTCCTGGTTAACGGCTTTAACGGTGGCCGCGGTTATGGCGGCCCGCGCGATGCATCCAATGTCGAGAGGATAGAGGTGTTGAAGGGGCCGAACTCCGCCCTTTTTGGTCGCGGCGAACCGGGCGGCACGATCAACATCGTGACCAAGAAGCCGACCTTCGAGCCGGGCGGCAGCTTTTCCGTTTCGGCCGGCAGCTGGCAGAAATACCGGGTCGAGGGCGACTATAATCTGCCCTTGAGCGACAGCGTGGCGATCCGCATCAACGGGTCGTTCGAGGATGCCGAAAGCTTCCGCGATATTGTCGAGACCCGCAAATATACGCTGACACCGTCCTTCCTGGCAAAGCTGTCGGACAAGGACATCTTCACCTACGAACTGGAATATGTGAACCAGGAAGTGCCGTTCGATCGCGGCGTCGTAGCGATGAAGGATCTGACGACCGGCGTCTACACGCTCGGCATCGTGCCCCAGTCGCGCTTTCTGGGCAATCCCGCCGACGGCCCGATCAAGGTCGAGGTGTTGGGCCATCAGGCGCAATATCAGCATGATTTCAGCGACGACTGGACGCTGATGCTGGGCGCGGGATATAAGGATACGACCTTCGAAGGCTATTCGAGCGACCCCGAACTTGTGGAAGGCCGCCAGCAGCTTTACACCGACGGCCGCACCCTGACCCGGCAGCGCCGCTATCGCGACTATAGCACCACCCATATGGTGTTCCGTGGCGAGATCAGCGGGAAGGTGGCAACCGGGTCGATCATCCATAATATCCGCATCGGCGCGGACTGGGACCGGTTTGAGATCGAAACCTATCAGTCGCGCTATCGTCCGCGTCCCAACCCCTATGTCATCGACATATTCAATCCCGATTATAGCGGCGTGGCCCCGACGCCGGATGTCGTCATCCAGAATGCGACCGAGATTCAGAAGGCCTGGGGCATCTACGCCCAGGACCAGATCGAGATCACCGAGCAGTTCAAGATCCGATTTGGCGGCCGCTATGACGATTTCAGCCAGGATATCGACAATCGCGCGACGGGCACGACACCGCAGAAAAGCTACACCAAATTCAGCCCCATGGCCGGCATGGTGTTTGAGCCGACGAAGAGCATCTCGCTCTACGCCAGCTACGGCAAGGGTTTCCGCCCGAACAGTGGCGTGGGCTTCGACGGCCAGCCGTTCGAACCGGAAATCAGCGAATCCTATGAAGTCGGCGCCAAGTTCGTGACGCCCGACGGCCGGATCACCAGCACAGTGTCGCTCTACAAGATGAAGAAGGACAATGTGCTGACCACCGATCCGGCCAATGCCGGCTTTTCCAAGCCGGTGGGTTCGGCCCGGAGCAAGGGGATCGAATTCGACCTCAGCGCGAAGCTGCCGGCCGGGTTCGAGCTGTTCCTGACCTATGCCTATACCGACGCAGAATGGGCGACCAATGCGCTCGATCCCAATTTCGGTTTCCAGATCCTGGAGGGCGACCCGCTGATCAATATTCCCAAGCATCAGGGCAACGCCCTGCTGTTCAAGACTTTCTCGGTCGGCGATCATGAAGCGATGCTGGGTGCGGGCGTCACCCATGTCGGCCGCCGCCTGGGCGAAACGGCCACTACCTTCTACCTGCCAAGCTACACGATCGCCAAGCTGCTGGGGTCGGTGACGATCAACGACCAGATCAAGCTGTCGGCCAATGTCGATAACCTGTTCAACAAGAAATATTATGCCAGCTCCTATGCGAGCCTGTGGGTTCAGCCGGGTATGCCGCGCTCGTTCACGGTCCGGGCCAGCTTCGACTTCTGATACCCCCGGCTCGGGGCCTGCCCGCCCCGACCGGCCGCCGGCATCTCTTCCTCCAAGCGCGGGGATGCCGGCGGCATTTTCTTTCTTCTGGCCGCAGGAGGCGCATCGTGACCCGTGCGACATGGCTTCGCATCCATCGTATCCTGGGGCTCGCCATGGCCGCCTTCCTGCTCGTCCAGGCGTTGACCGGCGCGGTTCTGCTGTATCGCGGCCCGCTGGCCCGGGCGATCGACCCGATCGGCATGACAAGCCGGGCGAGCGGACCGGCCATTTCCGCCGGTCAAGCCGCCGCCCGGGCAAGCCGGTTTCTGACCGGCTATCAGGTGACCCGTCTGTTCGCGCCTGATGCGGAAGGGGCTACCTGGTTCACGCAGTTGCGCAATGCGGATGGTCGAACAGCCTATGCCTCCGTCGATCCGGCCGGCGGCGACGTGTTGCGCACGGGCGGCATCGCCGCCTTCCCGGTCGAGGCCGCGCTCCAGATTCATTACCGGCTTATGGCGGGTAAGGCCGGGATGATCATCGTCACGCTCAATGCGCTGGCGCTGCTGACGATGGCGTCGAGCGGGCTTGCCTATTGGTGGCCCAAGCGCAAGCCCGCCAAGGCGCTGGCTATCCGCTGGACGCTGGCCCCGCGCCTGGTGCTGCGGCAGGCGCACCGGACCCTGGGCGTGCTGGCGGCGGCCTTCCTGATCCTCCTGGCCGCAACCGGCCTGTTGCTCATCATCCCCGAACTGGCGGCCGGCGATGCGCCGCCGGTCTCCTCGGCCGCTTCCGCCGTGGAGATCGATCGCAGCCTGGCGCTGGCGCAGAGCGCTTTCCCGGCGGCTGGCCTGCGCGACTTCCGGGTCTATGGCGACCGGCTGATCGTCAATTTCCGCGCACCCGAACGCAACGCGCGGGCCGTGCATCGCGTCGTGGTGACTATAACCAAGCCCCATATTCTCGCGGCGACCAATGCGCAGCAGAATGGCGCGCTGTGGATGACCATCCTGCCGATCCATAGCGGTGACGTGCTGGCGCCTATCGGCCCGGCGTTACTGCTGATCGTCGCGCTGGCGCTGGCGACGCTTGCTCTCTCCGGGCCGATCATGTGGTGGCAGGCTGCCGCCCAGCGACGGCGCCCCGCCCGAAAGGCCCCTGCATGACCCTGCTCTACACATCCGATCCCGAACGCGGCCGCGTCTGGCGCGAGATTTTCGCGACGGAGGCGAACGACATCGGCTTTGTCGATCCATCGCAAGACCATGATCCCGCAACGATCCGCTATCTCGCCGCCTGGAGCCCCTCGGCCGCGCTGATCGCCAGCCTGCCGCGCCTGGAAATCCTGTTTTCCATCGGCGCGGGAATCGATCAGTTCGACATGAGCCGCCTGCCGCCCGATGTGCGGGTCGTCCGCATGATCGAGCCGGGCATCACCGCCGGCATGGTCGAATATGCGACGATGGCGGTACTGGCGCTGCACCGGAACCTGATCGATTATCGCGAAGCGCAAAAGGAAGCACGCTGGTCCCCGATCAGCCTTGTGCCCGCAACTGAACGTCGGATCGGCATCATGGGGCTCGGCAATCTGGGGCAGGCAGTGTTGAAGGCCCTCGCCCCTTTCGGTTTTGCGCTGTCGGGATGGAGCCGTTCGCCGCGCGCGATCGATGGCGTCATCTGCCATGCCGGTGAAGCGGCGCTGCCTGCTTTTCTGGCAAGTTGCGACATCTTGATCTGTCTGCTGCCGCTGACGGATGCGACGCGCGGCATCTTGTGCCGGGATACCCTGTCCCACCTGCCCAGGGGCGCCGCATTGATCAATGTCGGGCGGGGCGGCCATCTGGCGGAGCAGGATCTGCTGTCGTTGCTCGACGAGGGACATATTATGGGCGCGGTGCTGGATGTCGCCGAGCCGGAGCCGCTGCCCGCCAACCACCCCTTCTGGACCCATCCCCGCATTCTTGTCACGCCCCATATCGCCAGCATGACCCGCGCGGACAGCGCCGCGCGTGCGCTGATCGCCAACATCCGGCGGCATGAGGCGGGCGCGCCGCTGGAAGGCGAAGTCCCCCGCAACCGGGGATATTGAGCGCCCGACATTCCCTGCCGGGCGACGGTCGGCTGGCCGGGTTCGACGACATTGGAAAGAGCCGATTGCCGCCTGACGGAGAGCGCGGCAAACTATGCCGAAAGGACCGCGATAAAGTCATAAATCTGCGCCCTGACCCAGAGCAATCGGCCCCATGTTCCGGCCCCGCCATGTCGTAATGCCCCTGTCACACGGCTTTCAAAGCCACTTGCCGCACTTAGGAAGGAAGTCCCCCAGATGCCCAATTTCCGGCCCAAATATATCAGTTTCGACTGTTATGGCACGCTGACCCGCTTTCGCATGACGGAGATGGCGAGCGCCTTCATGGCCGATCGCGTCGCGGCGGCGGACCTTCCCGCTTTCTGCAAGGATTGGGGCGCCTATCGGCTGGATCAGGTTCTGGGTCCGTGGGAACCCTATCAGGAGATCATCCGCAACTCGCTGCGCCGCGCCTGCCAGAAATGGGGTGTGGAGTATCGCGAGGCGGATGCCGATGCGGTCTACAACGCCGTGCCGACCTGGGGTCCGCATGACGATGTGCCGGGCGGCCTGGGCAAGATCGGCGACAAGATTCCGCTCGTCATCCTGTCCAACGCGATGAACGACCAGATCCACCATAATGTCGCCATGCTGGGCGCGCCATTCCACGCGGTCTACACCGCCCAGATGGCGCAGGCCTACAAGCCGCGAATGCAGGCATTCGAATATATGTTCGACCAATTGGGCGCCAAGCCTGAGGAGATGATGCATGTCTCCTCCAGCTTCCGTTACGACCAGAACACCGCCACCGACCTGCATTTTGGCTGCCGCGTGTTCGTGGGACGCGGTCATGAGCCGTCCAACCCCTTTTATCGTGATGTCGAAATCCCGCATATCGGCTGCCTGCCGGCGGTGGTCGGCCTGTAACGGCGCGATGTCGGCATCCCCCCTCTCCTACTGGCTGGCGAGCGCCCCCGCCTTTACC
>NZ_AYOY01000017.1 GCF_000508185.1 Sphingobium sp. C100 | reverse complement strand
GCGCCACTTCCTGACTCTACCACACCGCCGAAGTTCACACCGTTGTCGGGCCTGTTCGGCCAATAGCTGCGGCGAAGTCCCGGCGACGCCATCGCGACGCGCCACCGACGCGTCAATCGGGTCACGCCGACGCGCCACGCACGCGCCGCCCACGCGCCAGCGAAGCGCCGGTGACGCGCCAATGACGCATCGCCCATGGGGCAGGGCGACGGGGAAAGGGCATGGCGATCCATCCGCACGGGTAGATCAGGAAAAATCCTACATTGAAAGATGTCGGGAGGCGGACCGAAGTGAGGAAGAGGCGCGCGCGATCAGGGCAGAAGGCCGTCGCCGCCCGTCATGCCGGCGACTGCGGCAGAGGGCCTATCCTGAAGCTCCAGGCCAGCAGCGCCAGGCACCAGGCGCAGGCCAGCCAGAGCGCGCCCAGTTGCAGCGACGCGAACAGCGCCGTTCCCGCGACGGCGCCCGCGATCAGGCTGCACCAGAGCAGCAGATGGGGCAGCCAGCCCCAGCGCGGGCCGCCGGTCAGGGTCGCGGCGATCGCCTGCCCGGCCTTCACCAGCGCGCCGGTCATGTAGGTGACGCCGATGCTGACTTCGCCATTGCGTTGAAAGACGTTGTTCACAGCGCCCATCGCCGCCGCCATCGCCAAAGTGAGGGCCATGCCAGGCACCATGGTCAGGCAGGCGGACAGCAGCAGCAGCGCCAGGGTCAGCGCCAGCACCGCCTGTTTGCGCCAGCGTCCCGCGACGGCCGCCGCCAGCGCGCCCATGACGACGCCGCACAGGAACGCCCCGATCAGCCCCGCCGCCCGGATCGCGATATCGTTGCGCGCGGTCAGCGTAACGGCGAGGCGGGTCGAATTACCGCTCATGAAGGACACGAACAGCCCGCCCAGCTTGAGCAGGCCAAGCGCATCGACCATGCCCGCCAGCGCGGCCAGGCCATAGGCCAGCACATGGCGGGAGGGCGGCTGTCGGTGCATTCGGGCCGGTTCAGGCCGCCGGTGCGTCGGGTTCCGGCGCGATCGGTTCGGCGATGATCGGGGCGACCGGGGCGGGGGCGGCGGCGCCCTTGACCAGCGCGTCGAGGCTGGAGCCGTCGAGACCCAGTTCCTTCATCAGCCCGTCGATCACCGGCGCCTGCGCGCGGTAGCGCAGCGCGGCCGACACGGCGGCGTTGGCGAGATTCTGGTCGCCGCCCGCCATCACCGTCGCGCCGTCGCCGCCGCCATGGCCGGTGAGGCCATCGACCTGCACGATCTTGATCGAATCGATCGATTGCATGGGCTTTGCCGCTTCGCGCACCAGGTCGGGCAGCACCTTGAGCAGCGCCAGCTTGGTCTGGAGCGAGACCTGGTCGGAGGAGAGGATGTTCGCCGCTTCGTTGACCGCGCGCTGGCCCGCCGCCTCGACCTCGAAGCGGACGCGGTCGGCCTCGGCGCGCAGCTTGGCGGCTTCGGCCTCGCCTTCCGCGCCCAGGCGCATGGCTTCGGCCCGGTCGGCCGCCGCCTGCTTTTCCGCCTCGGCCTCGACCCGGACGGAGATGGCGGCGCGTTCCGCCTCACGCGCCGCGTCGATCAGCTCGATCCGCTTGGCGCGCTCAGCCACTTCGGTGGCGCGCGATGTCTGGACCTGTTCCTCGGCGGCGACCGCCTTGGCGCGGGCCTCGTCGGCTTCGGCCTTGGCCTGGCTTTCCTGCCGGCTCTTGTTCTGGACCGCGATCTGCTGTTCCTGCCGGGCGAGTTCGAGCGCCTGTTCCTGCGCGATCCGGGCTTCCTTGACCGCACGGTCGGCTTCGATCTGCTGGCTATCCACCAGTTTCTTGGCCTCGATCCGGGCCTGTTCGGCCTCCTGCTGGCGCAGCGACTGTTCGCGCGCGACTTCGGCCGATTGGACGGCGCGGCGCATCTCCACCTCGCGCTCCTGCTCCAGCCGGGCGAATTCGGTGTCGCGCGCAATAATCATCGACTGGCGCTCGGCCTCCAGATTCTTGGTTTCGATCTGGACGCGGGTGTCCTGCTCGATGTCGTTGCGCGCTTTCTTGCGCAATTCGATCTGCTCGGTCAGCTTGGTCAGGCCCTCGGCGTCGAAGGCGTTATTGGCGTTGAAATGTTCGATCGAAGTCTGGTCGAGGCCGGTGAGCGAGACGCTTTCCAGTTCAAGGCCGTTCATGGCGAGATCGACCGAGGATACCTGCTGCACCTTCTGCACGAAGTCGCTGCGCTGTTCGTGGAGCTGGTTCATCGTCATGCCCGCCGCGACCGAACGCAGCGCGTCGACGAACTTGCCCTCGACCAGTTCCTTGAGCGCTTCGGGGTGCATGGTGCGCATACCCAGCGTCTGCGCGGCGATGGCGATCGACTGGCCGTCTGGCCTTACGCGGACGTAGAATTCCGCCTTCACGTCGATACGCAGCCGGTCCAGCGTGATGAGCGCGTCGGCATTCTTGCGCTCGACCGCCAGCCGCACCGTGTTCATGTTGACTGGCATCGTTTCGTGGAAGATCGGCAGCACCAGCGCGCCGCCGTTCATCACCACCTTCTCGCCGCCCACGCCCGTTCGCACGAAGCCGACCTCCTTCGACGCGCGCTTGTAGAGGCGCGCGATGATGATGCCGACCACCAGCAGGGCGATGACGACGATGCCCGGAAGCACCACATAGGGCAGGATGGAAAAACTATCCTGCATGGCGGGAAGGTTCATGGCGCTCTCCTAGAGATGGGGCAGATAATGGTCGCCATGGGAAATGGCGCGGAAGAGATGATCCTCGCGGCGGACGAGGAGGATGGTCTCGCCTTCCTCCAGCGCGGCGCCGGGATTGTCGGGTTCGACCATGACATAATGGGTCTGGCCATGATGGTCCTGGACCTGCGCGCGGGCGGGCGAGCCGGGCGCGGCGCGGCCGGTGACGATGCGCGCGCGGCTGCCCACCAGATGGTCGAGCGAGACGGCGGTGCTGTAATCGCGCGGCAGCAGCGGGGCGATCAGCCGGGCGGCAAGGCCGGTGGCGGGCAGCGCGGCGAGGCCGGCGGCGGGCACCGCGATCCAGGGCGAGACCATGGCGCCGAACAGGTCGTGCGCGGCCTGCTGCCCGAGCAGGCCGATGACCGCGAAGACGGTGAGGAACAGCGCGAGCAGCGCCAGCAGGGGCAGGCGGCCAAAGCCCAGCCAGCCGAGCAGGTCGGCATCGCTGTCGAGGTCCATGTCCACGTCCCCGGCCAGCCCCAGCGCCTGGACGCCACCGATCAGCGCCATCAGCAGCAGGGCCGACACGAAAATGATATTCTCTGGCGCGAAGAGAAAGGCCGACACCGCTTAACCCCCTGATTCGGGAATTAATCTAGCCTAAGCCCGGCGCTTCCGACAGGAAAACCGGCCCCTGGTCAGCGCGAAACCATGTCGCGGCTGAGATAGACTTGCGCCACCTGGCCAGCGGCATTCATGGCGCAGGTGAAGCGGCGCGTTTCGCCGCCGCCGGCACGGTAGGAGGCGCGGCTCTCGACCTCGCCGTCGATATTATAGCCGCCATTCTGGCCGGGGCGGGGCGCGTCCATGTGGCGGATTTCGGCATAGCCGCTATTGCCCTGCGCCTGGTCACGGGCGGCCAGCGCGCAGCTATCGGTCATCGCGTCGTCACTGCCGGCGGCAATGTCGGAAAAATCGTCATCGCGCGGCGGAGCGCGGTCGGGCCTGTCGTGGTCGGCCCCGTCGCGGTAGCCAATGTCGCGGTCGGCGATGTCAGCGCCATAGTCGGTGCCGTTGCCGGGGGGCGGAGCGTCATTATCGTCGGCCGGCCGTGCGGCCTGCGCCTTCTTGTCCTTGGACATGGAGGAGGCGACGATCGCCACCGCGCCGACCAGCGCCGCGACACCGATCGCATCGCCCACGCCGAACCCGTTGTCGCGATGGCGGTGATGCCGGTCCCAGCCGCCATGCGAGCCCCGGTCATAACCATAGCGGGGCCGCGCCTCGGCCGGGCCGATGCTGCCCAGCAGCAGCCCCGCGCTCACCAGCGCTCCGGTCATCCAGCGTGCCTTGGTCCCGATCATGTCCGTTCCTCCTGCGACCGGATAAGCCATAGCCGCATCCGGCTGTCCAGCGGCTGAACGGTCACCGGGGCCGCGGCTTGATCTCCAGCCCGGTGAAATGCGCCGCAAAGGCATAGCTGTCGGCATATTCGTCGATCAGCTTGTCGACCGGCTTGCCCGCGCCATGGCCAGCGCGGCTTTCCACCCGCAACAGGCGCGGTTTCGCCCCCAGGTCCGCCGCCTGGAGCGCGGCGGCATATTTGAAGCTGTGCGCGGGGACCACCCGGTCGTCGGTATCGGCGGTGCTGACGAGGATGGCGGGATAATCCTTGCCCCCCAGAATGTTGTGATAGGGGGAATAGCCATAGAGCAGCGGAAAATCGTCGCGGTTTTCGGGCGACCCATAATCATCGACCCAATAGCGTCCGGCGGTGAAGCGGTCGAACCGCAGCATGTCCATGACGCCCACGGCCGGCAGTGCGGCGGCGAACAGGTCGGGCCGCTGGTTGACCACCGCGCCGACCAGCAGGCCGCCATTGGAGCGGCCTTCGATCGCCAGTCCGTCCTGCGGCGTAAAGCCATTGGCCTTCAGCCACTCGCCCGCGGCGATGAAGTCGTCGAACACATTCTGCTTGTTCGCGCCGCGCCCGGCATCATGCCATGCCTTGCCGAACTCGCCGCCGCCGCGCAGATTGGCGATGGCATAGACGCCGCCCTGTTCCAGCCACGCCATGCGCACCGCCGAATAGCCCGGCGTCAGCGCGATGTTGAAGCCGCCATAGCCGTAGAGGATGGTCGGCGCGGCGATGGCATGGTCGGCCAGCGCCGTCTTGCGCAGGATGGTGATGGGAATCATCGTCCCGTCCTTCGACGGGTAGAGCCGTTGTTCGATGCCGAAATCATCGGGGTCGAAGGGCAGGTCGGGCTGGGCGAAGAGCTGATATTGCCGGGTCGCCGTGTCGAAGCGATAGATGCTGGCGGGCGTCACGAAGCCCGAAAAGCTGAAAAATGTCTCCGGGTCGCCCGCCTTGCCGCCAAAGCCGGCGGCCGTGCCGACGCCGGGCAAGGGCACGTCACCCACCTTGCGCCCGTCCAGCTCGACCAGTTCGGCCGTGGTCTGCGCCTCGTTCCGGTAGGCCAGGATCATGCGGTCGCCGACCAGCGCGCCGCCGGAGAGCGTGTCGGGCCGTTCCGCCACCACTTCGCGCGGCCCCTTGCGCGGGCGCGTGGCGTCCAGCGTCACCACCCGCCGATGCGGCGCGTGATCGTCGGTCAGGAAAAAGAGGTTCGCGCCCTTGCTGCCGACCAGGCGCCAGTCATGGTCCAGCCCCTTGACCAGCAGGCGCGGTGCGACCGGACCGCCGGTCAGTTCGGCGACATGGACTTCGCGGCGCGGGTCGATCCCCTCGAACGAGCTGATGACCAGCCAGCGGCCATCGCCCGTCACCTGCGCCTGATGGCTGAGCTTTGGCCGGTCGGGCGTGGCATAGACGAGTTGGTCCTGCGCCTGGGCGGTGCCGAGCCGATGGTAGAAGATTTGCTGATCTTCATTGGCGGACTGATAGGCTTCGCCGGCGCGGGGCGGGGCGAAGCGGGAATAGAAAAATCCCTCGCCCTGGCCGTCCCAGCTGATCTGGGAAAATTTGACCCATTCGACCCGGTCGTCCAGCGTCCTGCCGCTGGCGACGTCCAGCAGCTTGACCGTGCGCCAGTCGCTCCCCGCCTCCTGCACCGCATAGGCCAGATGGGCGCCGTCGGGGGAGGGCGCCCATTCGGCCAGCGCGCTGGCGCCGTCCTTCGCCCAGTCATTGGGGTCGATCAGCAAGCGTTGCCGCCCGGTCAGCCCGTCGCGGACATAGAGCGGCGTCTGGTTCTCCAGCCCCTTGTTATAGCCGTAGAAATAACGCCCCCCGGCCTTGCGCGGGAGGGTGAAGCGACCGTGCGCGAGCAACGCCCGCATCCGCGCCTTGAGCGCCTCGCGCCCCGGCAGGGCGTCGATATAGGCGCGGGTGAGGTGGTTTTCCTGCGTCACCCAGTCGCGCACCGCAGGGTCGGCGCGCAGGTCGTTTTCCAGCCAGCGATAGGGGTCGGCGACCTTCACGCCGAAATGATCCTCCACCAGGTCGAGCCGCCGGGCGAGGGGATAGCGCAGACCGGCGTCGCCCGTTTCGATGGCCGCGCCCTCCGGACCGGCGCGCGCGGCGGCCGGGATGGCCGCCAGCAGCAGCAGCGGCAGGATCAGGGCGGCGGCGCGCATCCTCTCTTCGTCACTCTTTTTCCAAAAGGAACAGGCCGCGTATCCCTAGGGACACGCGGCCTGCCGGTAAAGCATCCAGTCCTGCGCGGCAGGACCGGGAGGGATCAGGCGCCCTCGAACTCGTCCATGTCGGCGCTCTGGACCGGACCGGAATCCTGACCCTTGGCATCGACGTCACGGTCGACCAGTTCGATGATCGCCATCGGCGCGGCGTCCGAAGCGCGGAAACCGGCCTTGATCACGCGGGTATAGCCGCCATTGCGGTCCTTGTAGCGCTCGGCCAGCACGTCGAACAGCTTGGTCAGCTGCACATCGTCCTGAAGGCGCGAATTGGCCAGGCGACGGTTGGACAGGCCACCCTTCTTGGCGAGGGTGATCAGCTTTTCGACGTAGGGACGCAGTTCCTTCGCCTTGGCCGTGCCGGTCAGGATCTGCTCATGCTTGATGAGCGAGGCCGCCAGGTTGCGGAGCAGGGCGGTACGATGACCGGTGCTGCGCTGAAGCTTACGATGACCGACTTTATGACGCATATCTTCTTCCTTCGTTCGTTAAAGGGCCGTGTGAGGTACCCCAGACCAGGCGGTGTTTGCGGGCCACCGCCCAACAGCCCGTTCGTCGCCACCCCGGATTTCGCCGGGGTGACGATAGTGGATCAGCCCAGCAGCTCCTGCTCGAGCTTCTTGGCCATTTCCTCGATATTTTCCGGCGGCCAGCCGGGGATGTCCATGCCCAGGCGCAGGCCCATGGACGACAGCACTTCCTTGATTTCGTTCAGCGACTTGCGGCCGAAATTGGGGGTGCGCAGCATCTCGGCTTCGGTCTTCTGGACCAGGTCGCCGATATAGATGATGTTGTCGTTCTTGAGGCAGTTGGCCGAGCGGACCGACAATTCCAGTTCGTCCACCTTCTTGAGCAGATAGCGGTTGATCTGGTTGGCGTCGCTTTCGCCTTCCGAAGCGGCGGCGGCGGCATGGCCGGACGCCGGCGCGGCGGCGGGCAGCGCGTCTTCGAAGTGGACGAACAGCTGGAACTGGTCCTGAAGGATGCGGGCGGCATAGGCCACCGCATCTTCGGGCGTGACCGTGCCGTCGGTTTCCAGCGTCAGCGACAGCTTGTCATAGTCCAGTTCCTGGCCGACGCGGGTATTGTCGACCTTGTAGGCGACCTGACGCACCGGCGAGTAGAGCGCATCGACCGGGATGAGGCCGATCGGCGCATCGGCCGGACGGTTGGCGACGGCGGGGACATAGCCCTTGCCGACGTCGGCGGTCAGTTCCATGTTGAGCGTCGCGCCCTGGTCCAGGTGACAGATCACCAGGTCCGGGTTCATCACTTCGATGTCGCCCACGACGCTGATGTCGCCGGCCTTGACCACGGCCGGGCCGGTGGCGGACAGCTGAAGCCGCTTGGGGCCTTCGCCTTCCATCTTCAGCGCGACCTGCTTGATGTTCAGGACGATGTCGGTCACGTCCTCGCGCACGCCGGCGAGCGACGAGAATTCATGCAGGACATTCTCGATCTTGATCGAGGTGACCGCCGCGCCCTGGAGCGAGGACAGAAGAACACGGCGCAACGCGTTGCCGAGCGTCAGGCCGAAACCGCGCTCCAGCGGTTCAGCGACGAAGGTCGCCTTGCGCTTGCCGTCGCCCGATGCCTTGATCTCGAGGCTGCTGGGCTTCTTCAATTCCTGCCAGTTCTTCATGTTGACAGTCATGTATTTCCCCTGGGGATGGGCCGGAACGCTTGTAAATCCTGGACCCGACAGGACGTTCCGGCGATGCAAACGGGAAAACGGGCGACGCGTCCGCCGCCCGCCGTTAAGGCAGCGCTGCGATTAGACGCGGCGACGCTTGGACGGACGCACGCCATTGTGCGGGATCGGCGTGACGTCACGGATCGAGGTGATGTGGAAGCCCACGGCCTGAAGCGCGCGCAGGGCCGATTCACGGCCCGAACCGGGGCCCTTCACTTCGACTTCCAGCGTGCGAACGCCATGCTCGGCAGCCTTGCGGCCGGCGTCTTCGGCGCAGACCTGCGCGGCGTAAGGCGTCGACTTGCGGCTGCCCTTGAAGCCCATCATCCCGGCAGAGGACCACGAAATCGCGTTGCCCTGGGCGTCGGTGATGGTCACCATGGTGTTGTTGAAGCTGGCGTTGACATGGGCCACGCCGGCCGAGATGTTCTTGCGCTCGCGCCGCTTAATGCGCTGGGGTTCGCGTGCCATTTTTTAGCTCTTCCTACAGAAATCGTTGAAAAGAGAAGCCGTCGGAGGATCGTGCCGGAAGCGCGATCCTCAACGATTACTTCTTCTTGCCGGCAATCGGCTTCGCCTTGCCCTTGCGGGTGCGCGCATTGGTGTGCGTGCGCTGGCCACGAACCGGCAGGCCCTTGCGATGACGCAGGCCGCGATAGCAGGCCAGGTCCATCAGGCGCTTGATGTTCATCGCCGTTTCGCGGCGCAGGTCGCCCTCGACGGTCAGATCGGCGTCGATGGCTTCGCGGATCTGCAGCACTTCGGCGTCGGACAGGTCCTGAACGCGGCGGCTGTGGTCGATGCCCAGCTTGGTGGCGATGTCGGCGGCGGTCTTGCGGCCGATGCCGTGGATGTAGGTGAGCGCGATGATCACGCGCTTGTTGGTCGGGATGTTGACACCCGCAATACGTGCCATGGTATTAAAATCTCCTGCTCCACAGGGCGAGCAAGTGCTGCCCTATCTCAAAGCGTCCAGGCCGTTCGTCCCTGGCGAGGAAAACGGCCAATTTCATGTCCCCCAAGACGCAAAAAAGACGGTCAGTGCAGAAAGCACTGCCGCTCACCAGCGTGTTGGGGAGGGTCGCCATTAGCGATTCGGTGCGAATTAGTCAACCGCGCGGCTTGGCCGCGACGCGGATTTCGAACAGCTTGCGCCAGTTCTTGCCGGTGACGAACACACGGTCCCGCTCCGCATCATAGGCGATGCCGTTGGCCACCGCTTCGCTGTCGGTCACGCCCGCCTGTTTGCGCAGGGAAGCGATGTCGATCCAGTCGATCACCGCGCCGCTCGCCGGGTCGATACGCGCGATCTTCGTATCATACCAGATATTGGCCCAGATTTCGCCGCGCACATATTCCAGTTCGTTGAGCCGATCGACCGGCCGGCCGTTCCACGTCACGGTGATGCGGCGCCGTTCGGCCAGGCTGTCGGGATCGAGGAAGCGCAGTTGCGCGGTGCCGTCGCTCATGATGAGGCTGTGGCCGTCCTGCGTCAGCGCCCAGCCTTCGCCTTCATAGCGGAAGTCGCCACGCGGGGCGAAATCGGCAAGATTCCAGACAAAGCCCCGGCGGTGGCGCCAGGTCAGGCTGATGAGCCGGTCCTTCCAGTTGACGATGCCTTCGCCGAAATAGGGCCGGTCGATGATGCGGCGCTGGAGGATCTTGCCGCTCTTGAGCGCGACCTTGCGAATGTCCGACTGGCCCTCCAGCCCCGTGCTCTCGTAAAGCGCGCCGTCGAGGTAGAACAGCCCCTCGGTAAAGGCGGTCGCGTCATGGGGATAGGCCTTGACCAGCGTCCATGGCGTGTCGGCCCGGACCGGCGCGGCGAGGAGGAAGGCGCTGACGAGCGCGAGCAGGATGCGCTTCATTGCGCGGCCTGACCTTCGATCGCGTCGGCCAGCCAGCCCGGCAGGCGGGCAGGGTCCAGCGTTTCGACCCGGCGCAGCTCGATCGACAGCCCCATGTCCGGCAGGGCGGCGCGCTGGCGCTTTTCATCGGCGTCGGAAAGGGGCATGGCGACCAGGCGACGGTTCACCTTGTTGCGATAATGCATCCGGGCGGTGTTCTCCTGCCCGACATAGCAGCCCTTGTCATAATCGACCCCGCCCAATTCCCCGGCATTGGCCTCCAGCCAGAGAATCTGGTCCTGCCCCAGTTCCTCCACGCCTTCGAATATACCGAGCGCGAGGCGGTGCGCGCGGAAGGCGGCGGCGGCGTCGCCGTCCCCGGCCGGGGCGAGCCAGCGATGGCCAAGGGCGGGCAGGCGCGGATCATGCGGCCGGCCGGCGGCTTCGGGCGACCAGTGGACGGCGAGCGACTCGTCCCGCGCGATCGCCACCTTGCGGCGCAGGCGGTAGAGGGTGAGGCGCCGGGCGATCGCGTCGGCCTGCGCCGCTTCGCAGTCGATCAGCACGTCGTCGCCATCGGCCCAGAGGATAAGGTCGAACAGCGCCTTGCCCTGCGGGCTGAGCAGCCCGGTCCAGCGCGGCTGGCCGTCCGCCAGCGTCAGCACGTCGCGGGTCAGCAACCCCTGGAGGAAGGAGCGGGCTTCCTCGCCCGAAATTCTCAATAAGGCGCGATCGCGCAGGGTGGTGCCGGTCATCGGCATTAGGTAGGACGGCAACAGGATTTAGCCAAGCCGTTCGCGCGGCCGCAGCAGACAGGAATTTGCCATGACCCAGACATTCGACATGATCCTCCGCAACGGCACCGTCCACACGCCGGGCGGCGCGGAGCAGGTGGATGTCGGCGTGCGCGGCGGAAAGGTCGCGGCGATCGGCGCTGGGCTGGGCGCGAATGTGGCGGCCGCGGGCGAGGTGATCGACTGCACCGGGCTGGACGTGCTGCCCGGCTGCATCGACAGCCAGGTCCATTTCCGCGAGCCGGGATTGGAGCATAAGGAAGATCTGGAATCGGGCAGCCGCGCCGCGGTGATGGGCGGCGTCACCGCCGTCTTCGAAATGCCCAACACCAACCCCAATACCGATACGGCCGAGCGCATCCAGGACAAGCTGACGCGCGCACATCACCGCATGTGGTGCGACCATGCCTTCTATGTCGGCGCGACGGCGGACAATGCCGAGCAGTTGCGCGAGCTGGAGCGCATCCCCGGCACGGCGGGGGTCAAGATCTTCATGGGCGCGTCCACCGGCAGCCTGCTGGTCGACGATGACGATGCCCTGTCGCGCGTGCTGGCGAGCGGCACGCGCCGCGTCGCCATCCATGCCGAGGACGAGACCCGGATGAACGCGCGCTCGGGAATGCGGGTGGAGGGCGACCCGTCGTCCCACCCCGTCTGGCGCGACGATGAAAGCGCCATGATCGCGACCAGGCGGATCATTGCGCTGGCCCGCAAGGCGCGGCGGCGCATCCACATCCTGCACGTCACGACGCCGGCCGAACTGGACTATATCGGCCAGAACAAGGACATCGCCACCTGCGAGGTGACGCCCCAGCATCTGACGCTGGCCGCCGAAGACGCCTATCCGCGCCTGGGCAGCTATGCCCAGATGAACCCGCCGATCCGCAGCGCCGCGCATCGCGACGGCTTGTGGTTCTGGCTCAACCAGGGCGTGCCCGATGTGCTGGGCAGCGACCATGCGCCCCATACGATCGAGGAAAAGGCCAAGCCCTATCCCGCCTCGCCCAGCGGGATGCCGGGCGTGCAGACGCTCATCCCGCTGCTGCTCAACCATGTGGCGGAGGGGCGGCTGAGCCTGCGCCGCTTCATCGAACTGACCAGCTCCGGCCCGCAGCGCGTGTTCGGGCTGGTGGGCAAGGGCCGCATCGCGATCGGCTATGACGCCGACTTCACCGTGGTCGACCTCAAGAAGCGCTGGACCGTGGGCCGGGACTGGCTCGCCTCGCGCTGCGACTGGTCGCCGTTCGACGGCATGGACCTGACCGGCAAGGCGGTCGGCACGATCATCCGCGGCAACCGGGTGATGTGGGAGGATGCGCTGGCGAACGAAGCGATCGGCGAACCCGTGCGGTTCGAAGCGACGCAGTTCAACTGAGTTACGCCGTCGCCATCCGGTTCCGCCGCGCATGGGCGATGCCGTCGCTGGCGAAGAGGATCAGGCCGACCCAGATCAGGCCGAAGCTCGCCATCTGACCGGTGCTCAGCGTTTCGCCCAGCAGCAGCACGCCGCACAGAAACTGGAGCGTCGGCGCGATATATTGCATCAGGCCCAGCGTCGCCATCGGCAGGCGCTGGGCC
>NZ_AYOY01000016.1 GCF_000508185.1 Sphingobium sp. C100 | reverse complement strand
GGTCGCCCCGGCGCGGGGCGGGCGACCGGCAGCGCCTGCGGCAGCAATCTGCTCGCCGTCCTCATACCCTGCCACCGCGTCCTGCGCGGCGACGGCAGCCTGGGCGGCTATGCCTGGGGGGTGGACAGGAAAGAAGCGCTGCTGGCGCGCGAAAAGCGCAAGTAACGGGAAAATTTCATCTTTTCATTCCCCGCTTCTTGCGTCACCTTGGCCCCCGGTCTTTGGGGAAGGGCGGGGACAAGATGCGATTCTGGGTGAAGATGCTGGCCGCGCCGTGCCTTGCGCTGGCCGGCGCAGGGAGCGCGCAGGCGGCCTGGTGGCAGGCGCAGACCCGACATTTCACGGTTTACCGGGAAGGCAGCGACGACAAACTGCGCGACTTTGCCGAGCGGCTGGAGAAATTCGATTTCCTGCTGCGGACCGTGACCAAGGTGACGGACCCGGAACAGGGCAGTCCGGTCAAGGTCTATATCCTGTCCAGCGAGACCAAGGTCCGGGATCTGGCCCGCAACCGTAATGTCGGCGGCTTCTACACCACATCCGATCGCTCGGCCTTCGCCGTCCTTTCGCGTGGCGAGAAGACCAGCGAGTTCGATTATGGCGCGCAGGAAATCCTGTTCCACGAATATACCCATCATTTCATGCTGCATCATTTCCCGGCGGCCTATCCCGCCTGGTATGTGGAAGGGTTCGCCGAATTTTTCTCCATCGTGAAATTTCCCCGCGACGGGTCGATCGAGTTCGGCCATGTGCCGCTCGCCCGGGCGCCGGGGCTGGTCCTGGGCTCGCCCTATCCGGTGAAAAATCTGTTCGCGCGCAACACTGACGGCCTTAGCCTGCGCGATGGCGACCGCTATTATGGGACGGCGTGGCTGCTGACCCATTATTTCCAGTATAAACCCGACCGCCGCGCCGAGATTGCACGCTATCTGAAGGATGTCTCCGATGGCGTGAAGGACATGGACCCCGACAGCTATTTCGAAGGCGGGCTCGACGGGCTGGAAAAGGATCTCAAGGCCTATATGCGGCACCGCATGTCCGCCTCCAGGCTGACGCCAAAGCAGATGCGGATCGAAGCGATCAATGTGGAGCCGGTCGATCCGGCGCAGGGCGATCTGATCGAGGATGAACTGCGCTTAATCTGTCATCCCAGGACGGAAGAGCTCCCCGATCTGGTCGACAAGATCCGCGCGACCGCGGCGAAATATCCGCGGAGCGCCTATGCCTTCGCCCTGCTCGCCGAAGCGGAGTTGAAGGCGGAGCAGGCCGAAGCCGCGCTGGCCGATGCCGACCGGGCCATCGCTATCGATCCCCAGTCGTCGCGCGCCTATGCGGTGCGGGCGCAGCTATGGATGGAGCGTGCGCAGGAGAGCGATGCGGCGGCGGACTGGAAGACGGCATTGACGTCGATCGTGCGCGCCAACCGCGCCGATACCGAAGACCCGGTGCCGCTCGCGCTCTTCTATCGCTACCACGCGATGCGGGGCGGCAAGATGCCGGACCTGGGATATGACGGGCTTTACAAAGCCTATACATTGCTGCCGCAAAGCCCGGAATATCGCATGAATTTCGCGCAGGCGACGGCCGCGCGGGGAGATTATGAGTATGCGGCCAAATTGCTTGGCCCGATCGCCTATTCCCCTCACGGATCGGAATTGCGCGAAGCCGCGCTGCGCTTCATGGAACAATTTGAGGCGCAGGCGCAGAACGAGGCTAAGCGCGCTCCATCGGCTGGAAGTCGTACACCCGCTCCATGACGGCGGCGCGCTGCGTGTCGGTCAGGCTGCGCCAGTGGACGATCTCCTCGATCGTCCGCCCGCATCCGGTGCAGCTTTTTCGCGCCGGGCCGAGCGCACACAGGTTGCGGCAGGGACTGTCCATGCGCGACATCTAGCAAGAACCATCGGCATCGGCAGCCCCGTTGCTATCATACCGCCTGTGCAATGATTTCGGCTGTATTTTACATTTGATTTACTATATTTGTTAGCATCTGGGGCCGGGGGTTTGTCGGGTTTGCGTGCATTGTTGTTCTGGTTGCTGCTGTCGATGACGAGTGCTGTCCAAGCGGCTCCCCTGATCCAGCCCGTCATGATGCCGGTCGGCGCCGGGGCGGACGCCGTGGCGGTCAGCACGGCCCGCATGGTGGGCGCTGTCCTGGAATATACGCGATGGCCTGAACCCCGATCGGTGATTCGCCTTTGCCTGGCCGGTACGCCGCGCCATGCCGGGCGGCTGGAAGATGTGCAGTTGGCCAGCGGCGCGGCGCTGCAATTGTCGAGCCTGACGGTGGCCGGGGAACTGCCCATGGGGCGCTGCGACGCCCTTTATATCGGGCGGCTCGACGCAGCGCTTACGCGCCGGTTGATCATGGCGGCGCATGGCCAGCCGGTGGTGACCATTGCCGAGGACGATCCCAATTGTCGCAACGGCGCGATGTTCTGCCTCCTTTTCGCACCCCGGACCTTGTCCTTCCAACTCAGTATTGACGCGGTGTCGCGTTCGGCCGTGCGGATCGATCCGCGGGTGCTCCGCCTGTCGAAGGGAGGTTATTGAGCCATGATGCGCTCCCCTGCCTCCACCCCCAACTCAGCCATGCCGACGCTGCGTCAGGTGCTTGGGCGCGTGCATATGCGGTTGATCCTGTTTGCCGTGCTGATGGCGGGGGCGACGTTGACGCTGACCGGCGTTCTGGTGATCCGCGGCTATGCCGACCGCAATCTGGCGCTGATCGCCCGAACGGTCGCCTATACGGTCGAACCGGCGCTGGTATTCGACGATATCGCAGCCGTTCGGCACGGCATTGCGGCGGTGGCGGTCTCCGAAAGCGTGCTTCAGGTCGATGTGCGCGATCCCGGCGGGCATGTGCTGATGACATGGCGTCGGCCGGGCGGCGGCGTGATGGCGGCCATCGAACGGGGCATCTCCGGACTGGTCGCGCCCTCGCCCGCGCTGGCGGATGTGCGGCGGGGGGATCGGTTGATCGCCCAGGTCAGCGTCTACGGCGGGGCCGAAGGGCTGGGGCGATTCATCCTGTCGGGGCTGGCGACGGCGCTGGCCTGCCTCGTCCTCACGCTGCTGGCGACCTGGACGCTTGCGCGGCGCCTTCAGCGCGATGTCACCGAACCGCTCGCGCGGATCGCCGATGTCGCCCATGCGGTGCGAGCGGACCGCCAATTCGACCGCCGCGTGCCGAATTCCGATATTCAGGAGGTCGATCAACTGGGCCGCGACTTCAACGCCTTGCTGGACGAGCTGCGTGACTGGCACCGGGGCATGGTCTCGCACAACCGGATGCTGGAACGGCAGGCGACGCGCGATGTGCTCACGGGGCTGGGCAATCGCGCGATGTTCGAACAGACGCTGCCCGCCACGATCGCCCGGGCCGATGCGGCCGACGCGCCCTTTGCCGTCATCTATGTCGACGTCAATCGCTTCAAGCAGGTCAACGACACCCATGGTCATGACGCGGGCGATGCGATGCTGATCGTCATCGCCGCCCGGTTGCGCGTCGTGTTGCGGCCGGACGATCTGGCCTTTCGCCTGGGCGGCGACGAATTCGCGCTGATCCTGGCGCCGGGCGTTACGCCGGATGAAATTGACGCGATCAAGGCGCGGATCGCCAGCGGCATGAACCAGCCGATCCTGCTGCCCAATGGAGAGAGCATAGAGGCGTCGCTCAGCGTCGGCAGCGCCCGCTATCCCCATGACAGCGCCGACGCGCGCGACCTGCTGCGTCACGCCGACGCGGCCATGTATGCGGCCAAGCCGGGGCGCGCCTCCACTCGTGACCGATGACATGACAGGAGCAGGGATGCGCCATTTTTTTCTATCTCTAGCTTTTCTCGCTCTGGCCGCCTGCCAGACGGTCCAGCCTCAGCGCCCGGCCGGCTTCACCGCGCGGCAGGTGGCGGCGCTCAAGCAGCAGGGTTTCGAGCCGGCTGGAGAGGATTGGCAGTTCGGCATGGCCGACCGTCTGCTCTTCGCCGTTGAAGAAAGCGCGTTGATCGCGGATCAGCGGGTCGCGATCGGACGAATATCGGCGGCACTGGTTGCGGTCGACATTCGCGGCGCGCGGGTTGAGGGCCACACCGATTCGACCGGCGCGGCCAGTTACAATGAAGCATTGTCGCTGCGCCGCGCGGGGGCGGTGGCGGATGCACTGGTGGAAGGCGGCATGGCGCGGCCGGCGATGCGGGTCGTGGGCATGGGCGCGCGCGTCCCGGTAGAAAGCAATCGTTCTGCGGACGGCCGACGGGAAAACCGCCGGGTGGTCATCATCGTCTCGCCGGCGGACGGCGCCTGATCCCTACATGAAACTATAGGGGTCGACATCGACCGCCACGCGCGTCCCCGATTTCCACGCCAGATCGCCCAGCCATTCGCGGATCGCCGCCTGCACGTCGACTTGCCGCGTCGCGTGGACCAGCAGGCGGTGTCGATGCCGCCCGCGCAGCACCGAAAGCGGGGCGGGCGCGGGGCCATAGACCCGCATCCCCTCGATCACCGGCGCGGACTTGCCGATCAGCCTTGCGGTCTGCGCGGCTTCGTCGGCATCTTCGCTCGAAATGATGATCGCGGCGAAGCGGCCGAAGGGCGGGGCGTTGGCGCGGCGCCGGTTTTCCGTCTCGACCGCATAGAAACGCTCCGTATCGCCATCGACCAGCGCGTTGATGACTTCGCTGCCCGGCATCCGCGTCTGGATGAAGACGCGGCCCGGCTTCTGCCCGCGCCCGGCGCGCCCGGCGACCTGCACGATCTGCTGAAAGGTCCGCTCGGCCGCGCGCAGGTCGCCGCCCTCCAGCCCCAGGTCCGCGTCGATCACGCCCACCAGCGTCAGGTTGGGGAAATGATAGCCTTTGGTCACCAGCTGCGTGCCGACGATGATGTCGATGTCGCCAGCCTCCACCGACTTCACGAAATCGGCGACGCGCGCGGGCGAGGACAGGGTGTCCGACGTCGCGATGGCGGTGCGCGCCTGCGGCCAGAGCGTCTTCACCTCGTCGGCGATGCGCTCGACGCCGGGGCCGCAGGCGACCAGGCTGTCCTCTTCCTTGCATTCCGGGCAATAGCGCGGGGCGGGGATGACATGGCCGCAATGATGACAGGCGAGCCGGTGGGTCAGCCGATGCTCCACCATCCAGGCGGTGCAATTGGGGCATTGGAAGCGATAGCCGCAATGGCGGCACAAGGTCAGCGGCGCATAGCCCCGACGATTGAGGAACAACAGGCTTTGTTCGCCCTTTTCCATCGTCTCGTCGATCGCCTTCACCAGCGGCGGCGCGATCCAGCGGCCGCGTTCGGGCGGGTCGGTCAACAGGTTGACGGCCTGAATGTCGGGCATTTCCGCCCCGCCATAGCGCGACGGCAGCTTGATTTCGGCATAGCGGCCCAGCTCGACCTGATGGCGCGTCTCGATCGCCGGGGTGGCGGACGCCAGGACGACCGGGAATTTCTCGATCAGGCCGCGCATCACCGCCACGTCGCGGGCATGATAATGGACGCCGTCCTCCTGTTTGAAGCTCGCTTCATGCGCTTCATCGACGACGATCAGGCCCAGATTGGGATAGGGCAGGAACAGCGCCGATCGCGCGCCGACCACCACTTGCGCCTGCCCCGACGCGATGGCGCGCCAGGCTCGCCGCCGCTCGCTCTGGCGCAGGCCGCTATGCCAGTTAATCGGAACGCAACCGAAACGTTTTTCGAACCGCTCCAGAAACGGCTCGGTCAGCGCGATCTCCGGCAGCAGCACCAGCACTTGCCGGTCGGTGCGGATGGCCGCCGCGATTGCTTCGAAATAGACCTCCGTCTTGCCCGATCCCGTCACGCCGTCGAGCAGGAAAGGCGCGAAGTCATGCGCGCGCACCGCGTCCGCCATCTGTGCCGCCGCTTCGCCCTGCGCCTGCGACAGGGCGGGCGGCGCATGATCGGGGTCGGGCATGGGGAAGGGCGTGTCGACGCTCACTTCCACCGGCTCGAATATATCCTGTTTGATCAGGCCGCGAATCACCGCGTCGCTTACCCCGCCGATCATCGCCAGTTCGCGGATCAGCCCCTGCCGTTCGCCGATCCGTTCCAGCGCCTGGGCGCGTTGCTCTGTCATCCGTTCGGGCGCCGCGCCGGTCGCCCTATATTCGATCACCGTGCGTGCGCCCTCCAGCGCCGCCATGGAGGACAGGGCCATGCGCAATACGGCCGCCGGTGGGGCGAGATAATAATCCGCGGTCCATTCGATCAAGCGGCGCAGCGTTTCGGGCAGCGGCGGAGCGTCCACCACCTCCAGCAGGTTGCGCAGCCGATTGTCGCCCACGCTCTCGACGTCGGGGAAGCGATCCTCCTCCCAAACGACGCCGACGATCTGGCGCGGCCCCAGCGGCGCGACAACGATGCTGCCATGCTCGACCCGCATCCCGTGCGGCACGCGATAGTCGAGCGGACTCAGGGCAGCGTTGAGCAGGAGGACACGGGCGCGTGAGGACATGGCCTGTCCTTAGCGGCTGGCGCGCGTCACGCAAATCGTCCGGCGATCAGATCCGCCAGTTTAGCGAAAGCCAGGGCACATGGTTGAAGCTGTCGGGTTCGTTGTCGCGAAATGTCTGCTGCCGCATATAGAGAAGCTGCACATCGACCGATTTGCTGAGCGAATGACGCAGGCCGCCTTGCAGCCGCATCACCGCCAGGCCGGTCCGGTCGCTCGGCTTCGCGCGGTTGAGGTGGAAGAATAATTCCGTCGCGCCTACCAGCGCCCATCTCTTGTTGGCGTCCAGCGGCACCGTCGCCTGGACGCGCTCGCGCAGTCGCCAGCCCGGCTCGTCCGCATTGTCGAAAAAGCGCTGTTCCAGCCGGGTGCGGCTCTGGAAAATCCCTTGGCTGACGGTCAGTTGCTGGTGAAAGCGCATTTCCTGGTCCACCTCGCTCTTGAGATAGGCGAAGCCGCCGCCAATCTGCACGCCGGGCGCGACCCGATGGTCCCATGTGACGCGGTTGAGCGCCTGTTCCCCGCCGCTGCCGCCGTCGGATCGCGCGCGCTGGCTGAAGTCCAGCGTGACGCTGTCATTGTCGTCCGCCTTGAAGGTCAGCGCTTCGGAGACCCACAATTGCGTATCCTCCGCAGCGCGGGCGGGCGCGGCGATTATCGGCAGCGGCATCGGTAGCGCCAGGGCGGCCAGCAATATCGGGAAACGCATTGGTGATCCTTTGGAAAGGTGCGGCGGCCTTAACCGGGCGGCGTTGCCGGGGCAATGATGGCGAATCCTTCCCCCAATCGCTAAAGGGGGCCGAATCGCACATGCCCCGGAGCTTCCCATGAAATTCTTCGTCGATACCGCCGACACCGCCGAAATCCGTGAACTGGCCGCCACCGGCCTGCTGGACGGCGTCACCACCAATCCCACGCTGATCCACAAGTCGGGTCGCAAATTCCTGGAAGTGGTCGAGGAAATCTGCGGCCTGGTCGATGGACCGGTGTCCGCCGAAGTCGTCGCGCTCGATCATGAGACGATGATGAAGGAAGCCGAAATCCTGCGGAAGATCGCCGACAATGTCTGCATCAAGGTGCCGCTGACCATCGACGGCCTCAAGAGCTGCAAGGCGCTGACCGACGATGGCGCGCTGGTCAATGTCACCCTCTGCTTCTCCGCCAACCAGGCGCTGCTGGCGGCCAAGGCCGGCGCGAGCTTCATCTCGCCCTTCGTGGGCCGTCACGACGATAATGGCTTCGATGGCCTGGCGCTGATCGAGGATATCCGCCTGATCTACGATAATTACCAGTTCGACACCGAAATCCTGGCGGCCTCGCTGCGTCACCCGATCCATGTGCTGGAATGCGCCAAGATCGGCGCCGACGTCATCACCGCGCCGCCCGCCGTCATCAAGATGCTGTCGAAGCATGTGCTGACCGACAAGGGGCTGGAAGGCTTTGCGGCGGACTGGGCCAAGACCGGCCAGACCATTCTCTGACGAAGCCGCCGGATCGGGCGCTGGAACCGCCGCCCGCTCCGGCTCATTCTCCTGTCAAAGGACAGGAGATAGTCGATGTTCGTCGCGGTCTATTGGTGGCGGGTTCATCCCGGCAAGGAAGAACAGTTTCGCGCGGCCTGGCGACGCGGCACCGACCTGATCCGGGAAAAATATGGCAGCTACGGTTCGCGCCTCCATCGCGACGCCGACGGTCGTTTCGTCGGCTATGCCGAATGGCCGGACGAACCGACATGGCGCGCTGCGTTCGACCAGAAGATGGTCTATGATGACCCTGACACCCGCGCCGCCTTCGTCGATGCCATTGCCGAAGTGCCGGCCGACGCCGACCCTATCTTCACCATGACCGTGACCGACGATCTGCTGGCGCGGCGCACGGACAGCGAAGGACAGGACTGACCGATGAAAGATCCCGACACGCCCGACCTTGGCTTTCTCTGGTTCTCGCTGCTGCTGACCGCGATGGGCCTGCTGTTCATGTTGTTCTATGGCTGGTGATTGGTGACCCCGGCGTGATTCGAACACGCGACCATCCGCTTAGAAGGCGGATGCTCTATCCAACTGAGCTACGGGGCCATGCCCTGCCGCGATAGCGGGCCACGGGGCCGCTTGCAATCGCCTGACCAGCCGATAAGCAGGATGGCATGAGCGAAGGGGCGGTTCACAGGATTGAAGCGGGGGCGCTGGGCGCGCGGCCGCTGCGCTATTATGATTTCTTCATGGCGGCCTTCGTCGCGATATTGCTGCTGTCCAACCTGATTGGCGCGGCCAAGCTCTCGACGCTGGGCGGCTTCACCTTTGGCGCGGGCATCCTCTTCTTTCCGCTCGGCTATGTGCTGGGTGACGTGCTGACCGAAGTCTATGGCTATGCCCGTGCGCGCCGTTGCGTCTGGGCGGGCTTTGCTGCGATGCTGTTCATGGCGCTGATGAGCTGGGTGGTCGTGGCGCTGCCGCCGGCGGCTGGCTGGCCCGACCAGGGCGCCTATGAAGCCGTGTTCGGCAGCACCTGGCGCATCGTCTTCGCCTCGGTCTGCGCTTTCTGGGCGGGCGAGTTCGCCAACAGTTTCGTCCTGTCCAAAATGAAGCTGCTGACCCAGGGGCGGCATTTGTGGATGCGCACCATCGGCTCCACCATCGTGGGGCAGGGCGTGGACAGCCTGATTTTCTATCCGCTCGCTTTCTATGGCAACTGGACCGATGCGCAGGTGCTGACCGTGATGGTCACCAACTGGGCGATGAAGGTCGGCTGGGAAGCGATCCTGACGCCCGTCACCTACGCCGTGGTCGGCTTCGTCAAACGGCGCGAGGGGCTGGACATTTATGATGAGGGCACGGACTTCACCCCGTTCAAGGCCAGCCTGAACTAGGCCAGCCTGAACTAGGCCAGCCTGACCTAAGAATATTTCGCCCGCACGAAGTAAAGCCCATCAGGCGGCGCGTTGAGGCCAAGCGCGGCGCGGTCCCTTGCCTCCAGCGCGGCGCGCAGATCGTCGGCGCGCCAACGCCCCATGCCCACGAGCGCCAGGCACCCGACCATCGACCGCACCTGATGATGCAGAAAGGATCGCGCCGCCGCATGGATGGCGATACGGTCGCCATCCCGTTCCACGTCCAGCCGGTCGAGCGACTTGACCGGGCTGTCCGCCTGACAATGGGCCGAGCGGAAGGTGGTGAAGTCGTGGCGCCCGACCAGGATCTGAGCCGCATCGTGCATCGCGCCGGCATCAAGCGGCTGGATCACGCGCCACATCAGCCCCCGATCGACAGTCAGCGGAGCGCGGCGGTTGACGATGCGATAGACATAGGACCGCCCGACGCAGGAAAAGCGCGCGTGCCAATCGTCGGCCACCATCGCGCAGTCCAGGATCGCCACCGGATGGGGCCGCATCCGCGCGTTCAGCGCTTCCGTCAGGCGAAAGGGGGCGATATCCCGTGCAATGTCCGCATGGGCGCGCATGGCCAGGCCATGGACGCCCGCATCGGTGCGACCGGCAGCATGGATGACGGCCCGCTCGCCCGTGACGGCGAAAATCGCATCCTCGATCGTCTGCTGCACGCTTGGGCCATGGGCCTGGCGCTGCCAGCCCATGAAGGGACGGCCGTCAAATTCGACGGTGAAGGCGAAGCGGGTCATGCGCTCAGCCGTCGACCCGGCTCCCGGCCGGCATCTCATATCCGCGCAGCAATTCGCCCACGCTCATCGCGCCCTTGCCCGCGCGCTGGATCAATGTCGGGCGGATCGCGTCATGGCCGCAGCCGATCAGCAGCGTGCTGTCCAGCAAGGCGCCCGGCGCGCCGCCATGATGTTCGACATGGGCGGCGAGGACGCGAAATCGTTCGCCGCGATATTCGAAAAAGGCGCCGGGAAAGGGATTGAAGGCGCGTATCTGTCGTTCGACCGCATGTGCATCCCTGGAAAAGTCGATCCTGGCCTCCGCCTTGTCGACCTTTGCGGCATAGGTCACGCCGTCTTCGGGCTGGGGCATGGGCGGGTGAAGCGCGATGTCGTCCAGCACCTCGACCATCAGGTCCGCGCCGGCCTGCGCCAGTTCGGCGGTCAGGCTGCCGGCGGTCTTGTCCTCGATCGGCGTGACATGCTTGGCGCGCATCGGACCGGTGTCGAGGCCCGCCTCCATGTCCATGATCGTCACGCCGGTCAGATTGTCGCCGGCCAGGATCGCGCGCTGGATCGGCGCGGCGCCCCGCCAGCGCGGCAGCAGCGAAGCGTGGATGTTCATGCAGCCCTGACGCGGTGCATCGAGGATCGCACGCGGCAGGATCAGCCCATAGGCCGCGACCACCGCCACATCGGCCTCCAGCGCGGCGAAGGCCGCCTGCACGTCCGCATCCTTGAGCGACAGCGGCGTGCGGACCTCGATCCCCAGTTCCTGCGCGCGCAGATGCACGGGCGAGGGGCGCAGCGCCTTGCCCCGGCCGGCGGGGCGGGGCGGCTGGCTATAGACCGCAACGATGTCATGACCCGCCTTCATCAGCGCATCGAGCGCGGGAACGGCGAAATCGGGGGTGCCCATATAGATGATACGCATGGTCGGGTCTCAAAGCTCTTGTCGGGATGACATGCAACCCCTTATCTCATGATATGGCTTCTCCTGAAATCGACGCGCTCACCCAGGCGCTGTCCCGTCTGCCGGGCCTTGGCCCACGATCGGCGCGGCGGGCCGTGCTGCACCTGCTGAAACGTCGCGAAGGCGCGATGGAGCCGCTGCTGCGCGCGCTGGAGGCGGTGAACGAGCGGCTCGTCACCTGTCATGTCTGCGGCAATGTCGATACGGTCGATCCCTGCGGCATCTGCGTCGATCCGCGTCGCGACGCGCGCGCGCTGTGCGTGGTGGAGGATGTGTCGGACCTCTGGGCGCTCGATAAGTCGCGCCTGTTTCCGGGGCGCTTCCATGTGCTGGGCGGGCGGCTGTCGGCGCTGGAGGGGGTGCGGCCCGAAGACCTGACCATCGACGCGCTGGTCGCGCGGCTGGAGCATGGCGGCGTCGATGAAGTGGTGCTGGCGATGAACGCCACGCTGGAGGGCCAGACCACCGCCCATTATCTGGCCGAGCGGCTGGAGCGCTTTCCCATCCGCCTGACGCAGCTGGCCCATGGCGTGCCGGTGGGGGGCGAACTCGACTATCTGGACGAGGGGACGCTGGCGCAGGCTTTGCGTGCAAGGCGGCCGGTGGGATAGGCGCGCACCGCTTGATAATATCGGACGTTCCGCCTATGTTCGATCCATGGCAATCCGTCCCATCCTTGAAGCGCCCGACCCTCGGCTGCGCACCATTTCGACGCCTGTCGAGGCGATCGACGACGATCTGCAAACGCTGATCGACGATATGTTTGAAACCATGTATGAAGCGCCCGGTATCGGCCTCGCCGCGATCCAGGTCGGAGTGCCCAAAAGGGTGCTGGTGATCGACCTTCAGGAACCCGAATCGGAAGAAGAGGGCGCGCCGCCGGTCAAGAAACCGATGGTCTTCATCAACCCGCAAATTCTGAAAGGCTCGGACGACCTGTCGGTCTATCAGGAAGGTTGCCTTTCGGTACCCGACCAGTTTGCCGAGGTGGAACGCCCGGCTATGATCCGCGCGAGCTGGATGGACCGCGACGGGCGCATTCATGAGGAGCAGCTTGAAGGCCTGCTCGCCACCTGCCTCCAGCATGAGATGGACCATCTGGAGGGCATCCTCTTCATCGACCATCTGTCGCGCCTGAAGCGCGACATGCTGATGAAGAAGCTCAACAAGGCCCGCCGCGCGGCCTGACCCACCTTTGATCGCGGTGGCAAGCTGCTGACTTCGCGGCGGATACTATATCCGCGTCCAGCGCATTGCCGCCCCCGCAATGCCGGGTATGCGCGACAAAATGGGCAGCGCATTGTGGGCGAGAGCGGGATGTTCTGCGGCTTGCCACAGCCCGCTTGCCGCCCGGATCGGTCGGGCGATACGGCGCGCGGTTTCGCTCTGGTAGCGGCGCGCGTCCCGTCCGGCCATCACCGCATCGGCGGCC
>NZ_AYOY01000015.1 GCF_000508185.1 Sphingobium sp. C100 | reverse complement strand
GGGGGGGGGGGGGGCAGGCGTCCGGTTCCATCATGGATCACGAACATATCGTCGTCGATGAAGGTGAGAGTCTGCCGCGCGACGATGGTCATTTCGCCCCCCGTCGCCGCATCGCCCCCACCCGACCCGGCATATATCCGGCCGCCAGCACGGCGCGACCCTGTCGTGACGAGAGGGGCGCGCCGTGCGCATGACCGGCCGGGCGGCCTGGATCAGGCGGTCATCGTGCCTCCGGCCACCGGCCGGCGGATGATCGCCGCGGCCATGATCGTCATGGCGACCAGCAGCAGCCCCTGCGCCGCCAGGAAGGGCGGCTCGCTGCCCGTGGGTGCCAGCGCGTTGAGCGCGGGCACTTTCAGAAAGCCCTGCACCACCAGCACGAACAGGTTGAGCCACAGCGCCGCCGTCGCGCTCACGGCATAGGCGATCCGCGCCCGGCCGCGCCGGGCAAAGCCGTAGAGCGCGCAAAGCGCGACCGCCAGCACCAGCACCGACAGGATGCCGACCCCGATCGCCGGCGTGAAGCCGCCAAAGGGGAAGAGGAAGCCGGTCAGGCTGGTGAGCAGCGTCGTGACCAGAAAGACCGCGTGCATCCGGGCCAGGAAATAGCCTCTGGCCTGCGCCAGCAAGGCGAGCAGGCCGGCGGCGATTCCGATCAGGCTGATGGCGACATGCAGCGCGGTGAAGGCGGGGAGAGAGAGACCGAAGATCATGGGACGTCTCCTTGGGTTGGCGGCGATGTCACGCCCGATAACGGGCCGCTGCATCCTTGAGCGACAAATTGGGGCGAAGCGCGCCCCGCGCGGTCAGATAGGCGTCAAGATCGGCCATGTCCGGCAGCGCCGGAATGGTGATGCCCTCACCCATGTCCAGCCCGGCGAGCGCGGCATCGACCATCTCCTCCACATCCATCACCATATGCGGTGGAAGGCTCGCAATCTGCTCCTGGGTCCAGATCGCCGTGCGGGTGATGCCGGGCAACACCGCCTGCACCTTCACGCCCTTGCTGCCCAGTTCGACCTGCAAAGCCTCGGTAAAGGCCAGCACATAGGCCTTGGTCGCGGGGTAGACCGCGGTGAAGCCGTCGGGCATCAGCGCCGTGACCGACGTGATGTTGATCAGCGTGCCGGCGCCCTTCGCCGCCAGCCGGGGCGCGATCGCCCGGGACAACCGCGTCACCGCCAATATATTGAGGTCGATCATGCCGGTGAGATAAGCCGGCTCGGTCTCGACGAAGCTCTCCTCGCCCGCGATCCCCGCATTATTGACAAGCCCGGTGATGGCTTCGTCCTCGCGCAGCCGAGTCTCGATCCGGGCGAGGTCGTCGGGCTTGGCGAGGTCGGCCGAAATCACTTCGACGCTGACGCCGCTTTCCGCGCGCAACCGCTGCGCCAGCGCCTCCAGCCTGTCGCCGCGCCGGGCGGCCAGGATCAGATTGGCGCCGCGCCGGGCGAGGCGATCGGCATAGACCGCGCCGATGCCGTCCGACGCGCCGGTGATGAGGATGGTTTCATTGGTCATGGGATGTCTCCTTGCAACGATTTTGGGGATCAAAATGTCAGCCGGTGATGAAGTCGAGCAGGTCGGCGTTGAACCGGTCCTGGTGAGTCTGTGTCAGCCCATGGTCGGCGCCTTCATACACTTTCAGGACCGCCTGCGTAACGATCTTGACGGTGGAGAGCGCCGATGCGCCGATCGGCACAATCTGGTCGTCATCGCCATGCAGGACGAGCGTGGGCACATCGACCCTGGCGAGGTCGGCATGGAAGTCGCTTTCCGAAAAGGCGCGGATGGAATCGAGCTGCCCCTTGAGGCCGCCCATCATCCCCTGCCGCCAGAATTCGTCGCGGATACCCTCGGAAATCGCTGCGCCTTCGCGGTTATAGCCATAGAAGGGGATGGTCAGATCCCTGAAGAACTGGCTGCGATTGTCGAACGTGCCCTTGCGGATGCCGTCGAACATATCGATCGGCAACCCGCCCGGATTGGCTTCGGTCTTCAGCATCAGCGGCGGCACCGCGCCGATCAGCGCCAGCTTCGCGACCCGCGCCGTGCCGTGGCGACCGACATAGCGGGTGACTTCGCCGCCGCCGGTCGAATGACCGACCAGGATCACGTCGCTGAGGTTCAGCGCCGCGATCAGCTCCGCCAGATCATCGGCATATTGGTCCATATTATTATTGTCCCAGACCTGGTCCGACCGGCCATGGCTGCGGCGGTCATGGGCGATGGTGCGAAAGCCCTGATTTGCGAAAAACACCATCTGCGCGTCCCAGGCGTCGGCGCTGAGCGGCCAGCCATGGGAAAAGACGATGGGTTGCCCGTCGCGCGGTCCCCAATCCTTGTAGAAGATGCGGGTGCCGTCCTGGGTGGTGATGAAATGGCTCATGCTGAAATTCCCTTCCGTCCGATGTCGAAGGGCGTCTCGCGCCCTGTGCTTGCACTCTTAGGGGCGATGACGGATGCTCGGCATTGGCGGTCCCGACATTAAGCGGGCCGATTCCGACAAAGGCGATGCGGCATGGACGAAAGCGGCGATCCCAGGGCGGAAGTGGGCATCCTGCTCTACCGCGACTGCCAGCAGGCGATGGTCCATGGCATGACCGACCTCATCGCCATCGCCGGGCAGTTCTCGCGCGAACATGGCGGCCCGACGCTGCGCGTCAGCCATTGGCGGATGCAGGCGGATGGCTGTTTTGCGCGCAGCCATGACACGCATGAAGGCCTGTCCGGCACGCCGGACATCTGGCTCATCCCCGGTCGCCTCTCCGGCGTGCCGGAAGCGGAAGAGGCGGCGCCCTATGCCCGCTGGTTGCTGGACCGGCATGGGGCGGGCGCGACGCTTGCCTCCAATTGTGGCGGCGCTTTCCTGTTGGCCGCGACCGGCCTGCTCGACGGGCGCCCGGCGACCACCCACTGGTGGTTCGCCGACCAGTTCCGCACCCGCTTTCCCAATGTGAAGCTGGACTGCGACCGGATCGTCATCGACGATGGCGACCTCATGACCGCCGGCGGCCTGATGGCGTGGACCGACCTTGGCCTGCGGCTGGTCGATCGGCTGCTCGGGCCGACCGTCATGCTCGACACGGGCAAATTCCTGCTGATCGACGTCGCCGGGCGCGAACAGAAGCATTTCGCCCGTTTCCTGCCGCGCATGGCTCATGGCGACGAACCGATATTGAAGGTCCAGCACTGGCTCGCCGCGCGGGAGGCGAAGGCGACGAGCGTGCGGGACATGGCGGCGCAGGCGGGGCTGGAGGAACGCACTTTCCAGCGCCGCTTCAAAAGCGCGACCGGCATGACCGGCATCGAATATGTCCAGCATCTGCGCGTGGCCAAGGCGCGCGAGCATCTGGAATTCACCCGCCGCACCATCGACCAGATCGCCTGGTCCGTCGGCTATGAGGATGCGGCCGCTTTCCGCAAGCTGTTCCACCGCCTGATCGGCCTGTCCCCCGGCGACTATCGCGCCCGCTTCGCCGCGCCGGGGGCGCAAGCGGCATGAGCAGGGTTGCGGGACGCTCCAGGCGCGGCTAGGTTCCCGTTTCGTTCCCAAAAAGGATCCATCATGGACAGTCTGGCCGCCCTTTTCATTCTCGTCGCGCTGCTCGTCGGCCTTGCGGTCGGCTGGCTGCTCAGGGGGAAGGCGCTGGCCCCGCTCGCGGCCGAGAAGGCGGAGCTTGCCGCGAAACTCGACACCGCGACCGTTCAGCGCAACGGCGCCATCGCCGAACTGGCGGTGGAAAAGGAGCGCGTCGCCCAGGCAGAGACCCGGATCGGCCGCCTCGAATCCGCGCAGGCCGCGTCCGACCAGCGGCTGGAAGCGATGCAGGCCGCCGCCGCCCAGCGCTTCGACGCGGTGCAGGCCGAACGCGAAGTCGCGCGGCGTGACCTTGCCGCGCTCCAATCCGACACGCGGGCGCGCACCCAGGCTTTCGAGCAGCAGATCGCCGCGCTCAAGGACGCGAAGGAACAGCTTTCCGCCCAGTTCAGCGAAATTGGCGGCAAGCTGCTCGACCAGGCCCAGACCCAGTTCCTGACCCGCGCCGACCAGCGTTTCGCCCAGGCGAGCGAAAAGAGCGAAGCGCAGCTCAAGACGCTGCTCAATCCGGTCGAAACCACGCTCAAACGCTATGAGGAAGGACTGGCGCGGGTCGAAAAGGACCGGGTCGGCAGCTATGCCGAACTGCGCGAGGCGATCGCGATGGTCCATGCGGGGCAAGGCCAGGTGCGCGAGGAAACGGCCAAGCTGGTCAACGCGCTGCGCGCCGCGCCCAAGACGCGGGGTCGCTGGGGCGAACAGCAGTTCAAGAATTTGATCGAAACCGCCGGCCTCTCCCCCTTCGTCGATTTTCAGGAAGAAGTCTCGGTCACCGTGGAGGATGGCCGTCTGCGCCCCGACTTCATCATCCGCCTGCCCGGCGACCAGCAATTGGTGGTCGACGTCAAATGTTCGCTGGAGGCTTATCTGAACGCCGTCGATCAGGTCGATGCGGCGCCGCGCGAACGCTATCTGGCCGACCATGCCCGCGCCCTGCGCACCCATGCCGACGCGCTGGGCCGCAAGGCCTATTGGGAACAGTTCGACAAGGCGCCGGACTTCGTCATCATGTATGTGCCCGGCGACAATTTCGTCACCGCCGCGCTGGAGGCGGACATGGAATTGTGGGAACGCGCCGCCCGCAACCGCGTCATCATCTGCGGCCCGGCCACCTTCCTGCCGCTCGCCCGTACGCTGGCGGGCCATTGGCGCCAGGCCAAGATGCAGGAACAGGCGCAGCAGGTCGGCCAGCTCGGCAAGGAATTATACGAGCGGCTGGCGGTCGCCGCGACGCACCTCAAGCGCCTGGGTTCCGGCCTCAACAGCGCGGTGTCCAACTATAATAGCTTCATCGGCAGCTTCGAAAGCCGCGTCCTGTCCACCGGCCGCAAGTTCCGCGACCTCGACATCGAAACCGGCGGCAAGGAGATCGAGGCGATGGAACCGCTCGACGTCCTTGCGCGCGACGCACAGGTGGATGAGGCGAGGGCGCTGCCCGCAGGAGAGTGACGGACAGGTCAGGCGACGCATCTTCCGGCTTTCCCTGCCATATCTCCGCATCCAACCCCATTGCCGCCCCGCGCGCGCGCTGGCATGGCGTTTTCATGACACGCATCGGCCTGCTTGGCGGCTCCTTCAATCCGGCGCATGGGGGGCATCGCGCCATTTCCCTTTTTGCCAAGGACGCCCTGGGGCTGGACGAGGTCTGGTGGCTGGTGTCGCCGGGCAATCCGCTCAAGCCGGTCAAGGGCATGGCGCCGCTCCCCGCGCGCGTCGCGCAGGCGCAGCGCGTCGCCCGCCGCGCGCCGATTCGCGCCACCGCGATCGAGCAGCAGCTGCGCACCCGCTATACGGTCGATACGCTCCGCGCGCTCGTCGGACGCTATCCCCGCCATCAGTTTATCTGGTTGATGGGGGAGGATAATCTTGCCCAGTTCGGCCAATGGAAGAACTGGCGCGGCATTGCGCGCCTAATGCCCATTGCCGTGATCGCCCGTCCGGGCTATGATGACGCCGCCCGTGGCTCTGCGGCCATGAGCTGGCTGCGGCGCTTCGTCCGCTCCGCGCGCCAGAGTGCAGACTGGACGAATTGGAGAACACCGGCGCTCGTGCTATTGCGCTTTCGCCCTGATCCAAGATCGGCGACCCTGCTGCGGCAGGCGGACCCCCTCTGGCATCGCGAATATGAAGCAACGTGTGTGCGCGATCCGCTCACGCGTCGGTTGATCGTCTAGATTGGAGTTTTTTTGACCAGACCCGCCCCTGCCAACGATACGGCGCTCGCCGCCGATTCCGTGGCCGCCCTGCACGCCCTTGTCATGCAGTCGCTCGACGACGACCAGGCGCAGGAAACCATCTCCATTCCCCTGGAAGGCAAAAGCAGCATCGCCGATCATATGGTGATTGCGAGCGGCCGTTCGTCGCGTCAGGTCGCGGCGATGGCCCAGCATCTGGCCGAGAGGATCAAGAAGGAAACCGGCCGCTCCGCGCGGGTCGAGGGCCTTCCGGTCGCCGACTGGGTGTTGATCGATGCCGGCGACGTGATCGTGCATCTGTTCAAGCCGGAAGTGCGCAGCTTCTACAATCTGGAACGGATGTGGGGTTTCGTCGACACGCCGGTCGCGGGCAACGCCTGACTGACCCGGATTGTCCGGTTCGAGTAGCTTTGAGCGAAGCCGGGACGCGTCGTCGAGAAGATTTTCTCGACCGCGTTTCTCGTCAGGCCCGGACCTTCGCTCGAAACGACCGGATTTGGTGAGATGCTCCTCCACATTATTGCCCGCGGCAAGATCGGGCGCTCGCCCGAAGCGGAACTGGTCGACCGTTATGTCAAGCGGCTGACCATGCCGCACAGGATCACCGAAATGCCCGACCGGGGCGGCAAGCTGCCCCCGGTGTCGCCCGGCACCGTCACGGTCATGCTCGACGAAAAGGGCAGGCAGCTCTCCTCCATGGACTTTGCCCGCCGGATCGAGGGCTGGCGCGACGCGGGCACGCGCGAATGTCGCTTCCTGATCGGCGCGGCGGACGGGTTCGACGATGCCGACCGCGCCAATGCCGATCTGCTGATCGCCTTTGGCGCCATGACCTGGCCGCACATGATGGCGCGCGCGATGCTGGCGGAACAGCTTTGGCGCGCCTGTTCGATCCTCGCCAACCATCCTTATCATCGCGAAGGTTAAAGTGGGACGCGCCGGACTGGAACCGCCCGCGCTTTTTGCCTAGGCAGAGAGATACTTGCGGGCAGGGTGTCGGGTGAAGCGAACCATCATCATCATGATCGGACTGGCGGGGGGCATGGCCATCGCCGCCACGCGCCTGCCCGCCGCCGACGATGCCGCCATCATTCTGCCCGGCACAGCGGGCACTACGCTGGACCAGGAACAGCAGGCGCTCAAGGCCGCGCGCCGCCAGTCGGACGAGGCGCGCGATCGCTCCGCCCGGCTGGAACGACAGGCCGCCACCGCCCGCGACGCGGCCGAACAGGCGCGCCGCCGCGCCGCCGCCGTCGCCGCGCGGATTCAGCAGGCGGAAGCCGACATACAGGCGGCGCAGGCCCGCATCGCCATCATCGCCCGGATGCAGCGCGTCCAGTCGGCGCGCCTTGCCGCCAAGCAGGAACCGGTGGTCCGCCTGACCGCTGCCCTCCAGATGATGGCGCGGCGTCCGCTGGCGCTGGCGCTGGTGCAACCGGGCAGCGTGACCGACGCCGTCCATCTGCGCGCGGTGCTGGGGCAGGTGCTGCCCGTCATCGAACAGCGCACCGCCGGCCTGCGCGCCGAACTGGCGCAGAGCCGGGGGCTGCGGGCAAAGGCGCAACAGGCCGCCGACGCCTTGAACCAGGCGCAGCAGGACCGCAGGCAGCAGCAGACGCAACTCGCCGCGCTGGAGTCCCGGAAACGCATCGCCGCGCAGGATTATCGCGCCAATGCCGGGCTGGAAAGCGATCGCGCGCTGGCGCTGGGCGAGCGGGCGCGCGACATTGTCGACCTGATGGACCGGCTGGAGGAAGCGGGCGACCTGCGCGCGCGGCTGGCCGCCTTGTCCGGCCCTTTGCTGCGCCCCGCGCGCCCCGATGAAGCCGGCGCCCCCGCGCCCGAGCGCGAAGCCGCCACCGGCGGCCCGCCGCCCTATCGCCTGCCCGTGATCGGACAACTCGTCACCGGCATGGGGGAGGTGAATGACAGCGGCGTGCGATCGCGCGGCCTGACGCTGGTGACGCAGCCGGGCGCGCAGGCCATCGCGCCGACCGCCGGCCGCGTCGCCTTCGCCGGCCCCTATCGCGACTATGGGCAGATCCTGATCATCGACCATGGCCAGGGGTGGACCACGCTCATCACCGGCCTTCACCGCGTCACCGCCCAGGTCGGCGACAGCGTGCGGCAGGGCGATCCTGTCGGCATCACCGGCGCCGACCGCCCGAACGTCACAGTCGAACTGCGTCGCAACGGCCGCCCGGTGGATATCGTGCCGCTGGTCGGGCTGGGCTGATCGGGAAAGGGTGGTTTGTCGTTGAGCAGTGGCGTTTTTGCTCATAGCGTGATCGCAGGTGCGGCGGGGCGCCTTCGGAAATTATTTCAAGGGCATAAAGAGGCGATACGGATGGATGCCAAGTCAGGGTCGGGTTGGGTGATTAATTTGGAGGGGTCGCAAGGCCCCGATCAACTGGGCCGGGTCTCGATCGCCCAGCCTTTGCCCGTAGGCGATGATCGGCTGGTCTTTTCCGGGCATGTGTCCAACGCGGGCGCCGGTGTGGCCGTCAACATCCGGCATGGCGGCGAGTTGTTGGCGAGTTGCACCGCAATGCCCGGCTTCGTGGCCGATGTTCCCGCCCGCAGCGGCATCTATCATGTCGAAATGACCATTCGGCGGGAACATGATCGGGATGTGATCTGCCGGTGGGAGGTCGTGGACGAGGAGCGTCAGGACATCGCTCTTGCTGGAATGGTCGAACGTAGCGCGCGCAGCCCGAATCTGTCGCCTTCTGACCCGCAGGCTCTGCTGGGCCGCATGGGACAATTGTTCCTGACGGGCGACACGAACGACAGCGTCGGCCAGTTCACCCGCTCGGCTTCCCTGAGCGACGCCAGCGTAAAGGGCTGGACAGACGCGTTCGCCAAGTTTCCAAGATGGCAGGAAGAATTCGATCTGGCGCAGATCAGTTTGCTCATCGCCCCGGCAAAGGAAGAGGTGCTGCGCGAATATTATCCGTTCCGCCGAGCACAGGCCACGGTCTTCGATGATTTCCTCAAACGCTTTGCCGACCAGCCCGTCATCATGCCGCGGTGGGAGTTATGGAATCGCCGGCAACTCAGCTATTCGAACACGGACACTCACTGGACCGATTTCGGTGCGACGGTTGCAGCGCAAACGGTCCTGAAGCGCTGGGGCATTGCCTATGACGCACTGCCTGCGCAATTCACCGTAGAGCAGAAGATTGGAGATTTGGGAATCAAGCTCGATCCGCCGGTTTCCAGTTTCGAACTGACCTTCAGCGAAAATATGGCCGAACGGCTGCTCTTCGACAATGGCGTCATCAACCAGGGATGCGTGCGCGTCTATCGCCATTCCTCCGCGCCTTTTCCGGGCAAGATACTGATATTTGGTGACAGTTTCGGCACTAACCTGGCCGAAGCGATGTCCTACATATTTCAGGAGGTCGTCTATGCCTATCAGCCGGCCGGGGTCGATCCGGAACTGGTGGATATCGTCGGGCCGACGCACATGTTGCTCCAGATCACCCAGCGTTTCGTCCATGGCGCGCCGGCCACCGGGCATTCGATCTTCGAATCCGGGCGAGGCAAATTTGGCACCTTCACGGACGAGGAGCGCGAACAGGCGATCGCGCGTCTCTCCGCCGCTCCGCCCGAGTTCAAGCCGCTCATCATGCCGTTATTGGGCTGAGTGGGAAGCGCGTTCACCTTTCGCTCATCGCTGGTGCACGACATTGGTCGAACAGCGCTTTTGCGTTGGCGCGCGAATCGGCGTATATCGGGCACTTGATGCGGACTCCAAGGACAGTCATGAAATCCACTTTCCTCCAGGGCGCGATCGCGCTCGGGGCGCTTGCGCTCATTCCTGCCACCACTGCCGCGCTCGCCGATGGGGAAGCGTCGAGCTACAAGGCGCTCGACGAATTCATGGACGTGTTCCAGAAGGTCCGCACCGACTATGTCGAGAAGGTCGATGACGAAAAGCTGATCAAGGGCGCGATCGACGGGATGCTCGCCAGTCTCGATCCGCACAGCAGCTTCCTCGACGCGCGCGACTTCCAGAATTTGCGCACCCAGACCGAAGGCAGCTATGGCGGCCTTGGCCTGTCGGTCACGCAGGAGGATGGCGCGGTCAAGGTGATCGCGCCGACGCAGGACACGCCGGCCTGGCGCGCCGGGATCAAGGCGGGCGACTATATCACCCATATTGACGGCCAGCTCATCTATGGCGGCACGCTGGACGAGGCGGTGGACAAGATGCGCGGCGCGCCCGGCACGTCGATCAATCTCACCATCGTGCGCCCCGGCCGCGACAAGCCCATCGACCTTTCCATCACGCGCGAGATCATCCAGCTCAAGCCCGTGAAGTGGGAGGTGAAGAATAATATCGGCATCATCAACATCGTCAGCTTCTCGGCCAATACCGGGGCCGATGTGCGCCAGGCGATCCGCAGCATCGACAAGAGCCTGGGGCATCGGCCGACCGGCTATATCCTCGACCTGCGCTCCAACCCGGGCGGCCTGCTGGATGAAGCGGTGTCGGTCAGCGACAGCTTCCTGGAACGCGGCGAAATCGTGTCGCAGCGCGGCCGGCAGAAGGGCGATGTCGAACGCTATTACGCCAAACCGGGCGATGATGCGAAGGGCCTGCCGATCATCGTGCTGGTCGATGCCGGTTCCGCCTCGGCCTCCGAAATCGTTGCGGGCGCGCTTCAGGACCAGCATCGCGCGCTGGTGATGGGCGAACGCAGCTTCGGCAAGGGCAGCGTCCAGACGATGCTGCCGCTCAGCAACACCACCGCGCTCAAGCTCACCACCGCACGCTATTATACGCCCTCGGGCCGCAGCGTGCAGGAAGGCGGCATCCAGCCCGACATCCGCGTGCCCCAATTGTCCGACCCGGATTACAAGGCCCGGCCGAAATTCCGCGAAAGCGACCTGCGCCGTCACCTGATCAACGAGATCAAGACCGACGACGCCGCGCTGGAGGAGGATGCCAAGGAGGATCCGCGCTTCGCCATGAGCGCCGAGGAGCTGAAAAAGCAGGGCGTCGAGGATTTCCAGCTCGATTATGCGCTCAGGACGATCGCGCGGCTGGCAAGCACCCCTGGCGCCGCGATTGCCCAAGCGCAGGTGGCGGCGCGCAAGCCGGGCGCGAAATAAGCCCCTCCGTCCGGGTCACGCCAGGCGAACCGGACGGAAGCGGTTTCAAGTTCAGCATGACGAAAGCATGGGAAGGCTTTAAGCGGAAGCGATGAAGAGCCTTTCCCTCGCCCGCGCGCTCGCGCTGCTTGTTCCTGTCCTCATGCTGGGCGGCGCCTATGGCTTCCAATATCTGGGTGGGCTGCATCCGTGCGAAATGTGCTGGTGGCAGCGTTATCCCCATATGGTGGCGATCCCGCTGGCGCTGATCGCCTATGCGACGCGCGGCCGCGCCTGCGTCAGCGCGCTGCTTGCAGGGCTGGCGGGGCTGGCCGTCGGCATCAGCGGCCTCATCGGCCTGTTTCACGCCGGGGTCGAATATGGCTGGTGGGAAGGGCTGACCACTTGTTCGACCACACCCACAGGCGGCAGCGCCGCCGACATGCTGAGCCAGATCATGGCCAGCCCGATCACGCGCTGCGACGTTGCGCCATGGAGCCTGTTGGGGATTTCCATGGCCGGTTATAACGGCCTCTTGTCGAGCGCGGCCGCGCTCGCCATCTTGGTCCTGCTGCTGAAAGCGAGGAAGGCATGAACGCATCCGGCACATTCCCCCGCCCCGGCAAACGCCTGTCGGACGCTGATCGCGCCGCGATGCTGCGCGTCGATCAGGCGGGCGAGTTCGGCGCCACGCGCATCTATGCCGGCCAGCTTGCGGTCATGGGTGATCGCCATCCCTATGGCCGCATCATTGCCGGGATGGCCAGCCAGGAGGAGCGCCACCGCCAGGCGTTCGATGCGATGATCGCGCGGCGCGGCGTGCGGCCGACCGCGCTGGCGCCGTTCTGGAACGTCGCGGGTTTCGCGCTGGGCGCGGTGACCGCCGCCCTGGGGCCAAAGGCCGCGATGGCCTGCACCGCCGCGATCGAGACCGAGATCGATCAACATTATGCCGAGCAGCTTGAACAGCTCGATGGCCAAGATCCGGAACTCTCCACCGCCATCGCGGATTTTCAGGCGGAGGAGGTCGAGCATCGCGACGCGGCGCTGGCTCATGGCGCCGAGCAGGCTCCGGCCTATCCCTTATTGTCGGGCGCCATCCGTTTGGGCTGTCGTGCGGCCATCGCGCTTTCCAAGCGAATATGAAGCCGAAGCGCATCTGAAAAAGGACGGACGGATGATGAAGACAGTGATGATCGCCGCGCTTGCGCTGACCGGTGTCGCCGCGCCCGCACTGGCGCAGCAGGATACTGCACCCACCGCCGCCGTCAGCGACGGTTCCGAAAAGGTCAATCTGGTCATCGTCTATGGCGAGGACGCCTGCCCGCAAAGCCAGGGCGACGACATCGTCGTGTGCGCCCGCAAGGATGAAAAGGAACGCTATCGCATTCCCGAACCGCTGCGGGGCGATCCGAACAAGCCGAGCAACCAGGCTTGGGGCGAACGGGTGCGGTCGATGGAATATATCGGCCGGTCTGGCACGGAAAGCTGCTCGCCCTCCGGCAGTGGCGGCGCGACCGGCTGCTTTGCGCAACTCGCCCGTCTCGCCAAGGCGGAACGGCAACAGGCCGACAATGCCAGCTGGAAGGATCTGGTCGCGGCCGAGCGCGCCAAGCGCCTGTCGACCATCGACGCCGACAGCGAAGCGATCGAGGCCCGTGTGAAGGCCGAGGAAGAGGCCGATGCTGCGGCCAAGCAGCAGCAGGCGCCGCAGGACGCCGCCACGCCGCC
>NZ_AYOY01000014.1 GCF_000508185.1 Sphingobium sp. C100 | reverse complement strand
CCCCGCCGCTGGCCCGTCATTTCCCGGCGCGCAATCGCATCATTGCGGGACTGGCATTGGGGACGGTGGTGGTGGAGGCCGCGCCCAAATCGGGGTCACTGATCACTGCGCGGCTGGCGGGTGAGGCGGGGCGCGAAGTGATGGCTGTCCCCGGCTCCCCGCTCGACCCGCGCGCGCAGGGCTGCAACCAGTTGATCCGCGACGGCGCGATCCTGGTGCAGAATGGCGCCGACGTGATGGAGGCGATCGGCGGCTTCGACCCAAGGATGGTGCGTCAGGGCCGTTTCGACTTCATCGGCGAGCCGGTGTCGAGCGATGTGATGGAGCAGGACCGGGCGGCCCTGTTGCGGCTGTTGGGACCGGTGCCGGTGTCCGTCGATGAATTGATCCGGCAATCGAACATGGCGCCGGCGATCGTGCAGACGATCCTGCTGGAACTGGAATTGGCTGGTCGGCTCGACAGGCATTCGGGGGGGAAGATTTCGTTGATATGAACGATTCCGATGGGAATGACCTGGGCCGGCGCCTAGAGATTGGCGCCATTCTCTCAACGTCGATGGCCGATATAGCAGCCAATGTCGTGGGCTTTGGCGGGCTGGCGCTGCTGTTGGCGGTGGCGGGCGGCAGCACTGACACCTATCTGCCCGACGTCGGCAATATCGTCGGCAATCTGGCGTTGTTTTTCATATCGGTGCTGGCGGTCTATCTGACGCTGCGGGCGAAGCTGGGGGATGACGACATCCGGCCGCGCTTTGGCGCCGCATTCGGTTTCAATTTATTGTCGAACCTGGCGATCCTGGTGGGATTGATCTTGCTGATCGTGCCGGGCCTGCTGATTTTCGTGCGCTGGGCGGTGGGGCTGCCGGCGCTGTTGCGCGAAAATCTGAGCGTGTCGGAAGCGATGGCCCGCAGCAGCATCCTGACCGAAGGCAATCGCTGGCGCATATTGGGGTTGAGCCTGGTGATATGGGGGCCATTCCTGCTGGCGATGGTCCTGATGGGAGGGCTTTTTACAGTCTTCGCGGGAGAGGCGAGCCTGGACATGCTGCCTTTCAACATGTTGGTCAATTTGGCGGCGGGTTGCGCGTCCATCCTGAGCTCGGTCTGCTGGACGGAAGCCTATCTGGCCCTCTCTGGCGAGGACGAGGGGCATCAGGCGCTCGCCGAAATATTTGCCTGAAACGCTGGCGCAGCAGAACGCTTGACGCGATAGCGACTTGGTCGGCAGATTCGCGCGTGTACGTGAGAGAATTGGAAATCGGGGCCTGAATGCAACTTGTCATCGTCGAATCGCCGGCCAAGGCGAAGACCATCGAGAAATATCTGGGCGGCGATTTCCACGTCCTCGCCAGCTATGGCCATATCCGCGACCTGCCGGCCAAGGACGGGTCGGTGGACCCCGACGACGGCTTTGCGATGTCGTGGGAAAATTACGGCGACAAGGGCAAGCAGCTCAAGGCCATTGCCGATGCGTCCAAGACGGCGACGCGCCTGATCCTCGCGACTGACCCTGATCGTGAAGGGGAAGCGATAAGCTGGCATGTGCAGGAGGTGCTGCGCGCCAAGAAGGCGCTGCCCTCGGTCGTGGACCGGGTGACGTTCAATGCGATCACCAAGGCGGCCGTGCTGGACGCGATGGCCAAGCCGCGCGCGCTGGACGAGGATCTGATCGACGCCTATCGGGCGCGCCGCGCGCTCGACTATCTGGTGGGCTTCACCCTGTCGCCGGTGCTGTGGCGCAAGTTGCCCGGCGCCAAGTCGGCGGGTCGCGTCCAATCCGTCGCGCTGCGGTTGGTGGTGGAGCGCGAGCGTGAGATTGAGAGCTTCACACCGCAGGAATATTGGTCGGTCGCGGCCGAGATGGAGCAGGGCGGGCAGGGCTTCACCGCGCGCCTGGTCCGGTGGAAGGGCGAGAAGATCGACCGCCTGACTATCGGCAAGGAAGGCGACGCCATGGCCGCCAAGGCGGACGTGGAGGCCGGGCGCTTCACCGTCGACAAGGTCGAGACCAAGCCGCTTTCGCGCAATCCGCCCGCGCCGTTCACCACATCGACGCTACAGCAGGAAGCCGCGCGCAAGCTGGGCTTTTCCGCCAGCCACACGATGCGGATCGCCCAGCAGCTCTATGAAGATGGCGCGATCACCTATATGCGGACCGACGGCGTGCAGATGGATGGCAGCGCCATCTCGGCCGCGCGCAAGGCGATCGCGGATCGCTATGATGGTGGCTATCTGCCCGAAAAGCCGCGCCAATATCAGACCAAGGCGAAAAATGCGCAGGAAGCGCATGAAGCCATCCGCCCGACCGAATTTACCCGCGACAAGGTGGGCAGCGGCGACCATGCGCGCCTCTATGACCTGATCTTCAAGCGCGCGCTGGCGAGCCAGATGGCGTCGGCGCGGCTGGAGCGCACGACGATCGATCTGGTTGATGGCACTGGCCAGCACGCTCTGCGCGCAACCGGGCAGGTGGTGATCTTCCCCGGCTTTCTCGCGCTGTATGAAGAAGGTCGCGACGACAGCGACGACGATGACAGCAAGATCCTGCCGCGCATGGCGCAAGGCGACGCGCCGGCGAAGAAGAAGGTGACGGCCGAGCAGCATTTCACTCAGCCGCCGCCGCGCTATTCGGAAGCGTCGCTGGTCAAGAAGCTGGAAGAACTGGGGATCGGGCGTCCATCCACCTACGCCTCGACGCTTCAGGTGCTCAAGGACCGCGACTATGTGCGGGTGGAAAAGAACCGCTTCTTCGCCGAGGAGAGCGGGCGGCTGGTGACGGCGTTCCTGGAGCGCTTCTTCGAACGCTATGTGTCCTATGATTTCACGGCGGGCCTTGAGGACGAGCTGGACGAGATCAGCGGCGGGCGCGCGCAGTGGCAGGCCGTGCTGGAAGCCTTCTGGCGCGACTTCAAGCCCAAGACCGCGGAAATCATGGAGCAGAAGCCGTCCGACATCACTGCCGAGCTGGACAAATTCCTGGAGCCGATGCTGTTCCCGCCCAAGGCGGACGGCAGCAACCCGCGCGCCTGCCCTATGTGCGGCGACGGGCAGCTCGCGCTGCGCGGCGGCCGGTTCGGCGCGTTCATCGCCTGCTCCAACTATCCGGAGTGCAAATATACCCGCAAGTTCGGGCAGCCGGGTGGCAAGGATGGCGAGGATACGGGGCCGGAGGTGTTGGGCCAGCATCCCGAAACCGGGCAGGATATTGTGAAAAAATCGGGGCGCTTTGGCCCTTATATCGAGATGGGCGAGGGCAAGGAGGCCAGGCGCGGATCGATCCCCAAGGATTTGCCCGATGGCGAGCTGACGCTCGACTGGGCGGTCAAGCTGCTGAGCCTGCCGCGTGAGGTGGGGCTGCATCCTGAAACGGGCAAGCCGATCGTCGCCAATATCGGGCGCTTCGGTCCCTATCTGCTGCATGATGGCAAATATGGCCGCCTGTCATCGACATCGGAGATTTTCGAGGTCGGGATGAACAGCGCGGTGGTGAAGCTGGCCGAGGCAGCGAACCGGGGCGGTCGTTCCGCTGGCGGACGCGAACCGCTGAAGGTGCTGGGCGCGCATCCGCGCACCGAAGCCGAGATCAAGCTGATGGAAGGACGCTATGGCGCCTATGTCACCGATGGCACGACCAACGCGACCTTGCCCAAGACCGTGGACAAGGATGAGCTGACGCTGGAGGAAGCGGCGCAGTTGATCGACGCGCGCGCGGCAGCCGCACCGGCCAAGAAGGGCGCGAAGAAAAAGGCGGCGCCGAAGAAGGCCGCGGTGAAGAAGGATGGGGCGACGAAGGATGGCGCGGCCAAGAAGCCCGCGGCCAAGAAGCCTGCGGCGAAAAAGGCGCCTGCCAAGAAGGCCGCAGCGGAATAGACGCATGAGTGACCGTCCCGACAAGACCGAACTGGCCGGGGATCGGACGGACTTCGCCGAGGACCGCACGTTGCTCGCTAATGAGCGGCCTTTTGCCGGCTGGATGCGCACCGGGTCCAGCCGGTCAGAGGCATGAACATCCGGCTGGTCGCATTGGCGATGACGCTGGGCGGGATTGCGCTGATCGCGGGCATCTGGATGATGAAACAGCCGGAGTGACCCCGGCCATCTCTGCGTCACTCCACCCAGTCGAGGCCGATGTCGCGATAGATGAAGCGGTCATCCTCCCAGTCCTCCTTCACCTTGACGTGAAGATAGAGGTGGACGGTGACGCCCAATAGGGCGGCCAGTTCCGCACGCGCCTTCGACCCGATTTCCTTGAGCCGCTGACCGCCCTTGCCCAGCACGATGGCGCGCTGGGTCGGGCGGGCGACCAGGATTTGCTGGTGGATTTCGACCGATCCGTCATCGCGCTCGGTATATTTTTCGGTATCGACCGCGGCGGCATAGGGGAGTTCGGCGTGAAGCTGATGATAAAGCTGTTCGCGCGTGATTTCCGCCGCCAGCATCCGGTCGGTGGCGTCGGAGACCTGATCTTCGGGGAAATGCCATGGCCCGTCGGGCATCGCATTGGCAAAGGCGGTCTTGAGTTCGGGCAAGCCGTCGCCAGTTGCGGCGGAGATGAAGAACGTCTCCTCGAAACCGACCCGCTCATAGAGTTTCTGGGTATGGACCAGCAGCTTTTCCTTGATGGCGATGTCGACCTTGTTGAGGATCAGCCATTTGCGTTCGGCGCGATGCTGGAGCGCCTCGATGATCGGCTCCATCTTGGGGCCGAGCCCCGCCTTGCCATCGACGATCAGGGCGATCAGGTCCGCTCCCTGCGCGCCGCCCCAAGCGGCCTGCACCATGGCGCGGTCCAGCCGGCGCTTGGGTGCGAAGATGCCGGGGGTATCGACCAGCACGAGCTGCGCATCGCCCTCGATCGCGACGCCCATGACGCGGGTGCGTGTGGTTTGCGCCTTGGGACTGGTGATCGCCACCTTCTGTCCCACCAGCGCGTTGACCAGCGTCGACTTGCCCGCATTGGGCGCACCGACGATCGCGACGACGCCGCAGCGCTGGGAGTTCATATCAACCGTCAAATTCATTCCATCCATTCAATGGGCCGTACTCCCGCGGAAGCGTTAGCCCAATATGCAGACCACGCCTGATCCCAGGCTCCTGCGTTCGCAGGCGCACGACATAGCATAATTTCGGCTCTATCCCGCCAGCTTCTCGAACAGCGCCTTGGCCGCCGCCGTTTCAGCTTCCTGCTTGGACGCCCCGGTCGCGCTCGCTTCGCCCGCGCCCTTGATCGAGACGGTGACGCTGAAGCGTAGTGCATGTTGCGGGCCGGACCGGTCGGTCAGCGCATATTCGGGGGGCTTGCGCTTGTTGGCGGCGGCCCATTCCTGAAGCGCCGACTTGGGGTGTCGCGGCGCGCTGGTCTGGGTATCGAGCCGATCGCTCCACAGGCGGCGGACGAGCGTGCGCGCCTCCTCCAGCCCGCCTTCGAGATAGAGCGCGCCGATCAGCGCTTCCATCACGTCGCCCAGCACATTGTCACTGTCGGCCGCGCCATCGTCGCGCGCCTGCTTGCCCAGGATAAGATGGGTTGGCACGCCGACCGTCCGCGCGACGTCGGCGCAGGTTTCGCCCGACACCAGCGCATTATAGCGGCGCGACAGCTTGCCTTCCGGTTCGTCGGTGAAGCGTTCGAACACCCATTCGCCGATCAGCAGGCCAAGCACGCGGTCGCCGAGAAATTCGATCCGTTCATAATTGACCGGCTTGGCGCTGCCATGGGTCAACGCCTGTTCGAAGGCGGCGCGATCCCTGGGCGCGCGGCCGATCAGTTCCTTCAACCAGCCATCTGTGTCGGGCCGATGCGCACTCACATTCAAAAACCTTCGCCGATACGGCTCCAGCGCGCGGCGGTGAACCAGGTCCAGGGGAGCAGCCAGTTGGCGCTGCCGTCAGTGGAGAAGACCGAGATCAGTGCCTTGCCGACGAGATTCTTCTCCGGGACCAGGCCGATGCCGCCGCCTTCGACCGCGGGGAAGCGGCTGTCGGCGCTGCGGTCGCGATTGTCGCCCATCATGAAAAGATGGCCTTCAGGGACCAGCACGGTGTCGCGATCGTCCGCCGCGCCGTCGCTCAACAGATCGAGGACATTATAGCTTTTGCCGCCGGGCAGGGTTTCGCGAAACTGCGGGTAGCGACATTCCTTGCCACCGCCGGGGGCGGCTTCCTCAAATTCCGGGCGATAGCAGGGGGAGGGGCTGCCTTCTTTCTGCGCGGCGTCGGTCATGTTGGGCGTCACGGGAATGACGAGATCGGGCACCTTCTGCTTGGGAATGGCCTGACCGTTCAGATAGACGGTTCCGCCGCGCACGGCGATCATGTCGCCGGGCAGGCCGATGACGCGCTTGATATAGTCATTCTTCTGGTTCGGCGGCGCCTTGAACACCACCACGTCGCCGCGCTGGGGCGCCGAGGCGAGGATTCGGCCGGGGATCAGCGGGACCGAAAAGGGCAGCGAATAGCGCGAATAGCCATAGGGCCATTTGGCGACCAGCAGATAGTCGCCGATCAGCAAGCGCGGCTGCATCGATTCCGACGGGATGTTGAATGGCGAAACGATGAAGCTTCGCAGGATGAAGACGAACAGGCCCAGTTTGACGAGAAACCAGAGGAAGTCCCGCGTTTCGGATTTGGCAGTCATGGATGCTCGTCTTTTCCTTCGCTTTGGCCCGAAAAGGGGCCGTCGCGGCTTTTGCGGTGTCCTAAAGGCCGCGTCAAGCACGCCGGATGGTGCATTGCACGCCGGACCTGTCTAAGCAGAGGACGAATCGACCGGTGCAGCGTCGATATCGACCAACGTCATAGGGGAATTCGCATGACCAGCCCTGCCCTGGCGGCCATCGCCGCGCTGCCGCAAGCCGACCTCAAGTCCATCTTCACCACCGATCCCGACCGCCTGCCGAAGCTGGTGCTGAACCAGGGACCATTGCGGTTCGACTGGTCCAAGACGCATCTGACCGATGACCTGATCGACGGCTTCCTGAAGCTCGCCGACGAACAGGAATTCGCCGCCCGGCGCGATGCCCTGTTCGCGGGCGAGGCGGTGAACAACACGGAAGGCCGCGCCGCCGAACATCCCGCCGAACGCGGCGAGGGCAATGCCGACAGCGTCGCCCACGCCAAGATGCTGCATGAGCGGATGCGCGCGCTGATCGACGCGATCGAGGCCGGGGCGCTGGGCGAAATCCGCCACATCCTGCATATCGGCATCGGCGGCTCCGCGCTGGGGCCGGACCTCATCATCGATGCGCTCGACGGCGACGGCATCCGGTACGACGTGGCGATCGTGTCCAATGTCGACGGCACTGCGCTGGAACGGGCGATGGACAGTTTCGACCCGGAATATACGCTGATCGCGGTGGCGTCGAAAACCTTCACCACGACCGAGACGATGCTGAACGCGGCCAGCGCCATCAACTGGATGGTCGAGGCGGGGGTGGAAGATCCCTATGGCTGCGTGATCGCGTTGACCGCATCGCCCGACAAGGCGATCGAATGGGGCGTGGACGAGACGCGCGTCCTGCCCTTCGCCGAGTCGGTGGGCGGGCGCTATTCGCTCTGGTCGTCGATCGGCTTTCCCGCCGCGCTGTCGCTGGGCTGGGATGCGTTCGAGAGCCTGCTGGAGGGCGCGGCGGCGATGGACCGGCATTTCCGGCTGTCCGACCCGCGGGAGAATGCACCGCTGATCGCCGCCTTCGTCGATCAATATTATACGCGAGTGCTGGGTTGCCAGACGCGCGCGCTGTTCGCCTATGACGAGCGGCTGAAGCTGCTGCCCTCCTATCTCCAGCAGCTGGAAATGGAGAGCAACGGCAAGAGCGTCACGCGCGACGGCACGCCGGTTGACGGGCCGACCGCGCCGATCACCTGGGGCGGTGTCGGCACTGACGCGCAACATGCCGTGTTCCAGTTGCTGCACCAGGGCACGATCCTGACGCCGGTCGAGTTCATCGCATCGATCGAGCCGGGCCATACGCTCGACCCGGCGCATCATCGTGCGCTGCTGGTCAATTGCTTCGCCCAGGGCGCGGCGCTGATGCGCGGCAAGGAGAATGCGGCGGACCCGGCGCGCGCCTATCCCGGCGGGCGGCCATCCACCACCATCCTGATGGACGATGTGACGCCCGAAGCGCTGGGTGCGCTGGTCGCTTTTTACGAGCATCGCACTTTCGCCAATGCGGTGTTGATGGGGATCAACCCGTTCGACCAGTTCGGCGTCGAGCTGGGCAAGGAGATCGCCAAGTCGATCGAGGCCGATGGACCGGGCGGGTTCGATCCGTCGACCATGGCGCTGATCGACCTGGCATTGGGCGAATAGCTAAACTGCCGTTCGGTTCGAGTGGCTTTCGGGCGATGACGAGAAGGGGCGTCGAAACCAGTTTTCGACAGGCTCGAACCGAACGGGGTAGTGAAAGCAATGGGAAGAAATTCCCATTTGTAACTGTGTGCTCCAGCCGCCATATCCCGCCCGACACCAGCGGAGAGCGGCATGAGCGACTATGATTTCGACCTTTTCGTCATCGGCGCGGGATCGGGCGGGGTGCGGGCATCCCGCATCGCGGCGGCCCATGGCGCAAAGGTCGCCGTGGCCGAGGAGTTTCGGGTCGGGGGCACCTGCGTCATTCGCGGCTGCGTGCCCAAGAAGCTGCTGATTTACGGCGCGCATTTCGCCGAGGATCTGAAGGACGCCCGCCGCTTCGGCTGGAACGTGCCCGATTGCGGTTTCGAATGGACCACGCTGCGCGACAATGTCCTGTCCGAGGTCGACCGGCTGGAGGGCCTCTACAAGAATACGCTCGACAATCACAAGGTCGAGATGATCGCCGAGCGGGCGACCGTCACCGGCCCGCATTCGGTCAAGCTGGCGAGCGGGCGCGAGGTGAGCGCCAAAACGATCCTGATCGCGACCGGCGCCTGGCCGATCATCCCGGAGATGGAAGGCGCCGAGCATGGCATCACCAGCAATGAGGTGTTCCATCTGGACGAATGCCCGAGCCGCATCGTCATCGTCGGGGGCGGCTATATCGCCAATGAGTTTGCCGGCATCTTTCATCAGTTCGGCGCTCATGTGACCATGGTCAATCGCGGCGGCACGCTGCTGCGCGGCTATGACGAGACGGTGCGCGACCGGTTGCTTCAGATTTCGACGATGAAGGGGATTAATTTCCGCTTCAACGCGAAGATGGAGAAGATCGACAAGAATGAGGACGGGACGCTGTGCGTCCGGTTCGAGAGCGGCGATCCGGTCGCGGCGGACCTGGTGCTGTTCGCCACCGGGCGGCGGCCGCATACCGAAGGGCTGGGGCTGGAAACGGCCGGCGTCGAACTGAACGACAAGGGCGCGATCAAGGTTGACGATTACAGCCAGTCGAGTTGCGAGAGCATCTATGCAGTGGGCGATGTCACCGACCGGCTGCAACTGACGCCGGTCGCCATTCGCGAAGGCCATGCCTTTGCCGATACGGTGTTCGGCGGCAACCGGCGCAAGGTCGATTATAACTGCGTGCCATCGGCCGTGTTCAGCCATCCGCCGCTGGCGGGTGTGGGCATGACCGAGGCGGAGGCGCGCAACAAGCTGGGCACCGTCAAAATCTACACGTCCGATTTCCGGCCGATGAAGAATGTGCTGGCCGGCAGGGACGAGCGTGCGCTTTACAAGATGATCGTCGATGCCACGACCGACCGGGTGGTGGGGCTGCACATGATCGGACCGGATGCGCCCGAGATATTGCAGGCCGCCGCCGTCGCGGTGAAGGCGGGCCTTACCAAGCAGGATTTCGACGACACCGTCGCGCTGCATCCCAGCATGGCCGAGGAGTTGGTGCTGCTGAAATAGGGACGGGGTGTTCCTGCGAAAGCAGGAACACAGGGCCATCAGGCGCTATGCGTTGCACATTGCGCTAGCGCGCCGCGAAAGTCACCACCAGCGCGTCGCGCCAGGCCGGGCGTTCGGGGTCGAGCGGGTGGATTTCGGTCACGCCGTGCAGGATGCGATGATCGTCGATCAGCATCGTGTCGGCGGGATCGGTGAGGGTGAATTCGCCGAGCGGCGTGCCGTCGGGCGCGCCGATGCGGGTAACGCCTTCGCGGACATTGCGGCGCTCGACCAGCATGACCATCACCCGATCGACGCCGTCGCGGTGCATCCCTTCGGGCGTGGGACGGCCAAGTTCGCCAGGTTTCGCCTCGATGCGGAACTGGTGCAGTTCCACATGCCATTGGCCGGTGCGGGCTGGATCGAAGCTGTCGGCGCAGAAGGCGAGGATCGCCTGCATCACCGGACCGGCGACGGTTTCGGGCGCGACCGGATCGAACCAGCGCTGCACGTCGCCATTGAGGGGGTTATAGTCGCGGCTCTGATAATGGGGCTGGTGCGGCTTGCGGGTGAAGCCGTCCCGGTCGAGCGCGAAGACGGCGTGGCGGCGGCGGCGATAGCGACCGCCATCGGCCATGTAGAGATCGGGGCCAAGATCGTTCCAGCTCTGGGCGAAGCCCGCCCAGTCGGGTTCGGCGATGTCCAGCCGGTCGAACATGGTGGCGCCGGGCACACGGATATAGCCGTCCGCGGCCATGGCGTCCTGCATCTGGTATAGGCTGGCTGTGTCGCTCATCTTCATGTCCTTAATGGAGGCCGGAGACGAGCGACAGGGCCAGTTTCCGCACCCTGGATTTCGGGCGTGGGCTGTGCGCCGCATTCAGGCGATGGTCGGGACCATGCCGCCTTCGACGCGGAGCGCCGCGCCGTTGGTGGCGGCGGCCAGCGGGCTGGCGAGATAGGCGACCATCGCGCCGACCTCGTCCGCCTCGATCAGGCGCTTGATGAGCGAGAGGGGACGCAATTTGGTGAAGAATTCCGCTTCGCGTTCCGCTTCCGGCGCGTCCTTGTCTTCGACCACCGAGCGGATGAAATCCACGATCCCTTCCGACCGGGTGGGGCCGGGCAGGACCGAATTGACGGTGACGCCGGTGCCGCGCGTATGTTCGGCCAGGCCGCGCGAGATGGACAATTGGGCTGATTTGGTCATGCCATAATGGATCATCTCGGCCGGCGGGAGCAGGCCGCTTTCGCTGGCGATGAAAATGACGCGGCCCCAATTTTTCTCCAGCATCCGGGGGAAATAATGGCGCGAGAGGCGGGCGCCGCTGACGACATTCACTTCGAACAGATGATGCCAGTCCTCGTCGCTGATGTCGGCGAAATCCTTGGCTTCGTAAATGCCCAGATTATTGACGAGGATGTCGGTGTCGGGGACGGCGGCGATCAGGGCGGCGGCGCCTTGCGCGGTCGCGGGATCGGCGAGGACCGGATGGACCGTGCCGCCAATTTCCGCAGCGGCGGCGTCGAGCTTGGCCTGGTTGCGGCCGGTGATGGTGACGGCGACGCCTTCTTCAGCGAGCCTTTTGGCGATGGCGAGGCCGATGCCGGCGGTCGATCCGGTGACGATGGCGCTTTTGCCCAAGAGCTTCAAATCCATGGCTTATCCTTTGAAATGGACAACGAGATGGACAGTAGATAACAATTGCGCGATTGATGATTAGAGAGAAACTTGTCACTTCAGAAGTGAATCTAAATCATGGATAACCGTTTCGGTGACATAGAGACGTTTTTGCTGGTGGCGGACGAAGGCAGCTTCGCGGCGGGGGCCAAGGCGATGCGCCTCACCCCGTCCGCTGTCAGCCGGTCGATCGCCCGGCTGGAGCAGCGGCTGGGGGTGTTGCTGCTGCGCCGGACGACGCGGGCTCTGGCGCTGACGCGCGAGGGCATTGCCTATCGCGATCGCATGTTGGTGCTGCTGGGCGACATGATGGAATTGGAAGCAGGGCTGGGCCAGGACCGGAACGAGCCGCGCGGACTGCTGCGGGTCAACGCCTCGCCCTCCTTTGGCGTCGAATGCCTGATTCCCATCCTGCCGCGCTTTGCGCAGCGCTATCCGGCGGTGCGGCTGGACCTCACCCTGTCCGACACGATCGTCGACCTGGTGGAGGAACGCGCCGATGTCGCGATCCGCATCGGGCCGCTGCGCGATACCCGCCTGCGCGCGAAGAAGCTGGGGCATAGCCGCATGGTGCTGGTCGCCAGTCCCGATTATCTGGCGCGGCGGGGCACGCCGCGCACGCCCGACGATCTGGACGCGCATGACTGCCTGCGCTTCAGTTTCCGTCGCTCGGTCGATGGCTGGCCTTTCCGCATCGGCAAGCGGGTGGTGCAGCGGCCGGTGGAGGGCGCCTATTTCGGCAATTCGGGCGAGGTCGTGCGCCAGATGGCGGTCGCGGGCTGCGGCATTGCGCGGCACGGCCATTTCCACGTCGCCCGCGACCTTGAGCAAGGGCGGCTGGTGGAGGTGCTGGCCGACTATGTTCCGGGCGATGGCGAGGATATTCACGCCCTTTATGCGGCGGAGGACCGGTCGGCGGCGCGGGTGCGGGCTTTCCTGGACTTTCTGGATGAAGCGGTGGTGATCGACGGGCGCGGGATCAGCGGGACGAAGGCTGCTGCGCCAGGAGGTTGAGCGCCCGGGTCATGAGGGCGACGAATTTGGCTTCGTCCAGGCGGGTGGCCGGGTCGTTCCAGCTACCGCTCACCGCATACCAGCCGCCGTCCTGCGCCTGAAGCAGGAAATTCATCGCCATGACCCCCGGCTCGCTGCCGCCCTTATAGCCCAGATAGCGCCAGCGCTTCGCATCGGCGGGGGCGATGCCGGGATTGACCGCCATGATCGGCAGCGCGTCGCCGCCGCTGCGCCGCAGCC
>NZ_AYOY01000013.1 GCF_000508185.1 Sphingobium sp. C100 | reverse complement strand
GGCGGCGGCTGCCGCAGCCAGGATCGCGGCGGTGGTGCAGGGATGTGCGATCGCCGTGGGAACGGGCTCGACGCTTCTCGTCATCTCGATCAGCCGGCGGAAGCCGTCATGATCCGAGAGCTGGATATCGGGCAGCGCCATGCGCGGGCGCCTTACTTTCTCGGTTGGCGCTTTGACCTCAGCCTCGCCGTTGATCACCTCCTCGCCGGCCTGGTTGATGCAGCAACAGTCGAAGACGACGATATGATGCTTGGCGCGCTTCTCGCGTACCGTGACCGACGCGACAATCGTATCCCCCAACCCTACGGGTCGCTTGAACCGAAGGCTCTGGCTCAGATAGATCGCGCCCGGCCCAGGGAGCTGCGTGCCGAGCACGGCCGAGATCAGACCACCACCCCATAGGCCGTGCGCGATCACCCGCCCGAACATGTCGCCGGCGGCATATTCGGCATCGAGATGGGCCGGATTGACGTCGCCCGAAACCAGGGCGAACAGCTGAATGTCCTGCTCGCCCAAGGTCCGCGTGACGCTCGCCGTCTCACCCACGACGATCTCGTCGAAGGTCCGGTTCTCGATCATTTTGAGGCTGCCCATTGCTCAGCGCTCCAGCACATAATGGCCGGGTGCATCGCAGAGCGCTACGAGGCCCCTGTCCGGATTACCCATCGGCGGCGGGGCCTGCGGCGCGCCGGAATGATCGCCGAGCCAGGCCACCCAGTCCGTCCACCATCCCTCGCGCGCCTCGGCCTGGTCCAGCCAATCGTCCGGATCGAGCGCGGGGCGGTCGAGGACGCGGGTCGCGACATGATAGCTGCGGTGGCGATGCCCGGGCTCGGACACGATGCCGGCATTGTGGCCGCCGCTGGTCAGGACGAAGCGGATCTCGGCGCTGCTCAGCCAGTGCAGCTTGTGGACCGACCGCCACGGCGCGACAAGATCGCGCTCGGTCCCCACCACGAAGATCGGCTGACGCAGCGACGAGAGCGTGATCGTGCGCCCTTCGACCTTGAACCGGCCTTCGGCCAGATCGTCGTCGAGAAAGAGCGTGCGCAGATATTCGCTGTGCATGGCGTAGGGCATGCGGGTGCCGTCCGCATTCCATGCCATCAGGTCGGTCATGGGTTCGCGCTCGCCCATCAGGTAGGTGCCGAGGATGTGCGACCAGATCAGGTCGTTGGACCGCAATATCTGGAAGGCGCCGCCCATCTGGCTACTGTCGAGATAGCCACGGCTCCACATCATATTGTCGAGCAGGTTGAGCTGCGCCTCGTCGATGAACAGGCCGAGCTCGCCCGGCTCGCTGAACTCGGTCTGCACCGCGAACAGGCTGAGCGATGCGAAGCGTTCGTCGCCGTCGCGAGCCATGGCCGCCGCCGTGATCGCCAGCAGCGTCCCGCCCAGGCAATAGCCGACGCCGTGGACCTTGTCCGAGCCCGTGATCGCTATGACCGCGTCGAGCGCCGCCATCGGCCCGAGGCGAAGATAGGCGTCGATATCGAGGTCGCGGTCCGCGCTCTGGGGATTGTGCCAGGACAGGACGAACACGGTATAGCCCTCGGCCACCAGCCAGCGGATTAGCGAGTTCTCCGGCGACAGGTCGAGAATGTAATATTTCATGATCCAGGCGGGAACGATGAGGATCGGCTCGGGGCGGACAATCCCGGTCGTCGGCGCATATTGGATGAGCTCGACCAGCGCGTTGCGGAACACCACCTTGCCGGGCGTGATCGCCACCGTCTCCCCGGCGCGGAACGCCTCAGTCCCTACGGGCGGCTCGCCTCGGGCGCGCCGCTCCGCATCCTCCATCCAATGCTTCGCACCCTCGACCAGGCACTCACCACCGGACTCGATGATCTTGCGCTGGAGCACGGGATTGGTCGCGAGGAAGTTGGTGGGCGCGATGACGTCGAGCATCTGCCGTGCCGCGAACGCCACCATCTCTTCATGATGCCTGGACACGCCGCTGATGCCGGTGGTCGCCGCATGCCACCATTGCTGGGTGAGAAGGAAGGATTGCGAGATCAGGTCGAAAGGGAACTGCCGCCAGGCCGGATCGATAAAGCGCCGGTCCTGCGGTAGCGGCTCGATCGCCGGCGCGGCATCGACCTGCCCCACACGTCGCACGGCATAATCGGCAATCCGCTGGACCTTTCGCCCTGCCTTGCCGGCAAGCTGCAGCCGCTTGCCCGGCGATATGGTGAGATGAGCACACCAGTCCAGCCACGCCTGCATCATTGTCACCGGCGACAGGCCAGAGGTCATCTGCGCGATTGCCGCGGCCGAGGCATGGTCGAGCGTCCGAGCGATGCCGTCGAGTGGGTCGCACTTGGCACAGTCTGCGGACGTATCGATCATGCAGCGTTTCTCCGGGGGACGTCGCGGCATGCCCGGCATGGCTCGAAACAACATTACGTGATGTCCCCAGATGCTTGTCCGTTAACGAGCGCACGCGCATAATGCCTGCCATGTCTCTCGAGGCGGGGCTCTCCCAAACCGCCCGTCTCGGTGACCCCTCAGGCTCCAGAGGGCCACCGCCAGTCGCGAACGGCAGGCATATCGATCCCGTGTGCCGCGATGTACCGCTTGTGCTCGACCAGCTGATCATCGATCGTCTGCTTGGCGTAGGCGGCCGCGCTATCGGGCAGCTCCACATGGTCGATAACCTTCCCCATGAGATGGAAGCGGTCGAGATGGTTGCGGACCACCATGTCGAACGGCGTCGTCGTCGAGCCCTCCTCTTCGAACCCGTGGACGTGGATATTCTGGTGGTTGGTACGCTTGTAGGTGAGCCGATGAATTAGTGCCGGATAGCCATGATAGGCGAAGATGACCGGCTTATCCGTCGTGAAGAGCGCGTCGAACGCGCTGTCGCTGAGCCCATGAGGGTGCTGGCTGTTGGGCTGCAACGTCATCAGATCGACGACGTTGACGACGCGGACCTTGAGCTCGGGGAGTTGCACACGCAACAGGCTGACCGCGGCCAGTGTCTCCAGCGTTGGAACGTCGCCAGCACACGCCATGACGACATCCGGCTCTCCGCTGCGATCGTTGCTGGCCCAATCCCAGATACCGATGCCGCGCGTGCAGTGCTTGATCGCCGCATTCATGTCGAGCCACTGGGGTGAAGGTTGCTTGCCGGCAACGATGACATTGATTCGGTCCCAGCTGCGCAGGCAATGGTCGGTGACAAAAAGCAGGGTATTGGCGTCGGGCGGGAAATAGACCCGCACGATGTCAGCCTTCTTGTTGACGACATGATCGACAAATCCGGGATCCTGATGGCTGAAGCCATTATGATCCTGGCGCCAGACGTGAGAGGTCAGCAGATAATTGAGCGAAGCGATCGGGCGACGCCAGGGCACCTCCTTCGCCGTCTTCAGCCATTTGGCGTGCTGGTTGACCATCGAATCGACGATGTGGATGAACGCCTCATAGCAGGAAAACAGGCCGTGGCGGCCCGTCAGCAGATAGCCTTCCAGCCATCCCTGGCAGCAATGTTCGCTCAGCACCTCCATCACGCGTCCGCTGGGATCGAGATGGACATCGTCCGCGATCGTCTCCGCGTCCCAGCTCCGGTCGGTGGCTTCGAAGATCGTCTGCAACCGGTTGGATGCTGTCTCGTCCGGACCGAAAACGCGGAAGTTGCGGGCCTGGGCGTTCTCCCGCACCACGTCGCGCAGGAACGTACCCATCACCTGGGTCGCCTCGCCGTCGCTCTCGCCGGGATGAACAACCGGGACCGCGTAGGATGCGAAGTCGGGTAACCGCAGAGGGCGCATCAGAGCCCCGCCATTGGCATGCGGATTGGCACTCATCCGCCGGTCGCCGCGCGGAGCCAGAGCCGCAATTTCGGGCCGAAGCCGCCCGCCATCATCGAACAGTTCTTCCGGATGGTAGCTGCGCATCCATTCCTCGAGCAGCCCAAGATGCTCGGGCTTGTCCATCGTGAACGGGACCTGGTGCGCCCGCCAGAAGCCTTCGCTCTTCTGCCCGTCGACGATCTTGGGTCCGGTCCAGCCCTTTAGGCTGCGCAGGACGATCATCGGCCAGAGCGGACGCGTCGTGACCCCACCGTCGCGCGCGGCCTTCTGGATCGCGTGTATCCGATCGACCGCGTCGTCTAGCGCGGCCGCTATCGCCCGGTGCATCGCGTCCGGCTCCTCGCCGTCGACGAAGATCGGCAGGTAGCCATAACCGCGAAACAGCGCGTCGAGCTCGGTGTGCGAAATGCGCGCAAGGACAGTCGGACTTGCGATCTTGTAACCGTTGAGATGCAGGATTGGCAGAACGGCCCCGTCGGTCGCGGGATTAAGGAACTTGTTGCTGTGCCACGAGGTCGCCAGCGGTCCGGTCTCCGCTTCGCCGTCGCCGACGACGCAAGCAACGATCAGATCGGGATTGTCGAAGGCGGCGCCAAACGCATGCAGAAGAGAATAACCCAGTTCACCACCTTCATGGATTGAACCGGGCGTATCGGGTGACGCATGACTGGGAATGCCGCCAGGGAAGGAGAATTGCCGGAAAAGCTGGCGCAGGCCATCTTCGTCGGGACCGATGGCAGGATAGACTTCGCTATAGGTGCCCTCGAGCCATGTGTTGGCGACGACACCTGGTGCGCCATGACCAGGCCCGGCGATGAAGAGCGCATTGAGGCCGCGCGCCTTGATGACACGATTGAGGTGCACATAGAGGAAGTTAAGCCCGGGGGTCGTACCCCAGTGTCCAAGCAGCCGCGGCTTGACGTGATCCATCTTGAGCGGTTCGCGGAGCAGCGGATTATCGAGCAGATAAATCTGTCCAACCGAGAGGTAATTGGCGGCGCGCCACCAAGCGTGGATCAGGCCGATCTCATCGCTGGAGAGTGGCTGGCCTGTCGCCTCGGGCTGCGGGTCCATGGTCATTCTTCCTGAAACTGAAAAGGCATGGTTTCCCGGCCGCCGAGCCGGAGCTGGTGTTTGCCGGAGCGCTGATGCGCCACCGCGCAGCGCTCAAACTGCTTGCGCACCCATGAATGGCGCAGACTGCTCACAACATGCGTATTGATACGGATGGCAGTGCCGCACACTTATACCAGGCAATCACGTCGCTTCCGGCATCAGCTCGGCCCCCTACTCCGATACCGCCCTGGTTCGGCCGCGTGCGCGTGCCCCGGCCGCCAGCTCAACCACCTCGGCGGTGATTTCCTCCTGACGCGTCAGCCGTTCCTCGCGTTCAAGTGCCTGGAGTCTGGCGTCGATATTGGTTTTCGCGGCCGCCATCGTCGCCATGCGAGCCTCGTTTTCAGCGGCGAAGGCCTCGGTGGCCGCTTCGCACAGCTGGGCGAAGACATATTCCTGGGCCAAGCGCTCGACGAGGTCGCTTGCCGGCAGATTGATCAGGGGTATCGACCCAACTGGCTCCGGCGGAAACATATCGGGATCGAGCGGCAAAAGGCTGCGGCGGACGACCGACGCACCATGCCCTGCCGTCCAGACCGGATAGATCATTGCGACCGGGACCGCGCCGGCCACGGCCACATAATCGTAGAGGGCGCCAAGCAGTTCGGTTGCCATATTGGCAAGCGCAGCGGCGCGACTGGGAAGGCTGGTGGCCCAAGCGACGGGCAGTGACCGCTCGGCAGCAAGCGCGGCGGCACGGTCGCCGACGAGGAAGAAGTGCGCCGCTTGGGAATCGCTCGCAGCGGCGTTCAAGACCTGCTCTGGAAAGGCGCCCGCGAACCCCTGCTCTGCGCCGAAGACGATAAGACCTGTCTTGCCCTTTGCGCTGTTCAGCGGCGGTGCCGCAGGTCCTGTCTGTAGCTGCCGCGCCTTCCCAATCGCATGACCCGCCGTCGCGGCATAGGCGCGGATCGCGGGCAACAACGCGCGGCCCTGCTGGGCACGGGCGCCGGCGATGCCGCGCATCGCATTGACCACCGCACCGAGTTGCCGCACAGTGGCGATCCGTCGCCCGACAGTGGCCAGACGATCGCTCATGTCGCGGCGCCAGCGCTGGAACTGGCGATCATCCGTTGCACGGCCGCCAACAATGCGGCCCGCAACGTCGCATCCATTGTCCCCTTATCCTCGACCTGCCCTGTGAGCTCGGCGGCGTTGGCATCGAGCCATGACGGCAGCGTCGCGCGGATCGCAGTGATGTCGGGGATCGCCAGGGCATCCAGGAGGCCCTCCGTGAGCGCGATTGCCAGCGCCACCTGATCGACGACCCGCAGAGGCTGGAAGCGCGGCTGGGAGAGTAATGCGCGCAGCCGCCTGCCACGCTCGATCTGGGCCTTCACGCGCGGCTCTGGCTGCTCGCCGAAGCGGGTGAACATCTCGAGTTCGAGGAACTGGGCATAGTCGAGCCGCATCGTGCCGCTCGCGTCCCGCAGCGCCCGGGCCTGCGTCTTGCCGCCCACGCGGCTGACGCTGGTGCCGACATCGACCGCGGGTTTGTGGCCTTCGGCGAACAACCGGGTGTCGAGCACGATCTGCCCGTCGGTGATCGAGATCAGGTTGGTCGGGATATAGGCGCTGACATTGCCGGCATCGGTCTCCGCGATCGGCAGCGCCGTGAGCGAACCGCCGCCCTTTTCGGGCGACATGCGGGCGGCGCGCTCCAGCAGCCGCGAATGGAGGTAGAAAACGTCGCCTGGATAGGCCTCGCGTCCCGGCGGCTGGCCGGTCAGCAGCGCGATCTCGCGGTGCGTGGCGGCATGCCTGGTGAGGTCGTCGAGCACAACGAGCGCATGGCCGCCCTGATCGCGGAAATATTCCGCCATGGTGAACGCGGCAAACGGCGCGATCCATTGCAACCCCGGTGCGGAAGCCGGGCTCGCGACCACGAAGATGCAGCGTTCCGGCGCGCCATGGCGGCGCACCTGATCGATCACGCGCGCGACACTGGAGGATTTCTGGCCGATCGCGACATAGATGCATATCATGTCGCTCGACCGCTGGTTGATGATCGCATCGACGGCGAGCGCGGTCTTGCCGGTCGCGCGGTCGCCCAGGATCAGCTCGCGCTGGCCGCGGCCGAGCGCGAACATCGCGTCGATGACCAATATCCCGGTCTGCACCGGCTGAACGACGAGGTCGCGATCGATGATCGACGGCGCGGGGCGCTCCACCGACTCGAACCGCTCGGCGACGATCGCCGCCCCGCCATCGAGTGGTCGGCCGAGTGGATCGACGATACGGCCGAGCAGTCCTCGCCCCACCGGCGTGCGCACCACTGCGCCGGTGCCCGAGACGATGTCCCCCGCCTCGATGCTGTCAGCATCCTCAAGCATCACGCAGCCGATGCGATCGCGGTCGAGCGTTTGTACGAAGCCCGCCTGACCTCCGGCAAACTGCAGCAATTCGTCGAGCCGTGCCTCCGCCAAACCCGAGACCAGCGCTACGCCATCGCCGATTGATTCGACGCGGCCGATCTGGCGGACCTGTGCGCCGATTTCCGCCGCGGCCACGCGCGTCGCGGCCCGGGCAAGCCATTCATCCGCGGAGCCCGGCATGATCGTCCTCCTTGAGTGCCGCCAGCTGCGTGTCGAGATCGGCTCGCCAGCTGTTACGGACGAGCATGTGCGGTCCATGGAGCTCGAACCCGGCAATCAGCGCGGGATCGACGGTGAAGTTCGGTGCTGCAAGCCCCGGCAGTGCCTCTTCGAGCTTTTGCACGCATCGCGCTTGGGTCTCCCCATCGAGCGCGGCCGGCGTCACGATGGCGAGAGGAGTGTCACCGGCCAGGGCTCGGCGTTCCTCGACCGGCAAGCGTTCGACCCGTTCGAGCAGGGCAGTGAACATCATATCGGTGGTGCCCGCGGCCGGTAGCCGGCGCAGCAACGCAGACGCCATCTGGCCCGCGAGCACGGCCGCGTTTTCCTCTAGCTGTGTCGCCATGCCCTTTTGCGCGTCCTCGACAGAAGCAAGCGCCTGCTTCGCTTTTGCATCGGTCTCGATCGTGGCCGCATCAAGGAGGCGGCTGCGTTCGGCCTCTATGCTGGCCAGCAAAGCTGACCGGCGTGCCTCTCCATCGGCGGCGAAGGCGTCGGTCTGCGCCTTAAGATCCGCTTCCAGCTTGAGCGCAGCTGCCTTTGCAGACTCCGCATCGGCGAGCAGCTGGTCCATAGCCGTCTGGCGCGCGGTGATAGCCCCCATCACCGGACGAAAAAGGAAGCGTGCGAGCAGCCAGACGAGGATGACGACGTTGATCGCCTGCAGCGCCAGCGTCCACCAGTCGATACGCATGTCAAGCGAAGGGATTGGCGAAGAGCAGCAGCAGCGCGATCACGAGACAATAGATCGCCATCGTCTCGATCATGGCCAGGCCCACGAACAGGGTGCGCGAGACGGTGTTCGCCGCCTCAGGCTGGCGAGCGATCGCATCCATCGCTGCGGCGACCGCCTTGCCTTGGGCGAGTGCCGGCGCGATCGCGCCGATGGCGATGGCGAACGCCGCGCCGAGGATGCTGACGATGTGGATCCAGTTCATGAAGAGACCTCGTGGTTCGGCGCTTTCGGGGATGGGTTCGCTTCGCTGATGGCGCTGCCGATAAAGACCATTGCGAGCGCGCCGAAGATGTAGGCCTGGACGGCTCCGGTCAGCATCTCGAGCGCCATCAGCGGGATCGGTACGAGCAACCCGGCAAGGCTCAGCACGACGCCGATCATGAACACGCCGCTCATGACATTGCCGAACAGGCGCACCATCAAGGAGAAGCTGCGGGTGAACAGCTCAACGAGATTGAGCGGCACGAGCAGGATCGACGGCTGCGCGAAACTGCGCAGATAACCGCGCGCGCCAAGCGCCCGGACACCGAACCAGAGCGTCGCGCCGAACACGATCAAGGCCAGCGCCGCATCGGTTTCGAGGGCCGCCGTAGGCGGTTCGACGCCGGGCAAGAGCGATGACCAGTTTGCGACGAGCAGGAAGATGAAGAGCGTCCCGATCAGGGGCAGATAGGGCCGTGGCTCAGCGTCCATCGTCTCGCGAATCTGGCGCGCGATCACTTCGACCACCAGTTCCAGCGCCGCCTGGGTCCTGGTGGGACGAAGGCCGAGCCGCCGGGTCAGAAGCCAACAACCGATCGTCAGCACCGCCATGATGCCCCATGTCGTGACGACCGGCTGGCTGATCGGAACCGGTCCGATCGTGAACAGGATATGGCTTTCGAGCGGAGAGGCGAACTTCACGACACCGCTTTCAGTCGGTGCAGCACGACCTGTCGCGCCGCCATGAACCCGGCCGCAGCCGCGAGTAGGTCCACCCAGCCCTGCCTTGCGGCAACGAGCAGCACGCCGAGCGTCAGAAGCATCCGACCGAGCCGCAGGCCGAGCGACAGCATAATCGATCCGCCATGGACGAGCAGGTCAGCATCCTTCGCGATAGCCAGGTAATGTGCTGTTCCGGCAGCGGCGCCGAGCAGCAGAAACAGGAGGACGGCCCAGGGCGTCATTGCCGCCCGATCCACTTCCAGGCCGACCAGCAGCCGAGGCTCACGCCAAGGATCAGCAGCGGCGCGGTCCAGAAGATACCGCTGGACAGCCGATGGTCGAGCCAGCGGCCGATCGCGAGCGCAATTAACGCCGGCACGACGACCTGCCAGCCAAGCACGCCGATCTGGCCGAAATTGCGCGCAAAGGAGGGCAATCCCCGCGCCCTGCGTCGACGTTCAGCGCGCTGTTTGACCGCGTCCACGAGCCGTTCCTGCTCGGGTGGCAGATCCTGGGTCATAGACCGATCTCCGCCGGCACGCCCTGCAGCGCCTCGACCATGCGCCGGATCGCGCGCATGCGCAGCCGCGTCGCGGCGGTGCGACCGCTGCGTTCGGCATCGCCGCGCTCACGGTAACCCCTAAGCACTACCGTCTCGAGTTCGTCGAGATCATCGCCGACATGCGCCTCGCGCGTCGCGATCGAGACGTCATTGCCGCCACTCACCGTCAGAATGCCGTTGCGCACCGCGCAGTAGCCGGCGCGCCCGTCCATGTCGCGCCAGGAGACGACCGAGATATCGAGCGCGGTCAGGAAATCGGCGTGACCGTTCAGGATCCCAAAGCTGCCCGTCGCATCCTCGGCGCGGATTGCGGCGACCTCCCGGTCGACCATGATCGCGGTGGGATCAGTGATGCGCAGCCTCATGGCTTGGGCCCCACCTTGCCGCGCGCCTCTTCCAGGTCTCCGACCATATAGAAGGCACTTTCGTGCCAGTCGTCGGTCTCGCCACCGAGGATAGCGCGCACGCCATCGAGTGTGGCGTGGAGCGGCACCGATCGTCCGGGCTGGCCTGTAAAAGCCTGTGTTACGACAAAAGGCTGCGTCAGGAAGCGCTGGAGTCGGCGGGCACGGCCAACGATCAGCCGATCCTCCTGTCCCAGCTCCTCCATGCCGAGCAGCGCGATGATGTCCTGCAGCTCGCGATAATGAGCGATCGTCTCGCGGACCTTTTGGGCCAGCGCATAATGGTCCTCGCCCACGACCAGCGGATCGAGCAGGATCGAGGTGGAGGCAAGCGGATCGATCGCCGGGTACATGCCCTCCGCGGCCATCGTGCGTGACAGGAGCACATTGCTGTCGAGATGCGCCGAGATCGCCGTCACGGCCGGATCGGTGAAATCATCCGCAGGCACATAGACCGCTTCGATCGCGGTCACCGATGCGCCCGCGACCGAGGCGATCCGCTCCTGGAGCGCCGCGACTTCGCTCGCGAGCGTCGGCTGATAGCCGACCCGCGACGGCATCCGCCCTAAGAGCCCCGAAACTTCGCTGCCCGCCTGGACGAAGCGGAAGACATTATCCATCAACAGCAGCACATTGCGTTTCTGCTCGTCGCGAAAATATTCGGCGATGGTAAGCGCGGTCAGACCGACCCGCCAGCGCGCGCCCGGCGGCTCGTTCATCTGTCCGAAGACCAGCACGGTCTTCGCGATCACGCCGGAAGTGCGCATGTCGGTGAGCAGTTCATGCCCTTCGCGCGAGCGCTCGCCGATACCAGCAAACACCGACACGCCCTCGTAACGTGCGACCATTGCGTTGATCAGTTCCATCACCAGCACGGTTTTGCCGACCCCGGCGCCACCGAACATCGCCGCCTTGCCGCCCTGCGCGAGGGGCGCAAGCAGATCGATCACCTTGATCCCGGTCTCGAACATCGTCGTCGCTGTGCTCTGGGCATCGAGTGGCGGCGGTTGGCGATGGATTGGGCGAAGCGGAACGTCCACTGGAAGCGCCGCCCCGCCGTCGCCGATGACGCCGGTGGCATCGAGCAGGCGGCCCAGAACCGCATCGCCGACCGGGACCATGATCGCTGCACCCGTGGCCTCGACGTGGGCGCCGCGCGCGAGTCCGCTGGTGGTCTGGAGTGCGACCGCTCGCACGGTGCGCGCATCGACATGGCTCTGCACCTCGGCGATGTGCTTCCCTGTTGGGGTTACGATGCACAGCGCATCGTTGACCGGCGGAAGCGAGCCGGCGGCAAATTCCACGTCGAGCACGGGACCGCGGATCGCGCAAACGCGTCCGCTCGCCTTATCGATGTCGGGTGCCGCGCTGCTCATCTCAAGCTTCTCATGACGGGAGCTAAAGCGAGATCGGGCGGCATCGATATGCGGGACTATACGGATGCTCGTCTCTGCGCCGCGGCTTCGCCGGATCGCTAATGCAATCCGGTCTGGCGAAGTCCGATGTATCCCGACTTTCAGGACGCCAGTTTCGCTGTTCTGTCCGGCTCACGCCTCGCCAGTGGCGCACCTGTCGCAGTCCTGCGGCGAATCGTCGGCGGCCATCAGCAGAACAGGCGCGAACCCACCACCGGCGGTGCGCATATTGGTGGTTTGGCCCTGATATAGTCGCGCTGCGGCAACAAGCGGCTCCCCATCATAGGTGTAGAGACGAACGTCGATCTTGCGCTTAACCGTCTCTCCATCCAGCCGGATGATCCGCTCGCTTGGTCGCACATAGGCTTGGGCGACATAGTCGCTCTCCAGGATCTCGGCCCACACCGATTTCGTCAGCTTGTCGCCACGATAGGCCGCTTTGCTCCCATACCCTCCGGCCGGCTTGAAGAAGAATTGCCTGCGGCCCGCCCAAAGCCGCTCGGCGGAAGCCTTGTCGACCCGTTCGGTTGCCGGAATCCCGGCAACAAGCGTGTCGACAATTGCCGGGTCGAAACCCCATTCCCGCAGCTGCGCGGTGTCGGACAGCAGGGTGAGATTGCGCTTGTCGGCGAATTTCGCGTGGACATGGGGATTGGGCGTTACGACCACCGAGCCGTCGAGATATGCCGCTCGCAATGCCGAGTGCTCGGGTCGATCGAGCGAGAAATCGACGAGCCGGTTGTAGATGAGATCCACATTCCGGTCCCCATAGCGAAGAGTGCCGGACGCATAGGCGAATTCAGAAGGATCGGCGATGCAGACGCTATGGCCGGCCCGCTCCAGCAAATGGCGGGTCAACAGAAACTCGGGAAACAGATATTGCGATACGGGATCGTCATCGACGATGGCGATGGAGACCGGTTCGCCGCTGCCGCGTTGATAGCGCCATTCCTTCGAGAACATGGCCGCGACCACGGACTCAAACGGATCTGCGCGAAGAAAATCTGTCGGCTCGGAAGGACAGCAGACTCGTTGTGCCCGCGCGAGCACGGCATTCAACATTGCTCCTCCTGCATTGGTATTTATTTCGATCAGGGCCGGGCCGCGCTCGCTCAGATGGAAGTCATAGCCCATGAAGACGCCGTGCGGACCAAAGTCCTGTCGGGCACTTACTGGCGCCCAGGCCATGGTGGCTGCCAGATAATCCGGGTGGCGGGCGACCGTCTCGATCGCGGCGATGATGCGCTGCATCCCGGCGAGTTGGGACACATTGATGAACACCGCGACGTCCGAGAATAGATGCGGACGCGTTTCCAGATATGACGCTCGCATTGCCAGATCGCCCGTCTCCCGGACGAGTGCGTCGCTCAGGGCGGCGCGATCCAAGGTTACGCAAACGCATTCCGAACGTCCGTTCTGGAGGTCTGAGACTCGGGCTTCCTCTAGGCTCGGCACGCTATCGAGCTTCCCTGGAATAGAAACTGGACCCAGAACATAGCCTGATCCTTCTTTGGCTCATGCAAATTTCATTTCACGTGAGCGGCAACGACTTCGCCCGCCGCGTGATGACGCAAGAGGCTCGCTCACGGCGCGATCAGCCCCTGTTCTCGGGCGGCATCGTCATAAAGGAAGGCGGTGTTGGGATCAGGGTGGCCATAGCGATCAGAATCCGTTTCTCCCAGCCGGGTCAGCAGATCCCTGATCAGCGCGAGGCGTGCCTGGTGCTTGTCGTCCCCGCGAACCACCGTCCAGGGTGCCGCGATGCTGTGCGTGCGGGCGAGCATTGCATCGCGCGCCTTGCTGTAGGCCTTCCAGCGCTTGTTCGCCTGGTCGTCGATCGGGCTGATCTTCCACTGTTTGAGCGGATCCTCGCGTCGGGCGGTCAGGCGTTTCTTCTGTTCCGCCCTCGAGATATCGAGATAATATTTTACCAGCGTGACCCCGCAATGTTCGAGCAACTGCTCGAACATTGGGACGGTCGTCAGAAACTCCTCATATTCCTTGTCGGTGCAAAAGCCCATCACGCGCTCCACGCCGGCGCGATTGTACCAGCTACGATTGAACAGGACGATCTCGCCGGTAGCCGGCAGATGAGGGACCCAGCGCTGGAAATACCACGACCCGCGATCGTGATCCGATGGGGGGCCGAGTGCCACCACCCGGGTTTCGCGCGGGCTCAGATGCTCGACGACACGCTTTATCGTGCCGTCTTTGCCGGCTGCGTCGCGCCCTTCGACGATGACCAGCACCTTGCGGCCATCCTCGATGATTCCCCGCTGCAGGGCGGTGAGCCCGATCTGGAGCGCGCGCAACTGCTCGGCGTAACGGGGTTCGTTCTTCGCCTTCACCACCGGTTCTTTCTCCTGTCGGCAATCATGCACACCAAGATAGCGGGCCGCGAGGGCCGGGGTCGCACTCGTGGGCCGGTCTCAAACAGCGGCACCAACGGCATTGTGCTCCACCGCTGAGGCCCGACTCATGCCGCCCCGACTGATACCCGCCAGCCGGGTCCGCTTCAGCAGCAGCGCGTTGACCGCGACGAGTGCGGAGCTGCCCGACATAGCCAGCGCAGCGACCTCGGGGCTCAGCAGCACCGGATAGAGCACACCCGCCGCGAGTGGAAAGGCGATCACATTGTAGCCGACTGCCCACCACAGATTCTGGTGCATCTTGCGAAGCGTGGCGCGTGAGAGCGCTATGGCACCGACAATATCATAGGGGTCGCTCTTCATCAGGACGACATCGGCGCTTTCCATCGCGACGTCGGTGCCCGCCCCGATCGCAAATCCTACGTCGGCCTGGGTAAGCGCGGGGGCATCGTTGACCCCGTCACCGACCATGCCGACACGCTGGCCCTGGGCCTGCAGCTCCTTGACCTTCTCCGCCTTTTGACCGGGAAGCACATCGGCAAGGACGATGTCGATGCCAAGCTCATCGGCGATTCGCTTGGCCGTGCCGGCGTTGTCGCCGGTAATCATCGCGACCTTGACGCCGCGCTCCCGAAGCGCCGCGACGGTCGCCTTCGCGGTTGGCCGCGCCGCATCCGCTATGGCGATCAACCCGAGAATCTCGCCGCCGCGCGCAACATGGACAACGGTGCGCCCCGCCCCTTTCAGGCGCTCGCCAGGTTCCTCGAGGGCTCCCAGCGCTACTTTTCCTTCATCCATGAGACGCCGGTTGCCAAGCACCACGGTTGCGCCCTCGACCTGGGCGCTGGCGCCCTTCCCCTCTATATTGGCAAAATCGCGCGTCTCGGGAAGGGTGATACCGGATGCACCTTCGAGGACCGCCAGCGCAAGCGGGTGGTCGGAGTTGCGCTCGATCGCACCGGCGATGCGAAGCACCTCGTCCCGGGTGATGCCTTCCGCTGTCACTACTTCGACAACATTGGGCCGGCCCATGGTGAGGGTCCCCGTCTTGTCGAACACGATGACGTCAAGCTTGGTCGCATCCTCGAGCGCGCTGGCATTCTTGAACAGGATGCCGTTCATCGCGCCAAGGCCGGTACCGACCATTATCGCCATTGGCGTGGCAAGGCCAAGGGCGTCCGGGCAGGCGATCACGAAAACGGTTATCGTCATGGTCAGCGCAAACAGCAATGTCCCACCCAGAATCCAGTACCAGATGGCGAACGTCGCGAGACCGATCAGAATTGCCGCGAGCACCAGCCACTGCGATGCCCGGTCGGCGAGCAGCTGTGCCGGCGCCTTCGAGTTCTGCGCTTCCTGGACGAGCTTGACGATCTGGGCGAGCGCGGTGTCGGCGCCAACCTTGGTCGCGCGATAGCGGAAGCTACCGCTGCGGTTGATCGTCGCGCCGATCACGGTGTCGCCGGCCGCCTTCGACACCGGCATCGATTCGCCCGTGAGCATCGACTCATCGACCTCAGATTTGCCTTCGAGGATTTCGCCGTCGACGGGAATCTTGTTGCCCGGCCGGATCAGCACAACATCGCCGGCCAGCACCTCGGCGGTCGGCACTTCGACGTCCTTTCCGTCGCGCTGCACGGTCGCCATGGGCGGCGCCAGATCCATGAGCGCGCGGATTGCCTGGGACGCGCCGGCGCGAGCGCGCATCTCCAGCCAATGGCCGAGCAGAATGAAGATGAGCAGGACCGCGGAAGCCTCGTAAAATTGCTGGCCCTTGAACAGGAATGTCGACGCCACGCTGAACAGATAACCGGTGCCGACGCTCAACAGGACGAGCACCGCCATATTCAGCACACCGTTCCGAAGCGCGCGGATCGCGGCGACCACGAAGGGCCAGACCGGATAGAGGATCGCGGCGCTGGCAAGCAGGAACAGGGTCAGGTCGAGACTGAGTCCGAACATCGGTTTCAGAAGGGGATGGTCCAGACCCATTGGCGACAGCGCAAAGATCGGCAGGCCAAAAACGAGGCTGACGATAAACCTGTTGCGCATGTCGCGCGCCATAGCCGCCATGTCCTTGCCGTCGCCATGGCCCATCTCGTGCGCCATGGCGTCGTGTTCGGCCGTCACCGGCTTGCGATCGGGAGCAACCGATCTTGCGGCGACACCATCGGAACGATGATCGGGAGGATGCGTCGCGTCGGGCAAGACAGAGGACTGGGTTGTGCTTCCGATCACGCACACGTGCCGCGGGACGAGCCGGCCGCCGCAATGGAAACCGCATGCCGCGATCTGCTCCTCTATCGCGGTTTCGCTGGTGCGCGCTTCATCAAAGCTGACGGTGACGCTGTCGGAGGCGGCGTTCGCGGAGACCTGCGTCACGCCGGGAACCCGCAGCAACTGCTTTTCGACGCCGAGATGGTCGAGCGATTCGAATGATCCACGCAGATCGAAGGTGGACGTCTTCAAGGCAGGTCTCCGAAATCGAGGCAAGCCGCCGCCGACGTGTCGGCAGCCATAGATGCGCCCGCCGCCAAGGCCTGCGCGTGTCGGCCGGTCATCCCGGCTGACCTATTGCCGCCGATCACCCATGAAGCGCAGCAGGAACAGGAACAGGTTGAGGAAGTCGAGATAGAGCGTCAGCGCTCCCATCACGACCGCCTTACCGCGAAACTCGGTACCGGCCACATCGAAGTAGACGCTCTTGATCTTTTGCGTGTCGAAGGCAGTCAGGCCCGCAAACAGAAGCACGCCGATCGCGCTGACGATGAGATCCAAAGTGGACGACCGCAGGAACATGTTGACGACCATGGCGATGAGCAGGCCGACGACGCCCATGATCAGGAAGGTCCCGAACGCCGACAGGTTCCTCTTGGTTGTATAGCCCCACAGGCTCAAACCTCCGAAGGCTGCGGCCGTAACGAAGAATGTGCGCGCGACACTCACGCCGGTATAGGCGAGGAGGATGGTCGACAGCGATACGCCCATCAGGATCGCATAGGTCCAGAACAGTGCCTTGACGGTGCTCTCGGACAGCCGATTGATACCGAAGCTTAGCGTAAAGACCAGGGCGAGCGGTGCGAAGACCGCTATCCATCCGAGCAGCGTCGGAGTGCCGCTCGCGGCGAAAAACACGGCGCGTATGGCGGCGCTGTTCGCAACCAACATCGCGACGATCCCGGTCAACAACAGACCGCTGGCCATGTAGTTGTAGACTGCGAGCATATATGTTCGCAGTCCCACATCAAAGGCGACCGCGGGGATTGCCGGATTCCTGCCAGCGGTAAGCGGCGATGTGGTCGGTTTCAGCGGATCTGCCATGGCCAGTGCTCCTTCTCGGTGTCGCGGTTTCAAGCTTCAGTCATTTCGGCGAGGCGACCGGCACGTACGTGCAGCCGCGCCGGCCTATACGCCACGCCCCGATGCCGGGCGGACGGCTGAGCGGTTCCCCTGGGATTTGCGCCGGTCCGGCTGGCAGGGAATTCATCGCTGATCCGCTCCTGCGTCACGCTTCGCCCCGAGCAGGCGCGCGAGGTGGGGCACGAACGGTGGAACGGTCTTTGCGTAGCGCCGATAGGCATCATCAAATTCGGCGAGAGCCTCACGCTCCTCGGTCCGCGCCAACCGCAAATACATGACGACGAGGACCGGAAACATCGCAAGCGTCAGGATCGTCGGCCACTGCAGCAGGAACCCGAACATCACCAGAATGAACCCGATATATTGCGGGTGCCGCACATAGGAATAGATCCCCTGGGTCGCGAGCTCGTGGACCTTCTGCGCGTCGTACAGCGCCTTCCAACCCGTCGAGATCAAGATGAACCCGCCGCCGATCAGGATAAAGCTCATGATATGGAATGGCCCGGCATGCGGGTTCGCCCGCCAGCCGAAGAGCATCTCGAGCAGATGCCCGGCATCATGCGAGAACCAGTCGATATTGGGATAATGGCTCTGCAGCCACCCGGACAGGACATAGAGAGTCAATGGGAAGCCGTACATTTCCACGAACAGCGCAACCAGGAAGGCGCTGAACGCGCTGAACGATCGCCAGTCCCGAGTGGTTCGCGGCTTGAAGAAACTGTAGGCGAACAGGATGAAGACCGCTGCATTGACGACGACGAGGCCCCACAGACCATAGGCTTGCGCATGGCCCGTCACTGGCCCTGACCCTCCCGGGGCGAACGACCGGCCCCCGGCTGCGGTGTTCCATCGTGACCATGCCCATGTCCGTGATGCATGAAGAGGTGCATCAGGGGACACGACAGCAGCAGCAGAAAGGGCAGCGCGCCAAGTACATGCGCGCGATGCTCCGTGAACAGCAGCACGAAACCGAGCGCAAGAAAGCCTATCATCACGATGCCCGCGCGCGACGTCAGGAAATTCTTTTTCCCAGTATGTGCCGGTCGTTGCCGTTCCATGATCACGTTTCCTTGAATATAGAACTCGTTAAAAATTGCTGATTGCTCACTTGCGCTGCGCCGTCCTAGGGACGCTGCCAATGACCGATCCAATTGTGGAATGCGGCGAAGAGACCTCCCACGGCTGCGCCGAAGACGATCGACCAGCACAACCCCGCCCCAAGCGCGACGAACGATCCCGGCGGAGCTGTCGTGAACATCGTCACGAACATGTGTGACCCGATCGGACCGAACAAAGTCGCCGCGAGCCAGCAAAGCACGAAGACAGTGGAAAGAGCGGCAGCGCTGCTCGCGGCACATCGTATCACACTGAGCTTGCTTGCATCGGTCATGACGGCTTCCTTTCCCCCCAAATTTGGGCCGGATCGAAGACAGCCACTATACGTATTCCACCCAAGGCTCGGTCGCTCGACCCTGGTCGATGCTGCCGTCAGCGGGAGGCCATCGCCAATGCCGCGGTCCTTGGTGTGACGCCCATGAACCGCCGCATCGTACGAGAGAGATGCGCCTGGTCGCTGAACCCCGCATCCGCTGCGGCTGCCACAAGGGGCGCGCCCGCGCCAAGTGATCGCAGGCCCTGCTCGAGCATGAACCATAGCCGCCAGTGTGAGAGCGGTGCGCCCAACTGCTCCGCGGCAAGCGCACGCAACCGCGGTTCAGAGAGTCCGACAGCGCGCGCGATTTCACCTAGATCGGCTATGTCCACTCGTGCGTCCTTCAGGCGCCGCAATGCCTCGCAAAGGCGCGCGTCGATCGGCGGTGTCGGGCAGGCCGCTGCAAGCTCGTAAAGCGTTCCAGCGAGGTCATCGGAGCTGCGCAACTGCTCGGATAGCGCTGCCGGTGGCGACGCCGCGTCCTTACCGTCCCCAAGCCTGGACCAGGCAATACCCAGCGGGCTGAAGGATCGCGCATAGATCACCCTCGCATGCGTCGCGGTGGGACGAACCGCGTGAAGCGCGCCTGCGCGCACCAGCACGGCAGGTCCAGTCAACGAACCTGCGATCGTCTCGACATGGATCGGCTCGGACAGTCCGACGATCATCTGCGCGGCGAGATGGCGATGGGGTCGGGTGTCGCCGCAACGACCCTCGAACCACGCCCATCCGTCGCCCAGGCGGACATGGCCGGTCCACAAATCGCCATAGCTTGGCATCGGAGCTTACTCCCGTCGCGAAACTGAAGATGCAAGCGAAAGGTTCAAGACTCGGGGTGCTGCGATCGCCATGAAGCACATGGAGGCATAACGGTGAATGACAGTCCAACCTTCGTCCCCGCACTCGGGCTGTCTGGCCTGACGGGCGACTATGACCGGGTGATTGCGGTCATGACCCGCGAGCGTCGGTGGCGCAGCGCATTGCTCGAGTCGATTGCACCCGAGGCGGGCGATGTCATCGTCGATGTGGGCGCCGGCACGGGCTCGCAGCTGATCGCGATCAAACAGGCTGTCCCCACGGCACGCGTGATCGGGGTCGATCCGGATCCTGCCGCTCTCGCGCTGGCGCGGCAAAAGGCACAAACGGCCGGCGTAGAAAGCGAGTGGGTTCGAGGTTTCGGCGACCAGGTCGACGTCCTGGTCGGCACGATCGCCAACAAGATCGTGTCGAGCCTCGTGCTGCATCAATGCGACCTGCCGGTGAAATCGGCCATCCTTCGGGCCATGGCACGAACGCTTTGCCCAGGTGGCCTCGTGGCGATTGCCGATTACGGACTTCAGCGTACCTTGTTGATGCGAACGCTGTTTCGTCAGGTGCAGGCGCTCGACGGCTGGGAGCGCACCGGGCTCAACGCAAAGGGCATCCTGCCGGAGCTCATCGCCGACGCCGGCTTCGAAAATGTCGCCGAAGTTCGCGTCGTCCAGACGCCGACCGGCTCGATCTCGCTCTATACCGGGCGCAAGCCGTTCTGACACCGGGCGGCAAGACGAGACCAACACCCACCCGGCGATGGCTTCGGAATCAGCGAAGCGTCGATGCCTGCGATCAACTGTGGTGCGCAAAGACGCGACGCCCTTCGGGGCCAAAGGCGATGACATCGTAAGGCTGGCCCTTCATGCCTGCCATCTCCATGCCCGGCGATCCCATCGGCATCCCCGCAACGGCGAGCCCGGTGACGCCTTTGGGATGCTGGGCCAGCACGCGCTTCATGTCGGAGATCGGAACATGGCCCTCAAAGGTCATCCCGTCGATGGTGGCGGTATGACAAGAAGCCAGGTCTGAGGGCACGCCGGCACGCCTGCTCAAGCCGGCGCGGCCGGCATCGTCGATGATCTGCACCTGCCGGCCGAACTGCGCGCGTACCTGCGCCGCCCATTTCTCACAGCAACCGCAGCCAGGATCGCGGTGAACCACAATCGGGTTCGCCGCCATCGCTGCGACCGGAACGGCAAGTGCCAAAGCGGCGGCGAGGGTACGGATGCTGATCATGGTAGCTCCTTCGATTTCATGCAGGCGCGTTGCCGGTCGAGCCGATAGCACCACTCTTGCGACACTATATTGCGGGCAAGAAGCGCCTTCACCTGGTCAATTTCCTGTCTCTGGGACCGAATAAACTCATTGCACAGCGCAGCTTTATCCCTCTGGGCCAACATACGGCGCCTGGCGACCTTTCTCAGCGCAACCATCTCTGGGACATGCAGAACATGTTCAGATTGTTGTAGAGCTGCCGAGCCTGTCGTCCACGAAGAACATGACAAGATACATGGCCGTGCTGCCGACTATCGTCTGCACCGCGAGGCTCGCATCCACGTTTTCATCATGTTACGTCCCCTTCGTTGACTCCACTGACAACGCTCAAAACCAGGTCCTCACACCAATGACGAAGCTGGTCGCCTTAATGCGTTCACCATCAGCCCTTGCATAGTCGGCAGTTTTGCCCAGTTTTCGATCGTAGGATACGCCAATGTAAGGCGCAAACTGCCGTCGGATCTCATAGCGCAGGCGCAATCCGAACTCGGCGTTGGAGATTCCAGACCCAATCCGTGTCTCAGGCACGTCCTGCGCGGAGAGATTCAGTTCAATTCGGGGCTGCAGAATGATTCGCTGCGTGATGCGCTGGTCATAATAACCCTCAACACGACCGAGAACTTCACCCTTGTTGGAAAGGAATAGAGCCGCTTCGGTTTCAAACCAATAGGGTGCGAGGCCCTCCACCCCGACAGTAGCGTATGTTCGGGACGGATTGGGCTTGAAATCGTATCGAACGCCAGCTTGGAGGTTCCAATACGGATCGATCGCCCGGCTGTAGAGCGCCTGGACCTCGGCGGTCTCCATGAACGATCCGCCAGGACCGCCAAGGACACCCTCGCCCTCGCTCTTCAGCGTCAACCGATTGACGTCCCCGCCATACCAAGCCTCTCCATCCCAGCGGTAGCCGTCACGCCCATTGCGAACCTGATACTCCGCGATATTGAACATGATTTGATAGAAGGCTTGCCCCCCCTGCTCGTGCATCATAGCCATTCGCGACTGTGTCATCGCAGCGGGCGGGAACTGCCGATCGGCGTAGTGGTCCATGGGAGGCTTTGGCGCAGGGGCATTTCCGGCCGGGAGTGCGGTTCCGGTCATTTCCATGCCCGGCATGGCAGCCATATCGTGGCCACCATGATCCCCGGACATATTCATGCCGGGCATGCTGCCAGCCATCGGTGTAGAACCGCTGTTGCCCATATCCATGCCCGGCATCGCGCCATGGTCCATAGTCGGCGCCGTTGCCGCGGCTGCTGGTCCCGGCTGAGGCATCGCCATTCCAGGCATGGTCGAATGATCCATGCCTTCCATATCCTGGCGAGCCGCGGGCTTTGCCGGGGCCACTCTGACCGGCGCGGCCCTTTTAGGAGCCGGCTTCTTTGCCGCAGGCTTTTTGGCAGGCTTGGGGGAAGCCGGTTTTTTCGCGGGCATCGCCATACCGGGCATGCTGGAATGATCCATGCCCTGCATCGACTGGGCTTGCGCGGTTACCGGAATGGCGAGCAACATCGCCGACCCGCCGAGCAGTGTCGTCAAAACGCGCTTCATGCTGCGTCTCCCTTCGGCCGCACACTGACGACGCGCATCATCCCGGCGTGCATGTGGTAGAGAAGATGGCAGTGGAACGCCCAGTCGCCGACCGCATCAGCGGTAAAATCCCATGTGACCTTCCCGCCCGGCTGCACGATGACCGTGTGCTTGCGCGGCGCATGATCGCCATGACCCGTGACCAGTTCAAAAAAGTGGCCGTGGATATGGATCGGATGACCCATCATGCTGTCGTTGATCAGATTGATCCGAACCCTCTCACCCTCGATGAAGGGGATCGGGTCATGCACATCCGACATCTTCTCGCCGTCGAACGACCACATGAACCGCTCCATGTTGCCGGTGAGATGGATATCGAGACTGCGGTCCGGAGCACGCACGTCAGGATTGCGCTCCAGCGCCATGAGATCCTTGTAGACGAGAACCTTGTGGCCGACATTCTCGAGACCCTGACCGGGCTCTCCGGTGCGGTCCATCGGCATAGGCGAGATCGTCTGCACGCCCGGTGACTTTTTGACCTGCGGCGCTTTTGAAAAGTCACGCATGTTCATCGGCCCCATTTCCATGGAGCCCATATCCATGCCCGGCTGCCCCGCCATGGCGCTGTGATCCATGCCGGCCATCGCACCCCCGCCTGCCGCCATGCCCGCCATATTGGAATGATCCATGCCCGCCATGGCGGTCCCGCCAGGAGCCGCGCCCATGGCCATGGCCCCGGCACCAGCCACCGTCAGCTTCGCCGAGGCATTTTTCTCCGCAGTCGGGTCGACGCCCCGCATCGGCGACATGCCGCCTCCGGACATGTCCATGCCTTCCATGCCCGGCATCGATGACATGTCCATGCCCATGTCTTTCATCGTGGCGAGCGGCCGTTCACGCAGCGGCGGCACTTCGGCCGTCATCCCAGCACGCGGCGCGAGCGTGGCCCGCGCCATGCCTGAACGGTCGATGGCCTCACCGACCAGCGTGTAGGCGCGATCATCGGGCGGAGTAACGATCACGTCGTAGGTTTCAGCCACTCCGATCTGGAATTCTTCGACCATCACGGGCCGCACATTCTGGCCGTCAGCCTGCACCACCGTCAGCGGGAGGCCCGGTATCCGCACATTGAAGGTCGTCATCGCCGAGGCGTTGATGAAGCGCAGCCGGACGCGTTCGCCCGGCGTGAACAGAGCGGTCCAATTGTCTCGAGGCCCGTAGCCATTGACGATGTAGGTATAAGCCGAACCCGTCGCGTCGGAAATATCGGTTGGATCCATCCGCATCTTGCCCCAATCGAGGCGATCCTTCAGAGCCTGGTCGCGCTTGGACAGCAGACCGGCAAGCGTCTGGCGCTGGAAGTTGAAATGCCCGGGGTCCACTTTCATCGCCCGAAAGATCGCTTCTGGCGAAATGGCGCTGTGATCGGCCAGCACGATGACATGCTCGCGGTCATATTTCACCGGGTCAACACCGGCAGGGTCGATCACGATCGGACCATAATGCCCCAGCTGCTCCTGAAGGCCCGAATGGCTATGATACCAATAGGTGCCGTTCTGGATGATCGGAAATTCATAGACAAAAGTGGTTTTGGGCCGAATGCCCGGGAAGGATATACCCGGCACGCCATCGAATTGCGGCGGCACCAGCACGCCATGCCAGTGTATCGAGCTATCCTCATCGAGATCGTTGGTCACATGCAGGCGAACAGTCTGTCCCTCGCGCAGCCGGATCAACGGCGCCGGAACTGTGCCGTTGACGCCAATGGCCCGCATTTTCCGACCGTCGATCGTCATCATCTGCTGAGCAATTTTAAGCTCGATGTCATTGCCGGAAACCGTCGGGAGCGGCGTCGCGATGCCGGTTGATACGGGCTGCGCCCATGCCGGCATCCACGCGGACAATGCCAAGCCACCGCCAGCAAGCGAGGCTCCCCGGATTAAATCGCGGCGGGTCAATACCGGGCTCATGTCGTCTCCCTTGTTCAAAATCAGGCGCAAGGCTCAGCGAACGCCTTATGCACCATACTCTCTGAGGCTTACGCACGACCTGGGCGGACCCCTCATCAATCCGCCAATATTTCCGCGAGCCGGCTTCGAGCCCTGTACAGGCGCGTCTCGACAGCCTTGCCACTGATCGCAAGCGCGGCCGCAGTTTCCGCCTGGGTCATTCCCTCTACCGTCCTCAGCAAGAGTACCTCGCGCAACGGAGCCGAAAGCTGTGCGATCGCCGCATTGAGGCGTGCGAGCTCCATCCTTCCCGAGACCGTTTCATGGGCAGAGGGGCTATCGTCCGGGACCGCTTCGCGCTCCTGCTCTGTTGGACCCGCTCCGAAAGTGAACAATCGCCGCACTTTCTGCCGGCGACGCCAATCTCGGCATTTGTTGATCGCGATGCGCGACAGCCAGGCGCGCAGCGGGCGATCGCCATCATATTTCTGCAAATGGCCGAAGGCGGAGACAAAGCAATCCTGCGTCAGATCAAGCGCCTCGTCCGCGTTGACCACGAGACCGCGAACCAGACGGAAAATCGGTGTCTGATGGCGATGCATAATCTCGGCGAACGCCGCCTGGCGACCACCCAAGGTCAACGCCGCGAGTTCACCGTCCGAACACGCCTTGAGATCCAGACTCACCGTACGTCGTCGGTGAGCGCATGAACCACCGCCTGATCGAACGTCCTGGCCTGATCCGGGCGCAGGATCTGGCGCATGGCGAAGATGTGGCCAAGCGTCTCTTTCTGAAGTTCGCCCATTGCCTGGTGTGATTGATCGACAGCGGCTGTTACCCGCGGACCGTTGCCGTGCTCGGCTTCAATGGCATCTGCAAGCCGTGCGTTGTCGGCCCGCAATTCAAGTTCGAGTGCCCGCCGGCGGACAGCAAAACGCTGTTCAAGAAGATCGATCTGGCTCTTTTGACGAGCGTCCAGATCAAGTTTTCCGTGCAACACCTCATGCAGTTCGACACCCGCAGCCACCGGTTGCGGAAAGAAATACCGGCCCAGAAAGACGCCAGCGACCGCCGCGATAAAGGCCACCACTGCGACCAGCAAAAGCAGCTTGGCCTTCATCGCGATCCCACCAACAGCGTCGATGGCGCAAGCGGATTGGACGGCCCAAATGGAGATAATGTCACGGACGCTTCGGCCGGCGTTGCAAGACCATTGCTGGCGACGCCGAGCAATACAGCGCCGAACGCCGCCACCATGCCAAGGGTCAGCTGCTGCGCGGTGGAAACTTGCGGACGCGCCGCAATGCGCCTGAACACAGCCTCCTCCAGACCGGAAAGCCCTGGGTGAACGGCGTCGGTGCGCAAGCGGCTCAAAAGCCCGTCAAGGTCAATGTTCATCGTCTATTCCCATCATTCGATCTCACCCGTTGGCGCCTGACGACGCTACCCAATGCCTGGTCACCCGGCAGCACGCGACGCGATATCTCGCGCTGACCGACGCAAGTACCCATTCAAGGCGCCGTCTTCGCCATACCTGGCATGTCTTTCATCATCGCATCATGATCTTCCGGCGCGCTGGCGACAGCGGCCTGATATTGCGCAGCCGACATCTTCGGTAGCTGACGAACAAAAGCCACCATATCCCAAATCAAATCGTCGCTGTGCGTTTTCCCCCACGCCGGCATGGCCGTGAGCTTGACGCCATGTTTGATCATCCAGAACTGCTCCTTGGCCGACCTTTGTGGCTCCCGGAATAGCTCTGGGGCTCGTGGATACAGGCCCTGGCTGATCTCTGTCTTCTCGAGGCCCGGCCCTAGATGACAGCCACTGCACATCTCCGTGTAGAGCCCCGCGCCGCTCTCTAGGCGCTTTACATCCATCAGATTGCCAGGGACGACGACATTACGTGCGCGCACAGCGACAGAACGATCCCGGAATTGCTCGATCATCCAGTAGATAGGCCGGCTATGCGGCGAGTCGGCGCCGATGTCATATGCACCGACATACACCACCACACCGCCGACCGCAGCGACGGCGAGTGCCGCGATCGCAAGAAAGGGGCCGCTCGGCAAATGCCGCCTTATGCCTGTCATCCGCGGATCTGCCATTGCATCCTCCCCACAAAATCTCGGGCGACCGGTGTGTCCAAGCCGTCCACTTGATCATACGCGCGGGGCGCCTCGACCCCTCATGGCCTATGAAAATCATCCTCGTTCACCGAACTCAGAAGGTCGGGTGCGGCGCTCGCCTAAGAATTGTGGCGGCATCGTTGAGGGGTCACGGGCGGCCGTGCGTAATTCGAATTGTCGGCAGTACCGCCGCGCATGGAGAAATCGATGTTTCGTAAGACAGTTTTTGCGGTTGCGCTGGCCGCCTCTGCAATCGTAGCCACGGCCGCTCAGGCACACCCCAGGCTGGCGACTGCGATGCCCGCCGCCGACGCGGTGGTCACCGCCCCTACAAAAGTTCAGCTCGTTTTTTCCGAGGCGCTCGTTGCTCAATTTTCCGGCATCGACCTGACCATGACCGAAATGCCCGGCATGAAGATGGGGCCGATGAAGATGAATGGCGTCAAGGTTGCCCTCGCCCCCGATGGCAAGACGCTTGTTGCGACCTTCGCCAAGCCGCTGTCTGCCGGGACGTACAAGGTCGACTATCACATCGTGTCCACCGACACGCATCGCGTCCAGGGCAGCTACACGTTCAAGGTCAAGTAAGGGGTGCCAGACACGGTAGCGACCGCCGTCAGGCTGGGGCTATATCTTGATCTCATGCTCCTGTTTGGGCTGCCGATGTTCGGGCTCTACACGCTGCGCGGGGCCGAGCGGCAATCCGGCTCGGTCCTGCGCTTCCGTCCCGTTCTCGCCACCATCGCTCTGGTCGGCATCGGATTGTCGATCCTGGGCGTCATGGTATTGGCCGCATCGATGGGCGGAGTCGCCATCGGCGAGGTCGACCGCGCGACGGTCAGCCTGGTAATCTCGGGCACGACGATCGGCACCGTTTGGCAGCTGCGTATCGCCGCTCTCCTGTTAGTGTTGTATTTCTCGATCGTGGGATGGCAGCGGCCGACCTTCGCATTGGCTTCGCTCTCGATCACGGCCGCCGTGGCACTTTCTACGCTGGCGTGGACCGGCCATGGAGCCGCCGATGAAGGCGCACTTGGCTGGCTCCACCTGGCCGCAGACATCACCCATCTGCTGGCGGCCGGGACCTGGATAGGGGCGCTATGTGGCCTCTGTCTCCTGATCTTCCGGTCCGCTACGCGCATGGCGGCCGAGCATATCCATCTTTCCCACCGGGCATTGGACGGATTTGCAAGAGTTGGCTCGATTGTCGTCGGCCTGCTGATTGTCTCGGGCCTCGTAAATAGTTGGATATTGATTGGGCCATCGAAACTCGGCGCACTTTTCACCACCCTCTATGGCATCCTGCTTCTAGGCAAGTTGCTGCTTTTCGGTGCGATGCTCCTCCTGGCCGCGGCGAACCGCTTTTTTCTGACGCCGGCGCTCGCGGCTGCGTTGGAGCGCGGAGAGGGCGCAGCCGCAGTCGGAGCATTACGCCGGAGCCTCCTGATCGAAAGCAGTTGCGCAATCGCGATCCTCGCGCTGGTCGCGTGGCTTGGGCTGCTTGCGCCACCAGCATCGGGAATGTGAGTGAGAGATTTTTAGGGCAGTGTGCGGGCTATGGCCTTGATCGCCTTCAGCCCTGATCCGAACCGCGAAATTGCCTCCTTGTGCCGCTCCAGCTCGCCATAGGGAAGATAGGCGATCTCGAGATCGGCGACACGGCTGAAGGCGGGGCGCGCCAGTTGCGCCCGCACGTCGGCTTCTCGGGCGTCCGGGGCGACGAGGAACAGCCCAGCGGTTGCGTGTAGTGCGCTCCCGCTCAGGGCCAGGTCGAGCATGCGCACTATGCCGGAATAGATCGAAGTCGAGTGCTCCACCTCGAAAGCCGCCGCAACACGATCACCGCCCTGTTCGAGCCACAACACATCGATCAGGCGGATGGCGTCGCCGCCGGTCGAGGTGGAAATGGAAGCTGGCAAGCTTTCAAGGCACCCCTCCCCAAGGCGTATCCCGTTATGAAGACGGCCGCGATCATTGGCCGCTATCCAGACATCATAGCCAAGCGCCCGACCGATATCGCGGAGCCAGGCTTGAATTTCCGAATGGGTGCGATCGCTTTCGCCCTGCTTCTGAACAGCCTTATTGAGGTTCTGCGCTTCTGCCCGGGCTTGCTCGAGACGAGCTGTCCAGCCGCTAGCGCTTTGATCCTCCTCACCGCGGGGCGGGGCCGGATATCGGCCTGAGCCGATGTCGAACAATAGACCGCCAATGGCGCCAAGATCGTTGGACAGCAGATCCCGGAATTGTTCATTGAGATCGAGAACCTCCGACCGCATTGCCAGGAAATGCGGCCAACTCCCCAGCTTGACCTTTCCGCCCGTGAGCTTGTTGTACCCGTTAACGATCGCCGTGTTGAACGGCGGCACCAGCGTCGGATGCAGAAAATACAGGAGATTGGCGACCGCTGGCCCGAGCCCCTTAATGTTCAGCCGGTCGATCGTATGGATGCCGGAAATAATTTCTTCCGCCGTATCGCAGCACGCGCAGTGATCCAGCAACCGGCCAAAGGCGCGCTGATGCGCCGCGTTCTCATAAATGTCCGGTATCCGCAGCTTTGGCTTCCACAAAAAGGCATGATCTGCCCCCTTGAAGATCTGCCGTTGTTCCGCGACCGAATGAACCACGGTTTCCAGCGACGAGCCGCGATAAGCGACGCCAAATCGTCCCGTCTCGATCTCGGCGACCACCTGGGCCAGACCGCGGCGGATGGAGCGGAAATTCTTGATCCGCTCGTCCCACAAAAACCAGCTCTGATAGGTCGCGTTCGGATCTTCCTTCCATCGCTGAATGAGTTGCCGTGCCAGCAATTCAAAATCCGCCAAACCGTCCCCCTTTGTCGATTACTCGATGAGCTCGAGAGGCTAGCATTGTGGTCGACGGCAGGCCAGATTCCTGATCCCTGCCACGCCATGCGGAAGTCGATTGCCTCGCTGTTCACTGGATGTCGTCTGGAATGTGGATGAGGAGGTCGCGCGTATAATCGACAAGCAATGCTCCCATCGCGGTACCAAAGAGGACCAGGAATAGCAGCAGCGCGAGCAATTTAGGCACGAAGCTGACCGTTTGCTCGTTGATCGACGTCGCGGCTTGAATAATCGAGATGACCAGCCCCACGACACCCATGATGATCAAAGGCGGTCCCGCTACCATGGCCATGACCCAAAGCGCACGTCCCATCGACACAGAAAAAGGACTGTAGGTCTCCATTTATACCTCCCCCTGCACTTGCGCTCGCAAGTGCCAAGGAGCCAACAGTTCCGCCCATCGCGGGACGAACGGCCAAGCGGATGATCGTTGGTTCGATCAGGTCTTCCCTTGGACGCTCGCCCCGCTCCACGCTGCGACCCGTGGGCTCCCGAATGGCCCATCGAGTCTCTCGACGGGCTACTACTGACTTACGCACCGGCGGCGCGCACCCCTCGCCCCGGCCAGCAATTTCTTCAAAACATCGAAGGGCATGCGAGGGAAGATGGGCGAGCGCGCGTAATAGAAATGAGGATCACCGTCGGCGAGGTGCGCATGTACGACTGCATTATCATTGGCGGAGGCCCCGCAGGCCTGACAGCTGCCACCTACCTGGGTCGATTTCTGCGTGCCACGTTGGTTATCGACGCCGGGGCCGGACGTGCCGCCAGCATTCCCACGACGCATAATCTCATCGGCTTCCCGGAAGGGATATCTGGTGAGGAGTTGTTGTCGCGTATGCGTCAGCACGCTGTCGGCTACGGTGCGGAATTGGTCAGTGACGTGGCCCTCGGTATCATGCAGTCCAAGACAGGCTTTGCCGTGGGCATGAGTTCCCGCACCCTCGAGGCGCGGACGGTGTTGCTTGCGCCGGGCGTTGCAAACCACCGACCCAACCTCGCCCAAGCTGCACATGACAGAGGCGTTTCGCGCGGCCTCATCCGCTACTGCCCAATTTGTGATGCGTACGAGGTGCGCGGCAAGCGCGTGGCAGTCCTGGGCTGCTCGGAGCATGGAGCGGCCGAGGCGATCTTCGTGCGGCGCTACAGCGAAACCGTTACCCTGCTCACTGAAGAATCCGTGCAGCTTTCTCTTGCCGACCAAGCTGATCTTGCGGACGGCGGAATTGCGGTCGAACGTGCCGCCATACAAACATTATCGATAAACGATGATGATGTTCTCGTGCGCCTGTCCGATGGCCAATCGCTCAGCTTCGATACGCTCTATGTCGCGCTCGGAAGTTCCGGAAGATCAGAGCTCGCGCGGGTAGCCGGTGCTTCGTTGAGCGCGTCGGGTTGCATCATCGTCGACGACCACCAGCGAACATCGATCAGCGGCCTGTTCGCTGCCGGCGACGTCGTCGAAGGGTTGGACCAGATTGCCGTCGCGGCGGGTCAGGCGGCCAAGGCAGCGACCGCGATCCACAATCTCTTGCTCGAATAATCAGGCTCCAGCGTCTGGCGGACAGAATATTTGAACCGGGGCCTTGACCCTGACACGATGTCAGACCCCAGATTGTTTAGCGTCGACAAGGAGACGAGCCATGACCGATCCTATTTCCGCGAACACATCTGGTGCGCATAACTGTTGCGCTGGAAAGCACCGCGAGCCGCAAGGTCCGACGACAGCGAAGGATCCTGTCTGCGGCATGATGGTCGATCCCGGCGCGACCGCGCACCATGCCTCACACGGCGACCAGGAGTTTCACTTCTGCAGTGCCGGATGTCGGGCGAAGTTCGTCGCCGAGCCGGAACGATATCTGTCGAGCGGGGGCGACACGCCCACGGCCGCAGAACCTGGCACGATTTGGACTTGTCCGATGCACCCGGAGATCCGAAAAGATCGTGCCGGTCCTTGCCCGATCTGCGGCATGGCACTCGAGCCCGAGCTCATAACGGCGGAATCAGGCCCGAGCCCTGAACTCGTCGATATGTCACGGCGCTTCTGGATCGCCCTGGCGCTGACGGTGCCCATATTCCTACTCGAAATGGGCGGACACCTTTTCCCCGCGCTTCATCAACTCGTCCCCGAGCGAATATCAGGGTGGGTTCAGCTCGCTTTGGCGACCCCCGTCGTGCTTTGGGCCGGTTGGCCGTTTTTCGAGCGCGGTTGGGCGTCCATTCGGACGCGAAACCTGAACATGTTCACGCTGATCGCGATGGGAACCGGTGTCGCCTGGGCCTATAGCGTGGTGGCCACGCTTGCCCCCGGAATATTCCCGGCGGCATTCCGCATGATGGATGGCACGGTCGCCATCTATTTCGAGGCCGCCGCGGTCATCACCGTCCTCGTGCTCCTTGGGCAGGTTCTCGAGCTGCGCGCGCGAGAGCGGACATCGGGCGCGATCAAGGCCCTGCTCAATCTGGCACCCAAGACTGCCCGCCGGATCCTGCCGGATGGTCACGACGAGGAAGTCGCGATTGACCTGATCGTGGTCGGCGACAGGTTGCGCGTCCGCCCCGGCGAAAAGGTGCCTGTGGATGCGATTGTCGAGGACGGCCGCTCTTCGATCGACGAGTCCATGGTGACTGGCGAGTCGATGCCGGTGACGAAGACGGTCGATGCCCATGTAGTGGCGGGCACGATAAACCAAACAGGATCGCTCGTCATACGCGCGGACAAGGTTGGCCGGGATACGATGCTGGCGCGGATCGTCCAGATGGTGGCAGATGCGCAGCGTTCGCGCGCGCCGATCCAGCGCATGGCCGACAAGGTTGCGGGCTGGTTCGTGCCGGCAGTGCTTGCCGTCGCACTGCTCTCCTTTGCGATCTGGGGAATATGGGGTCCAGAACCGCGACTGGCGCATGGCCTCGTGGCCGCGGTCGCGGTGCTGATCATCGCTTGTCCCTGCGCGCTGGGTCTCGCGACGCCGATGTCGATCATGGTCGGGATCGGACGGGGGGCCGGCCTCGGTGTCCTGATCAAGAATGCCGAGGCGCTGGAGCGCATGGAAAAGGTCGACACGATCGTCGTCGACAAAACCGGCACGCTGACAGAAGGGCGCCCATCGGTCACGAATATCGTGGCGATGGACGGCTTTTCGGAGCACGATCTTCTTCGCCTGGCGGCGGGCGTCGAGCGGGCGTCGGAGCATCCGCTGGCGCTCGCGATCGTCGCGGCCGCGAAGGATCGTGACATCGACGTTCCCGAGGTTTCCGACTTTGACTCGCCTACCGGAAAGGGCGCGGTCGGGACCGTGGACGGCAAGCGGATCTTTCTGGGCGGCGCCGTTTATCTCAAAGAGAATGGCATCGATGTGTCAGCCGCGGCTGCACGCGCCAATGAGCTGCGGGCGGACGGAGCGACGGCGATTTTCGCGGCCGTTGATGGCCGGGTCGCCGGAATTCTCGCCATTGCGGACTCGATCAAGGCAACCACAGCGGAGGCGCTGGCCGCCTTGCGAAAAGAGGGCGTGAGCGTCGTCATGTTGACGGGCGACAACCGGACAACCGCCGAGGCGGTGGCCCGGAAACTAGGCATCGATGCGGTTGAAGCCGAGGTGCTGCCCGATCAGAAGAGCGCTGTCGTCCTGCGGCTGCAGCGCGAAGGCCATGTCGTTGCCATGGCTGGCGATGGGGTGAACGACGCGCCCGCTCTCGCGGCGGCGGACGTCGGCATCGCCATGGGTTCGGGCACCGATGTCGCCATCGAAAGCGCCGGGATCACACTGCTCAAGGGTGATCTCAACGGCATCGTGCGGGCGCGGCGCCTGAGCGAGGCAACGATGGCCAACATACGCCAGAACCTGTTCTTCGCCTTCATCTACAATGCCGCTGGCGTCCCCATCGCCGCCGGGCTGCTCTATCCGGTGTTCGGCATCCTTCTGTCGCCTGTCATCGCCGCTGCGGCGATGGCCCTGTCATCCGTCAGCGTCGTCACCAACGCGCTGCGTCTCAATCGGGTGACGCTGTGAACATCGGCGCGGCCTCCGATGCGAGCGCTGTGTCGCAGCGCATGATCCGCCATTATGAGAAGATCGGGCTTATCCCGTCGCCGCCGCGACGTGACAGCGGGTATCGCGACTATTCGCAAGCCGACGTGCACCTCCTGCGTTTCATCGCCAACGCCCGCGATCTCGGCTTTCCCATTGGGGAAATCCGCGTGCTGCTTGATCTCTGGTCCGACCGCGAGCGCGCGAGCGCGGAGGTCAAGGCTCTGGCGGAATCGCGCGCGGGAGACCTGGGTCGGAAGGCGGATGCACTCAATGCCATGCGCGAAGCACTGCTCGACCTTGCGAATGCCTGCCATGGGGACGAGCGGCCCGAATGCCCTATACTCACGCGTCTGGCGTCCTGAGCCTATCTGGCGGCTCGGCCTTGTCCTCGATGACGCACCTCAGGTCGCTCCCCATTTGAGTGTCGTAAGCACTGTCGAAGCTGTCGGTACGCAACGGTACATCGCGTTGACCTGTGGCTCGTGGGTGTGTGGCTGAAGCACGTCATCGGCACGATGCGCGCGCTGGCCCCCCACGGGCAGAGTGTCACGCCCGAAAAGATGGCCGCTCCCATGCTCAGCAGGTTCCGGGTCCGATGGCCGACATGGCAGCAGAGCCGGGCGCGGGCGCGGGCGCGGGCCAGATCTCGACGATGACGGTTGACGCCGCTTGCGCTCGCCGGCGGAATTATGGTGGCGACATCGCTTGGTCTGGAACCGGCAAGCGCCGCTGGAATTTTTATGCAAGGGGTTATCGCGCAAAGCGCGTATCTTCTAGTGGGGGGACTCAGACGGAGATGGATCGATGCATCAGATGAACCCCGACATGCAGGCCTGCATGGACGCCTGCCACGAGTGTCATGTGACCTGCCTGCACATGGCAATGAACCATTGCCTTGAAATGGGCGGCCAGCATGCCGCACCTGAGCATATCAAGATCATGCTCGACTGTGCGAGGATTTGCGAAGTCGCAATCGACTTCATGGCGCGCAAGTCGTCGCACCATCAGCATATCTGTCGCGAGTGCGCCGAGGTCTGCCGAGCGTGCGCCGCGAGCTGCGAATCCCTGGACGGCATGGAGGATTGCGTGGCCGCGTGCCGCAAGTGCGCCGACGCCTGCGAAAAGATGGCCGCCTAAACTTCTTCGCGCGGGGTATGCTCGCGTTCGTGCCCAGGCTCCAGGGAACGATGCGCGAGCAGTACAAGGGCTTGTGGCGAGTGTGCCGGCCGATCACGACGAGATGATGAAAGACATGCCGGCATGAAGTGATGCCAGCAGCGACTATGGAGGGGCGGTTCTGAAAAGCGCGAAACTAAGGCTGCACCTCCTCGCGAGCCGCACCCACAAATGGTTGCACTTATCATCGGTGCGCAGCTCCTCCTCTGGTTCACGAGCGGCGCGTTGATGAGCTTCTTGCCCATCGACCGCGTGCATGGCGATCACTTGGTGGAGCGCAACGCCACCACGGCCCTGCCCAGCCACCTCGCGCTCGCATCGCCATCGGCGATCACCGCCGCCACTGCCGCGCCCGTCGACCGTCACCTATCGCATGTGGCTTGGCCGAGCTGTCGCCGAAGTCGTGACGGCTGACGGCACTCGCCTGGTAGACGCGAGGACTGGCACAGCGCTGCCTGATAGTTAGTTTGGGATCTTGTCCGCGGACCTCATCAGGGCCAGCAGTCGAATTCTAGGCTGCACAAAAGGCCGAACAGAAGACTGCAACTGACCGTTGCCATAAGTTCGTTGAGCACTCGCAAAGGGGAGCCATCCACAGAAGAGATGACACTCTCGGGCCTCGGCGGCGGTCGCGGTGTTCAGTCTTCCCACAGGGGGACCAGGCTATGTCGGCGCTGGCGATGACCGATATCGACCAAACCAAGTCGGTCCCCGAAGCGCCCCGGGTTTTCAGGAGGCTCCCACTTGTGACAAGGAGCCGTTATGAGCAAGACGACGAACAAATTTTCACCCGAAGTACGGGAACGCGCGGTCCTTATGGTCGCGGAGCAGCGGGCTGAGTACGGCTCGGAATGGGAAGTGATGAAGTCGATCGCGGCGAAGATCGGCTGCTCGCTGGATGGGTTTAGTGGACGAACTGTGCTACGTACTTGTCATCATTTGGGCCTTCTCTGCAGGCATCTCGTGACGGGGGACAATCGCGCTCGCGCCTGTCGGCGGAGGCGGATTCTGGACCACGCTCCTTTTCGAAGCGCAGCACACGGCGGCGGCGCCCTGCTACCGGGCAAGCCTCGGGCGCGAGCCAGCATCGCTGCCGGACGTGGCGCGCGATCTTCGCGCCCCATCTGTCCAGGGTTGCCAGCCGTACTGACGAACGACTGGAGCCCCATCATCGGCGAAGGCCAAGTTTGGGCTCTGGGCATATTGGCGAACAGGCTTTGACCATCGAAAAGAAAGATCGCGCCGTGGGAAACTATAAGGTTCTGTGGTTGGCGCTGATCGCCGTGCTGACGGTGACTTTCGGCATATTGAGCGTGTCCGGGGTGGAGATCTATCGGAAGGCTCCGCCCATCCCAGAACAGATCGTCACCGCAACGGGCCAAGTGCTGATGACGCGCGAGGACATCCTCGACGGCCAGAGTGCCTGGCAGAGCACCGGCGGCATGCAGCTTGGCTCGATCTGGGGGCACGGCGCCTATCAGGCGCCGGACTGGTCCGCCGATTGGCTGCACCGCGAACTTGTCGCCTGGCTCGATCTTGCGGCACGGGAGACCGAAGGGAAGTCCTTCGAGGCGCTCGACGGCGAACAGAAGGCGGCGCTGACCTATCGCCTCAAGCAGGAATATCGCCACAACAGCTATGATAGGGCGAGCGGCGTGGTGACGGTGTCGAACCGCCGCGCCCAAGCGTTCGCCCAGACCGCCAGCTATTATGAGCGGCTCTACGGCTCCGATCCCACGCTGCGGCCCACCCGCGATAATTATGCGATGAAGGAAGGCACGCTGCCCGATCCGGCGCAGCGGGCGAAGCTGACCAATTTCTTCTTCTGGACGGCCTGGGCCGCATCGACCGAGCGGCCGGGCACGGTCGCGACCTATACCAACAACTGGCCGCCCGAGCCGCTGATCGGCAATTATCCGACGCCGGAAAATATCCTGTGGTCGCTCGCCTGCGTCGTCATCCTGATCGCGGGAGTGGGCGCGCTGATCTGGGGTTGGGCGTTCCTGCGCCGCCACGATGATACCCCCTTGGTCGCGGCGGCGAACGACCCGTTGCAAGTCGCCGGTCTGACGCCATCGCAAAAGGCGCTCGGCAAATATCTGTTCGTGGTGCTGGCGCTGTTCATATTCCAGGTCTTCATCGGCGCCTTCACAGCCCATTATACGATCGAGGGCCAGAGCTTTTACGGCTTGGATGTCTCGCAATATTTCCCTTACGCGCTGACCCGCACCTGGCATGTGCAGAGTGCGGTGCTGTGGATCGCGACGGCGTTCCTCGCGGCCGGCCTGTTCCTGGCCCCGGTCATCCACGGCAGCGATCCCAAATACCAGAAGCTGGGCGTCAACATCCTGTTCTGGGCGCTGATCGTCGTTGTCGCCGGATCGTTCATCGGCAATTATCTGGCGCTCTCCCATGCGCTACCGGCGAAACTCAGCTTCTGGCTGGGCCATCAGGGTTACGAGTATCTGGACCTCGGCCGGGTGTGGCAAATCGGGCTATTCGTCGGGTTGCTCCTCTGGTTGGTGCTGATGCTGCGGGGAATGGTGCCGGCATTGCGCACCAAGGGCGACGACAAGAGCCTGCTGGCGCTGCTCACCATCGCCACCATCGCGATCGGCCTGTTTTACGGCACGGGGCTGTTCTACGGCGAACGCACCAACATCACGATCATGGAATATTGGCGCTGGTGGGTCGTCCATCTGTGGGTGGAAGGCATATTCGAGGTCTTTGCGACCTCGGCCATCGCCTTTATCTTCGCAACCATGGGCCTGGTCTCGCGACGGATTGCAACGGCGGCCAGCCTGGCCTCGGCCTCGCTGTTCATGGTCGGCGGTGTGCCGGGCACTTTCCACCACATGTATTTTTCCGGCACCACCACGCCGATCATGGCGGTCGGTGCCGCGTTCAGCGCCCTGGAAGTCGTGCCGCTGATCGTGCTCGGCTATGAGGCATTCGAACATTGGAGTCTGCGCGAGCGCACGCCCTGGATGCGCGCGGTCAAGTGGCCGTTGATGTGCTTCATCGCCGTGGCGTTCTGGAACATGCTGGGCGCCGGTGTCTTCGGGTTCATGATCAACACACCGGTCGCGCTGTTCTATCTCCAAGGGCTGAACACCACGGCGGTCCACGCCCACGCCGCGCTGTTCGGGGTGTATGGCTTCCTGGCGCTCGGCTTCACCCTGCTGGTGCTGCGCTATATCCGGCCCGACATTCGGTTCAACGACCGGTTGTTGGCCACCGGCTTCTGGGGGCTCAACGCCGGGCTGGTGCTGATGATCTTCACCAGCCTGCTCCCGGTCGGGCTGTTCCAGTTCCAGGCCAGCGTCACCACCGGCATGTGGTACGCGCGCAGCGACTTCTTCCTGCAGCAAGGCTTCCTTGAAACCCTGCGCTGGGTCCGTACCTTCGGGGATGTCGTGTTCATGGTGGGCGCCATCGCTATCGCATGGCAGGTGGTGATCCTGGGTCTGTGGAGGAAGGGTGCTCGCGTATGACTAAGGCCGCCGCCAAACGGGACCGCATTGCCGAAGCGCCGATCTGGCTTCAGGGCAGTTTCCGGCTGCTGTTCACCGGCGGCGCGCTCTGGGCGCTTGTCGTCGTCGCGTTCTGGGTCGGCGCGCTGGGTGGAGCGTGGTCCGTGCCGACGGCAATGGAGCCGCTTGTCTGGCATCAGCATGAGATGCTGTTCGGCTATCTCGGCGCGGTCATCGCCGGCTTCCTGAGCGCGGCGATCCCCAACTGGACCGGGCGGCCGGTGATGACGGGCTGGCCGGTGGCGGCGTTCGTCGGCTTGTGGGCGGCCGCCCGACTCGCGGTGCTGTTCTCCGCTTATGTGCCGCCGCTCGTCGGCTCGGTGCTCGATGTCGGCTTCCTGCTCGCACTATTCGGCTATGCGGCGCGGCAGATTTTCGCGGCGCGCAACCGCAACAAGCCGATCCTGATCGTCCTCCTCCTGTTCGCCGCCGCTTGTGAGCTGGATCATGCCGCAGCGATGGGGCTAACCACCGATCCGGCGATCGGGATGCGGGCCGGCTTCGCGCTTGTCCTCATGCTGATCGCGATCATCGGCGGACGGATCATCCCGGCCTTTACCCGCAACTGGCTGAACAAGCATGGCGGCACGGACGGGTTGCCGATCATGGCCAACCGGTTCGACCATGCCGTGCTCGCGGTCACGGCGATTGCCCTGGCAGGCTGGGTGTTCGCACCGGCGGCGCATCCGGTGCCCTGGCTGCTGCTCGTCGCCGGCGCATCGCATGCCGTGCGGCAGACCCGCTGGGCCGGGCTGAGTGCGATCGGCGATCCATTGGTCTTCGTCCTGCACCTCGCCTACGCATGGTTGCCGGCGGGCCTGCTGCTGCTCGGGGCTGCTATCCTGTGGCCGGTCGTGCCCGTATCGAGCGCAATGCATGCGCTGGGCGCCGGCGCGATGGCGGGAATGACACTGGCGGTGATGACGCGGGCGACACGCGGTCATACCGGCCGCCCGTTGGAAGCGGATGGCGGCACGGTCGCCATCTATGTGCTGGTCAATCTCGGCGCGCTGCTGCGGGTCGCCGCGCCGCTGCTGCCGCTCGACTATATGCTGAGCATTCGTCTGGCCGGCGGCTTGTGGGGCGGCGCCTTCCTGCTGTTCATCTTCGTCTACGGCCGCATGGCGTTGCAACGGCCTGCCAGAGATCAAGCCTGATCACGGCGTTGGCGGCGTATCGAACAAGATCGTGAGCAGCAGCCGCGCATCTTCGATGCCTTGGACGGAGTGCTGATCGCCGCGCTCCAGATAGACCCAATCGCCAGCGCCGAGCGCAATATTCGTTGGTCCCAACGTGACCCGACCTTCCAGGCAATGCAGCGTCAGATAACCGGCAACATGATGTGGCGGTATGGTCGATCCCGCGGGAACGACGAGGTGAATGGCCTCGAACCGGTCGGATTTGACCAGCGCGGTCGTCCCGGTGGTCCCGCGCTCAGGAGCCAGCGTTGGAAGATGGACCACTTCGCCGGGCTTTGCATGCTGGAGCGCCATTCTCAGATCCTCTTTAACAGTTTTTTACGATCATATCCGACAACACGCGAACGGCGTGGAAGTCACCGGCGCCACTGAATACGCCAGCAAACATCCAAACACGCGGGAACCTGGAAGAGATAGGCCCAAACGCTCGTTACACTTGCTAACGAGGAGGCTATGGCGAAATATTCGAAAGGCGGCCATGTGATCTGAAATTTCAACCGGCTCGGAAAGACATAATTGAAGAGATGGACCGCGCGCTAGCAGCCGCCGAAAAGAACGCCTGCCGAAGCGGCGCTTCCTGAGCGTCGCAGTGATGCAGGAACGGCTCGGCGACGGCTCCACAAACCTGACGCTGATTAGGGGGACAAACTCGTCCGCAGTCCACTAACTTAACCTCGAATTGTGCCAAAAGCTCTGACGGCGGAATAAATACGAAATACGGGTCATTTGGAGGCCTCAGTGGGCTTCAAAATATAATTCGGACAACCGCAAGCAGACTCAGCGCCAATGCGACCAAGCTGGGTAATATGACCGCCGCACCGCAGACGAAGGCTAGGATGCCGACCCAATTCCCACCATGTGTGCGCGTCATCAGATTTTCCTCGATCGCATTTTTGCCAAATATCATCCCCATTCATTAACTCGCTACGATCTGGACGGTTTCGGCTCGGTCGCCTGTTCCTGGGTATTCACCATGGGCATGTCGGCATCGGCATCTATGAAGATGCGTTCTGCCGCGCCATCAAGATCGTCATACTGCCCGCTGCTCATAGACCACAGGAAGGCGCCCAAGCCTACCAAACCCATTACCAGCGCAATCGGCACTAACCAAGCGAGAGCCGTCATGCCGCGCCCCCTGTAGGAACCAGCACGCGCTCTCGACGAGCCGTATTTGGGCTGGGTTCACTCTGAGAAGGGACGCGCAGAGCATTTGCCACTACTGAAATGGAGGATAGCGACATTGCGATTGCCGCGAGCAAAGGACTGACATGACCCGTGACGGCCATCGGCAACACCACTAAGTTGTATCCGACTGAAAAAACGAGGTTCTGCCGGACAAGCCTACGGGCAGCGCGGGAAACCCGGAGGGCTTGCGGAATAGCTGTGAGATCCTGTCCGAAAAACACGATATCGGCGGCAGCGCGGCCGATATCGGCGGCATTGGACGGTGCCATGGAAACATGCGCGGCGGAGAGAGCTGGTCCGTCGTTCAATCCATCGCCCACCATCAAGGTCTTGCACTGCTTATCGGCGAGCGCTTCGAGACGCTGCACTTTCTGCTGAGGCAGGAGGCCGGCGCGAAATTCCGCGATACCGATCGAGCCCGCCACCGCCGATACCGCTCCCGGGTCATCACCCGAAAGCAACTCCACTTCCAGACCAAGTTCCCTCACCTGACGCACCGCATCTCGCGCGCTGGCCTTCTCGCGGTCGGAAAAGCGAAAATGGCCTGCCAGTTCGCCATCAACTGAAAAGACCGTGTGGAGGCTGTCGATATCGCCATTGGTGCTCAGCGCCCAATCGGATCGGCCTATTCTGAATACATGGCCGGCACGGCGCGCTTCTAACCCCTTTCCCGGAAGCTCGGAAAAGCTTTCCAGGTTGACGCCTGAACGGCCCTCGCCACTTGCTGCGATGGCGCGCGCCACAGGGTGGTCGGATCGCGACGCCATGGCCAAGGCGACCTCGCGGTAGCGCTTGTCGATATCGGCTTCGGTTACGCGCAGATCGCCGATGGTCAGCGTGCCCGTCTTATCAAAAACGACAATATCGACCTCAGCCAAGCGTTCGAGCGCGCTTCCGTCCTTCAGGGCGATACCGCGCTCGAACAAGCGCTTCGCCGCAACGAGTTGCACCATGGGAATGGCCAAGCCTAATGCGCACGGGCAGGTGATGATGAGCACAGAAATCGCGATCGTGAGTGACCGATGCCAATCGCCGGTCGACAGAAACCACCCGACAAAGGTGGCGACGGCCAGCGAATGGATGATCGGTGAATAATAGGTCGCCACGCGATCCGCCAAGCGCCGGTAGCGTGCGCGGCCCTGCTCGGCGGCCTCCATCATCAGGACCATTTCCGCGAGAAAGGACTGCGCGCTCGTGCTGGTGACGCGGACTTCCAACGAGCCATTGAGATTGAGCATGCCGGACAGAAGCTTGCTGCCAGCCATTACGGGCGTCGGCATCGCCTCGCCCGTTACAGCGGCAGTGTCGACATCGCCCTCTCCGGCAATGACGACTCCGTCGAGCGGCACGCGTTCTCCCGGCGCGACGACGATGGCATCGCCCACCGCGATGCTGTCGAGCGCCACGAATGTGCGTGCACCATCCTCGGCGATGACCTTCGCGCCCGCAGGCATCATTTTCGCGAGGCCGAGCACTGCGGAACGCGCCTTGTCGCGCATCAGATAATCAAGCGTTCGTCCGATCAGCAAAAAGAAGATCAGCGTGACGACAGCGTCGAAATAGGCATGCGGGCCGGAATGCAATGTGTCGAAGATACTCAAGCCAAGCGCGAGGAGAATGCCGATCGAGATGGGCACGTCCATGTTGGTGCGACCTGCACGCAAGGCGGACCATGCCGATTGAAAGAAGATGCGCCCCGAATAGGCTACCGTCGGAATCGCCAGCAGCGCCGATATCGCATGGAAGAGATGGCGCGTACTTGCGTCAGCGCCTGACCATACCGACACCGAGAGCAGCATGATGTTCATCGCCGCAAATCCCGAGACCGCCATGGCAACGATCAACCTGCGTCTTTCGCGATCCGGCTGGCCCTCGAGATTGTTCAGCAGATTCGCTTCGAAGCCGGCTTTGGACAAGCTTTCGAGCAGCGGGGGGGCAGTCCCCGTCCTTTTCCACGTAACCGTAGCCCGCCGCGTCGAAAGGTTGACGCGTGCCGACACCACCCCATCGAGCTGAGCCAAGGTCCGCTCGATCTTCGCCATGCACCCGCCGCAGTGCGCGGTAGGTACCGACAATTGGGTCTGAAGGAGGCCATCATCCAGCACTCTGCTGGCGAGGATGAGTTCATCGACCGACTGGCGGGCCGGTGTTCGTCGCAACGCGATATCGTTCAAAGCGGCACGCGATGCCATTCCTAGGCGTCCGCTTCGGCGACCCCACGATAGGCATGCCAGGTGGCATGACCCAGCCATGGGAAAATAAGGATGAGCCCGAGAAGTCCTGTTGCCGCGCAAAGAATGAAAAGCGCCAGAACGATTCCTCCCCACACGATCATCGGCGCAAGGTTGTTCCATACGAGCGCCATGCTGGTCCCCATCGCCGTGAGCGCATCGACCTTTCGGTCCAGCAACATCGGAATCGCGAAAACACTGATCGCGAAGGCGAAGGAAGCGAACAATCCACCGACTGCCGTACCGACACCAAGGATGATCCAGCCCACGGGATCGGCCAGGAGGAAAGCCGTAATATGCGAAATGCCGGGGAACGGGCGGACGCCGAAGAATAGGGCATAGATGAGGACTGCCGAGCGAATCCATAAAAGCATGAGAAGACTGAGCAGCAACCCGGTGAAATAGACCTGTGGGCCCGCTGCGGGTTTCACGAAAAGCATGCCGCGCAGGCCGATTGTCTCGCCCTGCTCACGAGCCCGGCTCTTTTCATAGAGTCCTACGGCGAGCAGCGGGGCGACGATCATGAAGCCGGCGAGCGCGGGAAAAAGAATATAGTCTCGCCCGTACAGGGCGAGGATCGCGACCGCGGCGACCGACAGGACAAAGGTGCCCAGACCGTAAAGAAGGCTCGGCACCGGTCGATCCATTAGGTCGCGCCAACCCGCTCCAAGCCAGCGCAAGCCAACGAGCGGCGGGAGGTGGCGCTGAAGCCGGGCGTTCCTGGTTTCATCGATTCCCGACGTTTCGGTCAGCAATCCGTAAGAGGCGCTCTCCTCAGTCATGTCCAGCAACCTTTCAGCATGCCGATTTCGCCGCGCGATACTGGCCGCTCTCGCTCGCTCGCTCCTTCAAATGCCCAACGCAATTGGGCTGCGATTGGAACGCGACGTAAATCAAATGCGCATTGGCGAGAACGAACAGGAGCAGCCCGGCCGCTACGAAGCTCCAAACAATCCATCGCGATCTGCTTCGCGTCACATTCATGGCGCGGGCGAGCTCAGTGAGTGAACATAGAGCGCCAAAATCTTGATATCGGCGGCGCTCAGTCGTTCATCCCAGGTCGGCATATGGCCTTGGCGACCGCCATGCACAGTCTCGACAATCTGATCAAGGTCGCCCCCATAGATCCAGCGCGTGTCCGATAGATTGGGCGCGCCGACATCGCGTTTGCCGCGCGCATCTTCGCCATGGCAAATCGCGCAATTCGACATGAACACCTCGCGCCCCGACAAAACCGAGGCACGGTTGGCCGCCGTCACGAATTTGGGATGCGACAAGGAATAGATGTAATTGGCCGCCAGACTGACCTGATCGGCGTCGAGAATGCCATCCCGACCAAAAGAAGGCATCTGCGAGTTCCGACCCTGCGGATGCTGTTCATTGACCCCGACGCGCATAGTCTGCGCGATTGTTTCAAGATCACCGCCCCAGATCCAGTCATCATCAGTCAGATCGGGATAGCCATAACCGCCCTTGGCATTGATGCCGTGGCAGGCGGCACAATTATCACCGAAAAGCCGGTGACCGGTGCTGCGCACGATCGACATGAGCTGCGGGTCGGCCGCGATCTGTTCGAGATTCTCGCTTTCGATCCGCTTCATCCAGGCCGCGCGTCCCGCCTGCGCATCGACCAAATGCTTCTCGACCGAAGTGCGTTGGTCCGTGTTGAGAATGCCCTTGGTGTAAGTATGGCCCACCGGCCAGGTCGGCATGAGGATCCACCAGGCAAAGGCGAAAAGATGGGTGACAATCAGAAAGATCAACACGCCTTTGGGGACTGGCGTATCAAGCTCCTTGATGCCGTTCCAAACATGGCCGGTCGTCTCGCGGCCGCTGACGGGATCGCGTTCTACGTCCACGGCTTGTCATCCTGATCGAGAACGCTTTGCTTGGCTTTGTCGAACTTCTTTCGGTTGGAAGGACGAAACGTGTAGATGAGCACGCCGATCATCAGCCCGATGAGGTAGAACAGCCCCCAGCTTTTCGAGAATGCGACGAGAGCGTCGTGGCTTAAATCCATGGGTCTCTCCTCATCTCATTTCACCGGCCCAGGTGGCTTTTGCGGCGCTGCCGTATTCTTATACGGCGCATCGGTCAGCCGTCCCAAAACCTGGAGATAAGCCACCAAAGCGTCCATTTCGGTGACTTCGGTCGCCACGTCGTCGAACACGCGCACTTGCGTTTCTTTGCCGTAGCGATCCGCAACACCGGACGACGTCGAGCTTTCCGGCGTCGCTTGGTCGTAAGCATCGATGCTGGCGTTTTCGATCATCGCGTCGGTGTAGGGAACGCCGGCAGCGCGCAGGGCTTTCAGATGCAAAGGCAGATCATCGACCCGCAGTGCGGTGCGCGCCAGCCAGGAATAGGCGGGCATGTTTGAATCGGGCACGACCTCGCGCGGATTGGTCAGATGGGCGACGTGCCAGAAATCCGAATATTTGCCGCCGATGCGGGCAAGATCCGGGCCGGTTCGCTTCGAGCCCCAGAGCATCGGATGGTCATACTTGGACTCGACCGCCAGAGAATAAGGCCCGTAGCGCTCGACCTCATCCTGCAAGGTGCGGATCATCTGGCTGTGGCAGGCATAGCAGCCCTCGCGAACGTAGATATTCCGACCTGCCAGTTCGAGTGGTGTGTAGAGCCGCATGTCAGGCGCCTTCTCCACTGTCTCATCGATCGTGAAGAGTGGGGCTATTTCGACAAGGCCGCCGACACTGGCAGCCGCGACAATTGCGAGCACGAAGCCGATGGTGCTCCGCTCAAGCTTGCGATGAAAGAGTTCCGCCATTGCTCAGCCCCTCACCACCGCGGTGGTGACGTTCAAAGGAACGTCGCCTTCTATCGCCGCGCTGGATGGCGATGCGCGAATGGTCCTCCACATATTGTAAGAGCCGATCACTGCTCCGATCAGGAACAACAGGCCGCCGAAGGTACGCGCGATGTAATAGGGATACATCGCGCGCAGCGAGTCGAGGAACGAATAGGCGAGCGTGCCTTCCTCCGTATAGGTCCGCCACATAAGGCCCTGGATAATGCCGGAATTCCACATTGCGAAAATGTAGACAAGTGTCCCGGCCAGAGCGAGCCAGAAATGCCACTCGACCAGCGCCGACGAATACATCTTCTCGCGCTTCCAGAGTGACGGCACCAGCGTATAGAATGAGCCGAAGGTAATGAGCGCGACCCATCCGAGTGCGCCTGCATGAACGTGGCCCACGGTCCAATCGGTATAATGCGAGAGAGAATTGACCGGGCGGATCGCCAGGAAGGATCCTTCGAAGGTAGAAATGCCGTAGAACACGGCTGCGACCATCATGAAGCGCAGCGTGGCATCGTCACGCACGCAGTGCCATGCGCCGTTCAACGTCAGCAAGGCATTCCCGGCCGAGGCCCAGGACGGAACGAGAAGCATGACCGAGAAGGTCATCCCCAGCGTCTGGACCCAATGCGGCAGCGCCGTATAGTGAAGATGATGCGAGCCGGCCCACATGTAGAAAAATGTGATGCCCCAGAAGCTCAGGATCGACAGCCGATACGAGAAGATCGGCCGCTGCGCCCGTATCGGCAGATAATAATAGAGCATCCCCAGGAAGCCGGCCGTGAGGAAGAAGGCGACGGCATTGTGGCCATACCACCACTGCACCATCGCGTCCTGCACGCCCGACCAGATCGTATAGCTTTTGGCGTGCCCCAGCGAGACGGGGACAGCGAGATTATTGATGATATGCAGAATTGCGACGACGAGGATGAAGGCCATGAAATACCAGTTGGCCACATAGATGTGGGGTTCTTTGCGGCGCGCCAGCGTCCTGATGTAGAGGACGAAATAGGTCACCCAGACGATCACCAGCCAGATGTCCGCATACCATTCGGCTTCGGCATATTCCTTCGATTGGGTGACACCAAGCAGATATCCGCTGGCGGCCAGGATGCAGAACAGATTGTAGCCGACAAGGACAAACCAGGGGGAAAGCTGATCGGGGAGCCGGGCACGCGAGGTCCGCTGCACGACATGAAACGAGGTGGCGATGAGCGCGTTGCCGCCAAATCCAAAGATCACACCGCTCGTGTGAACCGGTCGCAGGCGGCCGAAGCTCGCCCAGGCGCTATCGAATGTCAGATCGGGAAACGCGAGCAGGGCTGCCACCCATACTCCCACGAACATGGCGACCACTGCCCAGGCCATGCTCGCGATAATGCCGGCCTTGATCGGGTCGTCATAATAGCTTTCGAGGCGGGATTTTGGCGGCTCCGGCTCCCATAAGTCTCGGATTACAACAACTGCGCAAATGGCGCCGAAGATCAGGATCAGCCATCCGTGAACTTCTATCGTGTCCTGGGTGCCTGCGGCGGCGAGGACCAAACCGCAAAAGGCGACAGCAACAGAAATTGCGAGCGCGATCTGCCGCTCGGCCTCGGTCAAACTTTTAACCATGCCCGATCAATATCCCCCTTTGGTCGCTGCCACGCGGCTTTTTTTCAGCGCAGCACTGACTCCGGGGAGCGGGCCACGGAACTTGCGCATAAGCTGCAACACCTTAGTCCGCTCCGGGTTCCCGCCACGCCCGCTTTCCGACAAGTCATACGGCACAATTGGGGTCACCAATCAATGCCCTCACAACAATCCGTGACTGCCTGCCACGGCGCCGAGAAGCGTGATCACCGCAAACCCCAGAAGCCCGCGATGAACGACCTCCATGCGATCGAAGTCGGCGGCGGGCTGCGATGAATCCTCCATGCGTCGATGAAGAAATAACGGCTCAATCACGAACAGCATGGCAGCGAAAATCGCCCAGAGGCCAACCATCGCATGCATCCACCAGAAACGCAGGTCGGCGAACCGATCCCACATCTGCCCGCGCTCAACCATCCAAAAGCCGCTGACGCCGGCAAGCAGCACCCAGATGCGCGCTTGCGCCGCGAAACGGCCTTCGAGCTTGTGGAAAGCCGCGAGCCTGTCAGCTGGCGGATGCGCGGCGCGAATGGACGGCATCACCACGAGTGTCACAAACGCCACGCCGCCGATCCAGAGCAGAACCGCGAGAACATGGATCGCCCGAGCTATGGTGATGTCGTCCATAACGTCTCCCGTCAGGCTGCCAGAAGTTCGTCCGCCGGGCCGAAGAACTCGTAGTGAATTCGGTCGGACGGCACACCGGCGAGCGACAAGGTCGAAACCGCGTGACGCAGGAACGGGCGCGGTCCGCAAATATAGTAGTCGGCCTCACCGACCGGCGTGTTGGCGACGAGCCACTCATCGGTGATGATGCCGGAGACATCATAGTCCTGGCCCTGCGCTTCGCCTTCCAGCGGAGTTTGATGGAAATCGGTAACCGACACCGCGCTGCCCTGCCCAGCTACGGTGCGGACATGATCGCGCATCGCATGCGTGTCGCGATCATGGGTTCCGTGAATATAGTGAACGGGCACATCGGCGCCGCTCTGCGCAAGCGCCTCGAGCATCGCCACCATTGGCGTCAGGCCCACACCGCCGGAGAGGAGGACCACGGGACGTTCGACGTGCTCGGAAAGGAAGAACTCGCCCGCCGGCGCGGCGACCTTCAACACGGTTCCGGGCTTCACCTCGTCATGAAGCCATCCCGAAGCCAGGCCCTGCGATTCGCGTTTCACCGAAATGCGATAGGTTTCGCCATTGGCAGCCGCCGAAATCGAGTAGTTGCGCTTGACCGGCGGATGACCGGGAATCTCCAGCCAGAAAGTCAGATACTGCCCCGGCTTGTGCTGCATGACGGGTCCGCCATCGACCGGGCGGAGAATGTAGGAATTGATGACGCTGCTCTCGCGCAAGACGTCTTCGACGCGGAAGTCACGCCAGCCATTCCATCCGCCCGCCGCGTCCTTCTGCTCTGTGTAGACCCGCTGCTCGCGTGCGATCAGGATATTGGCGAGGAACCAGTAGGCCTCGCCCCATGCCGCAAGGATTTCCTCCGTTGCTGCATCTCCCAGCACCGCCTTGATCGCGCCAAGGAGCGCCTCGGCAACGTGCGGATAGTGCTCGGGCAAAATCTGAAGGCCCACATGCTTTTGCGCGATCCGCTCAACAGCAGGCGCAAGCGCACCGAGATTTTCAATATTGCTGGCATAGGCGAGAATGGCGCCCGTGAGCGCACGCGGCTGCGATCCGGAGTCGCCATGATGCGACTGATTGAAAAGGTCGCGGATTTCCGGGTTCTGGAACATCCGGGAATACATTTCGTGTACGATGTCCAGACCATGCGCTTCCAGCGCGGGAACGGTCGCCTTGACGAGCGCGATCGTCTGATCGCTAAGAGGTTGCGACATGAACTTCTCCTTCTGAAATGCGTTGAAATTTCCGGCAATGTCAGCGCGCGGGCGGCTGATCGTAGAAATCGACCTGCATCTTCATTGACCCCATCGGCGTCACGAAATGCGGCTGCTGCGGCAGAACCAATCCTGGCTGGTTCGGTGTCAGCACGATCTCCGAAGGCGGATCGAGATAGGTGAGCTTAAGCTCGCCTTCCAAAACGCGGATCAGGCCCCAGACACCGGCCTTGGTATCGTGTCGCGCCCGCAAGGCAGCCGGTAGTGTATCCTGATCAAACACCGGTGTGGAACGATAGGGAAGGATGTCAGGCATGGCTTTGCACTCTCCGCCTTGGGCAATCCAGCGTATCGGAATTGATTGCCGAGCCTTCCGCGCGTTGCCGATCGAGCCGAAAAAACACGGCGAGCTGCAGGCTTTCGGCGATCCGCTTCGCTTTCGCTTGCAAAGCGGCGGCGGCTTCGGGCGACATCATTTCGTTGGTCGCCTCAGCCCAAAGCGTTAGCCATCGGTCGAATAGCGCCGGCGTAATTCGTGATTTGTGCTTCAAATGAGCCGGCACCGGTTGACCCTTGTATCGACCACTGGTGAGCATCACCGATGACCAGAATGCCGCCAGCTTTTCGAGATGTTCCGGCCAATCGGCGATCGCGTCGTTGAAGATCGGCCCCAGCTCGGCATCCTCGCGGACCCGCGCATAGAACAGCGTCACGAGACGGCTTAGCCCTTCCTCGTCAACCTGCGTATCGTCATCCATTGACCGACTCCGAAATCATGTATCTACGCTACATGTATCACCGGGTTGGAAACATGCAACAAGAATGCATATATATTAGTGCAGCGTCGATTGGGCGCTGTGACCGGGAAGCGACATGAAGCTGACGCGCTACACCGACTATGCCCTTAGGGTGCTGCTTTACCTTGGAGCGCGGCCTGATCGGCTATGCTCGATTTCCGAGATGGCGGGTGCCTATGCGATCTCGCAAAACCATTTGATGAAGGTGGTTCACGACCTCGGAAAAGCGGGCTTTGTGGCGAGCGCTCGGGGGCGTCTTGGCGGAATTCGCCTCGCGCGACCGCCGGGTGAGATTATCATCGGATCGGTCGTGCGGCACACGGAGGATGGGTTCGATCTGGTCGATTGCGGAAGCTGCATCATCGCGCCGGCGTGCGGAGCGACGGGCGTTCTTCGCGAGGCGCTTGCCGCATTCATGGCCGTGCTCGACAGCTACACGCTCGACGACCTGTTGGCGAGGCGGGTCGATATGCTCAGTCTCTTTGCACCCGAAGCGGCATAGAGGCTCTGCCGATGGAGGAGGAATGCGCGCGCTATCGTTGTGAGGGAGAAGATGGCTCGCCGATCACCGTTTTGGAGTTTCAATACTTCGGTCAAGCTGAAACGAAACCCGGCCGACGCCGTTACCCAGGTGCGCAGCGCCTAGAGTCTGTCCTGGCTGATTTGAATCGGTTGCGGGATTCCCAAGCGGGGTAAGATGTGATTCATGTGTGGACGGCCCCTGTTGGGCAAGGGGGAAATTGACGCGTTGATCTGAGCCGGGTCAGGTTCATTCATGTGTCCGGCCTGTTTGCGCGGCGTGAAAGGCCGCTGGCCATGATGGTGTCGGTGGATGGGATCCTCATCAAGCTGGCGCGCTGTGATGCGCGTTGAATCACTCAGGTTGTTTCCATCCCCGGCAAGCCCCGGATCGGCATCACGCGTGTCGTTCTCTCCTGCCCAAAGTGGTTGGCGCCAGGTCAGGCGGTTACCGGACCGGCGCGGTAATTTTCATCGCGCGCCATCACGGCCCAGGCGATCCGGGCCATCTTGTTGGCGACCGCGACGGTCACCAGCCTTGCGGGCTTGCGCTCGAGCAGCTGGTTCGCCCAGATGCTGACGGTCGTCTGCTTGCGCCGGGTGTAGCGGACAACGGCGGTTGCGCCGACGACTAGCAAATGGCGCAGATAGCGATCCCCCATCTTCGATATCGCGCCCATTCGCTCCTTCCCGCCGGAGGAATGTTGCTTGGGTACCAACCCCAGCCAGGCGGCAAACTGGCGACCGGAACGGAAGATAGCGGCGTCGCCGACGGTCGCAACGAGCGCGGTGGCGGTGATAAACCCGATGCCGGGGATCGTCTCCAAACGCTTGCACGCGGCATTGGCGCGATGCCAAGCCATCAACTCGATCTCGATCTGACGGATCTGTTGGCTCAAGCCATCAATCATGCCGGCGATCAGCAGCAATGTCTGCCGCGCCAGTTCCGGGATCGCTGCTTCGCCCGCGTTGAGAACGCCGACGAGCTCGCGGACATGGGCGCGGCCTCTGGGTGCCACAATCCCATATTCGGCCAGATGCGCGCGCAGCGCACTAACCTGCGCGGTCCGCTGCCGGACCAGCAGGTGACGGGCGCGATGCAACATCAGCACGCTCTGCGCGTCGGCCGACTTGATCGCCACAAAGCGCATCGTCGGTCGCCTCACCGCCTCGCAGATCGCTTCGGCATCGGCTGCATCATTTTTGTTCCGCTTCACATAAGCCTTCACGTAGGCAGGCGGCATCAGCTTCACCTCATGGCCCAGGCATTGGAGCTGCCGCGCCCAGTAATGCGCTGTCGCGCAGGCTTCGATGCCGATCAGGCACGGCTCAAAGCCGCCGAGAACCGCCAGCAACTGATCCCGTCGAACTTTCCGACGCAACACCGGCTGCCCTGCATCATCGACGCCATGAAGCTGAAAAACGTTCTTGGCGATGTCGAGGCCAATCGTGGTAATCTGCATCCGGACGGCTCCTTCCCGTTGATGGTCGCTGACAGCATCATCCTGGCACGAATCGATGCCGCTGGGTCAGGGGCCGTCCACCTCATCAAGCTTCCTGCTGGAGTGGAGGCTAGCAGGAATGGCCAGACCTTATTCAAACGACTTGCGGGAGCGTGTGGCGAAGTTCGTCGCGTCAGGCCGAACGGTTCGTGAGGCGGCTGGTGTCTTTCGGGTAAGCGTGTCGAGCGCGGTGAGATGGTCTCAGCGTTGGCGCGGGACGGGCACCGCGGCATCGCGGCCGAGGATTGGCCGACCAGGTCGGCTGCTAGCATCCGAGCAGTCATGGCTTTTGGGCCGACTGGCCGAGCAGCCGGACCTGACGGTACGGGCATTGGCGATCGAGCTGCGCGAGCGGGGATACCGCACGATCAGTCACAACACGGTTTGGGCGCTGCTGCACTCGGCCGGTTTCAGCTTAAAAAAAAACGCTATTCGCCGACGAGCAGTTGAGGCCGTCGATCGCCCGACGGCGCGAGCAGTGGAAGAAGTATCAGCACCTGCTTGAAGCCAAACGACTCGTTTTCATCGACGAGACTTGGGCCAAGACGAACATGACGCCGATCCGGGGCTGGTGCCGGCGCGGCCAGAAGCTGGTGGCGCGGGCGCCCTTCGGCAAATGGCGCACCCTCACCTTCATCGCGGCGCTTCGGCATGACCGGATCGATGCACCCTGCGTTCTCGATGGGCCGATAAACGGGGAGATCTTTACCGCTTGGGTCGAGCAGTTCCTGGTGCCGACACTTAAGCCTGGCGACATCGTCATCATGGACAATCTGGGCAGCCACAAAGGCGCTGCAGTCCGCAAGGCGCTCCGCTCCGCTGGGGCCAAGCTGTTCTTCCTGCCAGCCTACAGCCCGGACCTGAACCCGATCGAGCAGGTCTTCGCGAAGCTCAAGCTCCTGCTCCGCAAGGCCGCTGAGCGATCGGTCGAAGCCACATGGCGTCGGATCGGATCCCTCCTCGACGCATTCCCTCCAGCCGAATGCGCAAGCTACCTGCGAAACTCCGGATATGCTTCAATATGAGCAGGACAGACTCTAGCTCTCTCCACCGGACAGCCTGTCCGGTATATCGACCCCGCCACTTTTGAGGTTATCGGCACCGGCGAGTTGCTCAAGCGCTGCGACCGCAGCTGAGCTGCGCGCCGCCCTTTGCCGGTTTTCTCGGCGAACCAACTCTTCATAGCGACAGAGCGGGACCGAATCCGAGGCCTCGCTCATGCGCCGAACCCCTTCTCCAGACCAGCAATCAGATCGTCTAAATGCTCAAGCCCAATTGAAAGCCGTAGCAGGCCATCGTTGATGCCGGCCATTTGTCGCGCCTCAACGCCCATGTCGGCATGCGTCATCGTCGCCGGATGAGAGATGAGGCTTTCGACGCCTCCCAGCGATTCTGCGAGCGTAAAGGTGCCGATCGCGGTGATAAAGCGGCCCACCGCCTCGACCCCGCCTTCGAGCTCAAAGCTCAACATGGCGCCGAAACCGTGCTGTTGAGATGTGGCAATGACATGGCCTGGGTGGGAGGCGAGGCCGGGATAGTGCACAGCGCACACTCGGGCGTGCTGCTCCAGATATTTGGCAATCATGCCTGCGGTCCGCTGCTGCCGCTCAATACGTGGGAACAGCGTCCTCAATCCTCGTAACGTCAGCCACGCATCAAAGGGGGCGCCCGTCACCCCTACGACGTTCGCCCAGACAGCGAGCTTCAGGTATTCGTCGGCATCGGCCGTGATGACAGCGCCGCCGATCACGTCCGAATGGCCGTTGAGATACTTGGTGGTGGAGTGGATTACATAATCCGCCCCGAGTGTGAGCGGCCGTTGCAGCGCTGGCGAGAGGAAGGTGTTATCGACTGCAACTCGCGCGCCGGCGGCCTTGGCGAGCGCGCAGATCCCGCGAATATCGACAACGCGCATCAGCGGATTGCTCGGGGTCTCCACCAAGACTAGCGCCGGCTTGTCGGAGAAGGCAACGGCGAGCGCATCCCCATCCGATTGATCGATAAATGTTACCCGGAATTGCCGTTTTGCGGCTCGCGCCAGCAGGAGGCGGCGGGTTCCGCCGTAGCAGTCGTGAGGTGCCAACACGAGATCGTCGGAATCAATCTGCGCCAGAAGCAGATCGACAGCGGCCATGCCGCTTGCCGTAATGACCGCACCCGCGCCATGTTCGAGGCGAGCAAGCGCTTCGGCGAGCATCGCCCGCGTCGGGTTTCCCGCGCGACCATAATCAAATTCGCGCGGCTGCTCAAAGCCCTCGAAAGTGAAGGTGCTTGTCAGATAGATCGGCGGAGCCACCGCCCCAAATGCCGCATCGGTTGCCACGCCGTACGTTGCGGCAATCGTCTCGGGTGCTTGTTCTTTCGTCATCAGGGCCTCTTATACGCCGCGGATCGCACGATAAAGCCAATCAACGATCCAGGCTGTGGGCTTGCGCCACCGATGGGCCCGCTACCGGAATTTGGCCATCAGCCGTCCAACTGCGCCGGCTTCAGCTGTAAGATTGCGATTGTACGCGAGCGGCATGCGCGGGCTTTTCCAGCGCAGCGCGTCCATGATCCCGGCCAGATCCTCGCCGCTCGCGAACAGATCCTGGTTGAGCCCGATCCGCGTCGAATGCGCGCTGATCCCCTTGAGCAGCCGCGCCAGATCATCCGCGGTCAGATCGGGCAGAGCGCCACGATCGAACGCCCGCTGGATCATCGATCGATAGATTGGGCCGATGGACGCGGGATGAAGCGCCACGGTGCCGAGGTCATACTCGACCCGTGCCGGTAGCGCCGGCTTCGACAGGGTCTTGCGCAGATCCCACGTCTCTCGCCCTGAGATGCTGTCGATCGGCCGACCCCGCACGGCAGCGCGGGCCTTGTAGCGCCGCACCTGCACCCGCCGGAACAGCGGCCCTGCGGTGATCCCGGCCGCCTCGGTCCAGGCCGCGATCGCCGCGACGGTGCGCGGGCTCAGAAACGCGGTTGCCCCCTCCCCGTCCTGATCGCCTTTGCTGCGCAAGATCTGCAGCAGACGCGCCTCGGGGTCGATCGCCTCCTCGATATGTTCGACCGCGACCGCCACCAGCTCGGAGGCCCGCAGCCCGGTGTCGTAAGCCGTCGACAGCAGCGCCCGATCACGCAGGCCCGGCAGATCGTCTCCGCAACTCTCGAGCAAGGCGCGGATGTTGAGCCCGCGCGCCTTGTCGCGCTCGACGTCGCGTACCGGACCTTTGAACCGTAAGGGCCGCGCCTGCTTTTGTGCCGCCCCCTTCTCGCGGCGGACCGCCTGCAGCCGCAGCTTGACCAATGGGGCGGGCGTCGGATCCTTCAGATCGAGCAGCTGGTGGATCTTGGCGATCGACGCCTTGTAGCGGGAGAGCGACGCTGGCCGGCTCCCCTTCCCCGCCCGGGCATCGAGATAATCGGCCACGGTCTCGGCCGTTGCCGGCAGCGCAATCCGGTTGGAGCGCCGGCACCAGGCATCGAATGCTTCGACATCGGATTTTAGAGCGCGGATGCTGTGCGGCGACGAGGCGGCTTGGTACGCTGCGATCAGCGCCTCGTTGACGGTGATACGCTCGCCGGCGCGCATCTGCACGATCGTCCAGGCAAGGTCGACCGGGGCCCTGACAGCCGGCAGGTCCGCCTCCGACGGCGCTACAGCGGTTTTCGGCCCTTCCCGGGCAGTTTCGGTGCCCATGATGCGCCACGCTCCTCAACGTCGCTTGTAGCTTATCTTATAAAGAGGCGTCAATTCCGCTTATATGATAACTGCAATTATCGCATGTTGATGCTAAAAACCATCAGAGCGGTTGTATAGCAATCTTTCCTTTGCTATACATAGATTATATACGATTGTTTTTACTGGATTTTCTGGCCGTGTCGCATGGGTTTCCTGGCTTCGAGACCACCGAACCGCCCTCGATGGCGGATCTCGAGGCGCTGGGGACAGCCCAGGCGCAAGCGGCCTTCGCGCTCGGTGGGCTCGATGCCGCCCTCACCTGGTGCCCGTCCGACATCCACCCCATCCTCGCTGCGCGCCTGATCCGCGAGACGCTGATCTCGGCGCTCCGGCAGGAAGGGCATCTCTTCACCGACGCGCGCTTCCATGCCTGGTACGCCGGCCTTATACCCCTTTCCGACGAACCACTCCAGTTCGCACTCGCCCCCCGCGCGCTCGCGACCACCCTGCTCGCCGAGATGACCCGCAGCCGCTGGGTGCCGCTCATCGACGCGGCACTGGGGCTGGAAAAAGCCTGCCTGGCGCTGCGCGACCCTGACAGCGCTGCCGCCGTCGAAACCGCACGGGCCGCGATCGACGAGGCCGCAGCGCTGATCACGGCGCTCGAGCCGGCCCCCCTCCCCTTCTCCGCCCTGGCCGCCCTCCACCGGGCCATCGGCCAAAGCCCGCGCTTCGCCCCGGCCGAACGCGCGACCGAGACGATCACGCTCGCCACGCGGCAAGTCGTGATCGAGCGCCCTCGCCCGCCCTCCCCGCGCTGGGCGATCGAATGCGCCTTTGGCGCGTATCTGCAAGCCACCGGCGCCCATAGCGCGGCGCTGCCGCTCAACGGCCTGATCCGGCTCGATACGGTGCGCGCGGCCGAAGTTGACGACAACCCGGCGCACGCCGCCATCGTTCACGCCGAAGCGCTGCGCGATGTCCTGAATCATCTCAACCGCCTGGTTGCTGAGGCCCGCGACACGCGCCAACACCTCGCCGAGCGCTACCGCGCGAAACGGACGAACTCGCGCGCGCAGCAGCTCTATGGCCTCCTCTCCGGCTTTGGCCCGCTGCGCTCGTCCCAGATCGAGGCCGTGCTCGGCGCGACCCGGCTCGGGGTCCGGACCATGCTGGCCGCGCTGGCAGACGGAGGCGATCTGGCCGTTGAAACCCTGTCGGGGGTCAAGCTCTATTCGGTCATGCGCGGCAGACCAGCCGTTGCGCCTACACCGCTGGCCGATGACCCGGTCCGGTTTTCCAGCGAGGCGATTGAGGACTATGATGCCGCCCTCGCCCGGATTGATGCTCTGCTGGCGCGCTATGACGATCGATCGGACGACTAGGCCTGAAAACCGGCAAAAAGTTTGTCCCTGCAAACGCCCCTTACAGCGCCAACACGAGCGTGAAGCAGCCCCGACTACGGGAGCACCCCCTAATCGCGCTGTGCGGGCTTCTGAGGACGATTTTGCCAGCCGAGCCCGTCCACCCACGTTCATTTGCCCAGTTTTGCACCAATGCGCGGTTCGTCGAGCGATAGAAGCCATAATTGGCTTCAGGCCCCGGGGGGCGACCGATCGGTTCGCCCCGCGCTTCCGCGCGCTGGGTAATGGACATATCAGATCGGCGGGAAACCGATGTTCTCCGTTATCGCGTGGAGCAGGCCCCCTCCCCTGCCTGTGCGGGGGTGCGAAGACGTTGCGGTTGAAGCCACGTCCTTCCGACGCGGACTGGTTGGCGGGCGTACGATCGCTTCATGGTGCGGCTGTCTCAGGGTCCGAACGGCTCGATGAGCTCAAGCGTCTCTATCGCGACGCCCAGCACGCTATCCTCTCTCGCGCAGGGACCCTTCCCTCCCCTGCCTCTCTCTATTCATCGTCCAATTCTTTCGCCGCAGTTCGTCCCGGAGGCGTTGAAGTTGAGCGTGGCCGGAGTCAGCAAGCTTCTGGTCCGTGGTGTTGCCGCGAGTCTGGTGGTCGAGGTTACCCGACCGCGCACCTTGGGGAGATTCCTGGCGGCCAATCTTGCGGTTACGTTCGGATACGCATCCCCGAAGCGCGGCCGACCAAGGTTGGCCCCCCTCCCCTACCCGCGGATCCGAGCTTGTCGGCAATCTTCGACACCTTTGACGAAGAAATGGCCGAGATCGATCGCCTGCTTGCGCGCCATTGACTCCGCTATGGCAACGCTCCGGGTCCCTTAGCTCACAGCGTCGGCATCGTCGGATTCCTTGATTTCTGCGGGCTTTTGGCATGTGCCGCATTGTGTGCCGCGCTTTGTCGTGCGCTGGGTGTCGCGCTGGCGGGTTGTAACGCCATCGCGCTAGGTGACGCGCTCACGCCGTGTAATGCTGCGACGCTGTACCCAGCGCTGTCACCTTCTACCTCGCTTTTCCCAGCGCGTGCGCTGTCGATGGCGCACGCGCTGGCCAATGTGCTCGCATACGCGCTTTGCCCTACGCCTGCGACTATAGCCGCGCCCACGCCTTGCACCGCGCATCCACAGGCGCTATGCACCGCGCATATCAATTGTGTCGCGCTGCCCATCTTACGCTACATGGGTGCCGCGCCTTCGACCCACAGGGAGTTCCTTCGTGCCAGTCATCACTATCGCGCAGAGCAAGGGAGGGGCGGGCAAGACGACACTCGCACTCGCCCTGGCATCAGAATTCGAAGCGCTTGGCGGTTCAGTCTTCATGCTCGACGCAGACCGCCAGAACAGCTTGCTCAACTGGCACCGGGATCGGATCGCAGCGGGCAGGGGAGGGGATTCGCGCATCGCCGTCGAAGACGCCTCGCAGCTTCGAGATTCCGATATTGGCGGCGCAATCGCTCGGGCCCGAGAAGTGGCCCAGCTCGTCGTCGTCGATTCTGAGGGAACCTCGAACTTCAAGACGGCCTACGCCGCCATGGACTCGGATTTCGTCGTCATCCCCACGCGTTCCTCGCGGCTCGATCTCGAGCGGACCGTCGAAACCAGCGACATGCTCGAGAAGATGTGCCGTGGCGTGCCGTACCGCGTGCTCATCACGCAGACGGGGCAGGTGGCCCGCTCGAAGGCCGAATGGGAGATCGACGGGCAGATCAGGAAGGCCCTGCCAACTTTCACAGACCAGATGTTCACGCTCGATGCCTTCCGCGCCATGTCCAATTACCGGATGACTCTCGCTGAAGTCGAAGCCGCCAACCTCGCCAAGACGGAAAAGGCCAGGCGCATCGCCCAAAGCGTCCTTGCCGATATTCTCAGCGAAATTCAGAACAAGGAGGCCGTGGATGCCTGAAGACAAGGCCGCCGCAAGCAGCATGGGCGATATCATCAGCTCTACACGCCAGCGACTGGAACAGCCCGAAGCGCCAGCCGACCGCCTTCGGGGCCTCGTAGCCGCAACCGCAGCGCCCAAGCCCGGCGGCGCACCTCCTGTGCAACGTGAACCCGCTGGCACGGCTGTGCCGGCGAACTATTTCCACCAAATTCCTGCAGAACTAGGCGTCACGCCCAAGCGCAAACCGCAGCGCGGGCCAGCTCGTTCTCTGCATATCAGCATGCGCTTGTCGCCCCCGGAGCGCGACCGCCTCGTGCGCTGGTGCGACGATCGCAATCTCAGCCTCCCGGACGGAATCATGGCGCTGATCGATCTGGTAGAAGGGGAGGGCGGCACGCCCAAATAGGCGCTATTACGCTTTATGTGAGGAATCGGGGGAGGGGGTCTTCCCCTAGGGCCGACCCCGGGCTCCAACGAAAGCTTTGCAGAACCCTTCCCACGATCTGTAGAGAGGCACGCCAGTCAGCGTCTTCAGCTTGTCTCCCATCTTCTCCCGAAACGCGCCGGCGATCAGGTCCTTGTCCCAACCACCTCCAAAATCGGCGACAATCGTGAGCAAACGCTGATCCCCGCAGAAATGCATGGATCCTGTGGGGAAGGGCTTGCTCGAAGCCAGCGCCGCTACCGGAGCCGCCGCCGGGATCGCCGCGATCTGCTCGACGCTGCCATCGCGCCTGGCCCGCCGTCCGACCTTCGGCCGATCGAGCTCCTTGGCGGTCTCTTCCTGATCGACAGGATCCTTGGGACTGAAGGTCAGCTTGACCGCTTCAACCGGCCGCCCACGCCCTGATCCCCTGATTTCTTCCCACTCCACGATGAAATCGGCGAGCTGGTCGATCTCCGCCTTCGATTTTGCGAGGACGTCGCGCCGAAATTCGGCGAAGTTCTTGAAGCTGCCGTCAGGCACACCGAGCCGCCGCCGCAGTTCATCGACGTTCATTTTGACGACACGGTTCTGGCGATTGATGATCAGGCAGCCAAGATCATACAGCGTGAGCGAATAGCGCGACTGAAGCGCAAGCATCACGCCGAGATTCACCCGCGCATAATAATCCGAACGCTGGATTACGCGCTTGAAACTCTCGGAGAATTGATACTCGACGACGCTCATGCCGTCCTCGGAGATTTCCTCCACGCAGCTCGACAGCAAAGACTGCGACATGATCGCAGGCTTGCCCTTCTTCGAGGTCGTCCGGATACGAACAATGACGCGCAGCAGTTCATCCATCACCGGCTGGATGCGCTCATTGCCCTTATGCGTGCCGCGCAGTTCCTTCTTGGTGATCGTGAAGGTCTTGCTGTCTTCCCCGGCTTCCGGTCCAGCCTTGCGCAACATCAGCGCAAAAGCCTTTCTTCCCGCGGCGCTCAACGACCCGGTCTCGAACTCGGATTCGACTAATTCCCCGGGTTTACTTACAAAGTCGAGGTCGCGGCGGCGAATCACGTCAGCCACCCGCAACGTCCGGCTCAGACCCTCAAGGTCAGGCGGAACCTCGATTTCAACCGTGTCCGAATCGAGCTTCATGTGAGTTGCATAACATCAGCTTGTCATAAAGAGAACAGCCCCCCCGTTCACTCACATAGACGTGCCCCTGAGCGCTCACATAAACCTCGCTGGCACCATTCGGCCGACAGCCCCCACGCACTCACATAAAGACAAAGGGCCCCCAACTGCCGACTCGCACAAACAGGCCGAGTCGCGTCCGCTCCCCCGAAAACTCACATAGAACTTTTGTCCGCCTGGAAAGGGCCGGGGAGGGGATTCCGACCCGACGAGCCGATGCCCCCGGCGACTCACATATAGATCCCTACATCCCGCTGTTTTAATTGAGTTTTCTTGGCCACCCCCCATCGCTCACACAAAGGCGGGGGAATTCCTTATTTCGAATACTCTTCACAGAAGGCTCCGCCCCCGTGCGCTCACACAAAGATCGGCCTCCCGCCAATTCGGTCCCCCACATGCTCACATAAACATCGGGATCGCCGGCCAGCCATCGTATGGACAGCAAAACGCCCAGCGATTCAGGGCTTTCGAAACTGCTCTTAAGCCCGCTTCGCCCGCTTCGCCTGATTCCCCCGAAAACTCACATTATCCCCCGATCGCTCAGGCTCTTGCCCCCATCGCCTCGCATAGACGCCCCCGAGAACTCACGCAGAAGCCCCCGCATCCTCACAAGGAGAGCACTCAAGCTATTGGTTTGCCGTCACAAATGGTGCCCGAATCTTAGAATCCATGAATCTATGAAGCTCCCGCGCTCCGCTTGGGCGTTTTTAAGATTTGATTCTTTGAGAGTAGCAGCTCGACGGTTCCGCATCACCGACAGGCTGGCGGCCAGGATAGAGCGACCAAGGAGAGAGGCAAGGGGGAGCAAGGACCGCGAAAGGAGCAGCCAATGGCCCTGGTCGCGCTCAAACCCACTCAGGAACTCGTCGATCTTGTCGGCTCGCTGGGCGGAACCTGGCACGGTCGCACGGCGATGTGTCCGTGTCCGGCCCACGCCGACAGCACCCCAAGCCTCTCCATCCGGCAAGGCAATCGAGGCATCCTCGTCACCTGCTTTGCCGGATGCGACCGTGACGACATCCTTCGGGAACTGCGCCGCGTGCCCAGCCGGGGGCGGTTTGCCTACACCGACAACCCGGCGGCTCAGGCGGGCAATGCGAGCCGGCTATGGGACGAGGCGCTTTCCGTCGCCGGCACGCTTGCCGAGCGCTATCTCGGGATCAGGCACCTCATGCCGATCAGCCAGGATCTGCGGTTTCACCCGCGCTGCCCTTACCGGCCAAAGCCGTGGACGACCTACCATCCCGCCTTGCTGGTCGCGGTTCGCGAGGGCCGGCGCCTGACAGCGGTGCAGCGCATATTCCTCGATCCAGTGACGGCGCGCTATCGCATGAAGCTCATGCTCGGCCGACCGGCGCGCGGTGCCTGGCAAGGGGGAGGGCGAGGCGATGTCCTGGCACTCGCCGAGGGGTTCGAAACGGCCCGGGCGTTCACGCTCCTTCACGACATCCCCTGCTGGGCGAGCCTGGGCGCACGTCGTCTCGACCAGATCCTACTGCCCGAGACGCTGACCTCGCTGATCCTGGCCGCCGACAACGACGCCGAAGGGGCGATCGCCGCGGAGCGCGCGACCCTTCGCTATGCCCGCCCTGGCCTCAAAATCAGAAGCATGCCGCCAGAGCGCGTCAAGGATTGGGCCAAGGTCCTCGAACTGAGCCGGCGATAACCGACTGCCGCGCACGCATTCGGAAACATCCGGATTGCGGGAGGCTGCGCTTCGGAGGAACGCCTTGCCTGGAGGCTCGAATGGCACGCATCACGATCATCGATGGCCACCCCGATCCGGACCGCGCGCGGTTCATCCATGCGCTCGCGTACGCCTATGCGGCCGGGGCAGAAGACGCCATCCATGAAGTGAGGCGGATCGACGTCGCGACTCTGGATTTCCCCATCCTGCGCTCGGCAAACGAATGGCGCGAGACCGATCCCGCAAAAGCCATCCACGACGCGCAGATCGACATCAGATGGGCCGACCATCTGGTCATCCTCTTTCCGCTTTGGCTCGGCGACCTACCGGCGCTCCTCAAGGCCTTTCTCGAACAGGTTATGCGGCCGGGCTTCGCGATCGACGAAACCGTGTCGGATCGGAATGCGAAGCTGCTCTGCGGCCGACCGGCACGTGTCGCGGTGACCATGGGAATGCCGGCCCCTTTCTATCGATTCTACTACCGTGCCCACAGCCTCAAGAGCTGGGCGCGAAATCTACTCGGCTTCACTGGGATCGCGCCCGTTCGCCATTCCATCATCGGGGACGCCGAGGCGAGCGACGGCGAACGGCAACACTGGCTGAGCCTCATCAGCCAGTTCGGCCGGGACGCGCGATAGCGTTCGGCAAACAGCGGGGCCCGAGCCCTGTCCCGCCAGCGCCAACCAAGCCTCGCCGCAGTCGGGCAATCGTGAAAAGGGAAGGGGGGTCGAAGGATTGATGCTGCCGATGGGGCAGCCAGTCCGGAGACCCCTCAATGTCCGATCTCTTCGATACCGCCACCGCGGCCGAACGCCGCGCGGCCACGCTTCTCGTCGACCGTCTCCGCTCCAGCGACCCGATCACGAGGGCGGACCTCAATGCGGCCATGGTCGAGGGCTATGGCGGGACGGACGCCGACGGGCTCTGGACGCAGCGCGACAGCTTCGAGATTCTGGAGCACGCGCTTGCCCATCACCTCCAGTTCGGGCCCTATCCCCTGCGCTCGCTCGATGACGTTGCGTCCGCCTGCGATCTGCTCGACCGGCTGCCGACGCAGACCGTGCGCAGCGAGGACCAGATCGAATGGCAGCAATTCTCGACGCCCGTCGATCTCGCTGCCGTCGCGGTTCTGCTCGCCAATATCCAGAACGATGACGTCATCCTCGAGCCGAGCGCGGGCAACGGACTCCTCGTGGCACATTGCCGAGGCTTCGCCGCCCTGCAGCTCAACGAATACGCACCGGCTCGCCGCGCGCGCCTCGCCGACGTTTTCCCCGACGCGGTAGTCACCGGCCACGACGGTGCGACGATCAATTCGAGCCTGGCCGCGGCACCGCGTCCCAGCCTGATCCTCATGAACCCGCCTTTCTCGCGCTCGGTGGGGCTCGGCGCCGACGCCCATGCCGCCGTGCGTCACCTTCAGGCAGCGCTTCGCCGGCTGCGCACTGGTGGGCGGCTGGTCGCCATCATGCCTGACTGGTTCGGACCCAATGCGCGCATGCGTGACCTCTTCGAGACCACGCTGCGCGATGTGACCGTGCGGACCTTGGTGCGGCTCGAGAAATGCTATCTGAAGCACGGCACCAGCATCGCGGTCCGGCTCTTCGTCATCGACAAGGTTCCCGGGACAACCATCCCCGCGACAATCCAGCGCACCTCGATCCGCGAACTCATCGGCGCGCTCTCGATCCATGAACGCGGGATGCTCGGCACCGCGGCCGCGCCCGCCCCGAAGCGATCGAGCAGTCCCTCGCTGTTCCGCGCCATGAAGAGCAATCGCGCGCAGCCACGGCCCTATCACGCTCCCGTGCGCAACAATGTGCTGCCGGTCGACTACATGTCGCTCGACACGCCCGCGCCGCTGCTCGACCAGGTCGGCGTCTATCTTCCCTATCGCCCGAGCCGCATCACCTTCGACGCCGCCGGCGAACATCCGACCGCGCTTGTCGAATCGGTCGCGATGGGCTCGATCGCCGCCCCGATCCCAGCTTACATCCCGAGGCTTCCCGAGCGGACCGTCTCCGAGCGCCTGCTATCGGCTTCGCAGCTCGAGACTGTCGTCTATGCCGGCCATGCCTGGGACCAGTTCCTGCCGGGCAAGTTCAGGCCCGCCAAGGAGGGCGTCGGTCTCGAGGAAGCGAACGACGGACGCGCCTACCGCATGGGCTATTTCCTCGGCGACGGCACCGGGGCGGGGAAGGGCAGGCAGGTCGCGGCCTGCATCCTCGACAGCTGGCTTGCGGGTCGGCGCCGCAACATCTGGATCTCCAAGAACGAGGCGCTGCTCGAAGACGCCCGCCGCGACTGGACTGCGCTCGGCGGCCTTGCGGCCGATATCCAGCCTCTCGCCAACTGGAAGATCGATCAGGCGATCCCGCTCGAACAGGGCGTGCTTTTCGTCACCTATCCCACCCTTCGTTCGGCACGCGGCGACCATAGCCGTCTGCAGCAGATCATCGACTGGGCAGGCGACGACTTCGAAGGCGTGATCGGTTTCGACGAGGCCCATGAAATGGGCGGTGTCGCGGGAGGCGAGGGCGCGCTCGGCAAGAAGGAGGGCTCGCAGCAGGGCATCAGCGGCGTGCTGCTCCAGAACCACCTGCCCGAGGCACGCGTGCTCTATGCCTCGGCGACCGGCGCTTCCGACGTCAACAATCTTGCCTATGCCGTGCGGCTCGGCCTTTGGGGACCCGAAACGGCGTTCAGCAACCGCGAGCAGTTCATCCAGGGCATACGCAAGGGCGGCATCGCGGCGATGGAACTGGTGGCCCGCGATTTGAAGGCGCTCGGCCTCTACACGTCCCGCGCGCTCAGCTTCGCCGGCGTCGAATATGACATCCTGCGCCATGAGCTGACCCGCGAACAGATCGCGATCTACGACGCCTATGCCGATGCCTGGGGCATCATCCACCGCAACATGGAGCATGCGCTCGAACTGACCGCGGTGGTCGACGGGCTCGAAAATGCGACCCTCAACAGCGGGGCGAAGGCATCGGCGCGCTCGCGCTTCGAGTCGACCAAGCAGCGCTTCTTCGGTCAGCTCCTCCTCTCCATGAAGCTTCCGACCGTGATCGCGGCGGCGAAGGCCCATCTCGCTGCCGGGCAGTCGGTGGTCCTTCAGCTGGTGACGACCGCGGAATCGATCCTCGACCGGCGCCTTGGCGACCTCTCTCCCGACGAGCGCGCGAATTTGGAGATTGATCTGAGTCCGCGTGAGTACGTTTAATGTTGAGCTCAACATTAAACATATTCTTTGCAGTCGCAGTTTATGTCGAGCGTGGTGGCGGGAGGCGCAGGTTTCCTTCGGTTTTCCATGATTTCACTCCAGATAATTACGGTTCCCTCGACCTCAACAAGTCGAAGGAACCAACATGCGATCAAGATCATCATTGCCGTTTCGAGCGGCCCCGCTCCGGGTCGAAGACCCGCCCAGTCACGGCACCCTTCTCACCACATTCCTCTCCTCTCAGTCGCTCGACGAGAAGTCAGGCTGTGCGGTTCTGTATGGCGCGGCGGTCCGCCATTTCCTGCATTGGCTGGGCCTGCATAGGATCGCCATCCGCACGATTGACGATCGGGCTGTCCGGCGGTTCGAAAAGCATGGGTGCCGGTGCCACCGGTATTCGGCGCAGCAAGCGCACTACAAGGCTGACCAAGCAGCAAGGGTCAGGCGCTTCGTCCGGTTCCTGGAAGATCAAGGCTACGTCGAAGTCGACGACGGGATCGACGATCTGCCACGGCACCTCGCCGACTATTCCGATGCGATCGATCGCCTGCAACTTGCCGAGGGACCGGCACAGGCCTATCGGTCCGAGGCCGAGCATTTCGTGGCCTGGCTTCGCATGGCGCGGCGCCAATGGATCGATATCGATGACACGATCATCGACCACTATGCAGCGCATGATTGCCGATGCCCGGTCTGGCGCAAGCGGGGCAAGTTGGTCGCAACGGGCACCAAGCGGCGGCGGCGATGCGCACGGCACTTCGTCGAGTTCCTGCGAGGCCGGGGCGCCATCCCATTGGTTGAACCGGTGGCGGACGATGACCCGCACATGTCGGCTTACTTGGCATGGCTCAAGCAACACCGCGGCGCCACGGACGAGACGATCCGGCGCTACCGGACCGATATCAGACGGCTCATGCCAATGCTGGGCGAGCCTTCGCAATGGGATGCCGCCGGACTCAGGAGCGCATTCCAACGACGAAGCAAGGAGACGCCGGGGTCGGCATCGCTGCTCGTCACGATAATGAGGAGCTACATCCGGTTTCTGGTCGTGCGTGGCGAGTGCCGGCCGGCATTGTTGCATGCAGTTCCATCAGTACAGCGCTACCGCCTTTCGACGCTGCCGCGCCACGTCGACCCGGCAACGATCGAGAGGATCATTGCGGCCTGTCCGACAGATCGTCCGGTGGAAGTCCGGGACAAGGCCATCATTCTCCTGCTCGCCAGGCTCGGCCTGCGGGCTGCCGATATTCAGAACATGCGTCTCGACGACATCGACTGGCGATCCGGCCACCTGACGGTCAAGGGCAAGACGCGTCGACCGGACCGCCTGCCATTGCCGCAGGATGTTGGCGACGCGATCCTGGCATATCTTGCGGCAGCCCGCCCGAAGGCCGCCGAAGAGCATCTGTTCCTGCGTGCACAAGCACCGTTTCGGCCATTCCGCTCGTCCGCTGAGATAGCGGGCATCGTCGCTCGTACGCGCGACCGCGGTGGGATCGAAGGAGTGCCGACCGGGTCGCACATATTCCGGCATTCGCTTGCCACCAACCTGCTGCGCGCGGGCGCAGGCCTGGAGTCCGTCGGGACCATCCTGCGTCACAGCTCGCCCGAGACCACTGCCATCTACGCCAAGGTCGATCTGCCGATGCTCATGAAGATCGCGCAGCCCTGGCCGGGAGAACAGTCATGCTGAACATCCACATTTCCAGATACGTGGCGCTGCATCGCAGCCTCGGGCTGAAGTTCTCTGAACAGGAACGCATGCTGCGCCTGTACGCCGCCTACGCCGGGGGTTTCGGCGATCGGCACACTCAGGTCCAGCGCATCTACGACTGGTGCCATACGTCGAGCTCACAATATGTGGCCCGCCGGAGGTTCGACACCGCACGTAACTTCAGCCTTTTCGCTCACGCCGAAGATTCAGGCCACGAAGTTCCGCCTGCCGGCGTCTTCGGTCGGGGCAAGCGGCCACGCCCGACGCCGACCATCATTGAGCCGGACCAGGTGCGGGCGATCATGACTGCTGCATTGGACGTTCCACCCCAAGGCACGATCAGCCCACACACGTACCATTACCTGTTCGGGCTGCTGGCGGCGACAGGTCTCCGGATTTCCGAGGCCCTCGCATTACAATGCAAAGATCTGGTCGAGGATGGCCTGATCGTCCGCAACGGCAAGTTTGGCAAGCAGCGGCTGATTGCCTTGCAGCCATCGACGCGCCAAGCACTCGAAGCCTATCTCGCCCTCCGCGAGAAGCACGCGGCCAGGGGCAACGACCTGTTCGTCACTATCCGGGGACGGGCACCGCACAAGGTGCGCGCCCACGTCGTGTTCGTCAGATTGGCCCGGCAGCTCGGATATCGTGGACCAACCGGTACGGCGGGCATGCGACTCCACGATCTGCGGCACACCTTCGCTGTCCGTTCCCTTGAGTCCTGCCCACCTGACAGGGAGGCCATCGCTCACCACATGGCCGGTCTCAGTGTCTATCTGGGGCACGCGTCGGTCGCCAACACGTACTGGTATCTCGAGGCCACTCCGGTGCTGCTGCGCGACATTGCGGCTGCGAGCGAGCAGCTTTACCGGGGAGAGGCGGCATGACGGCGCTCGCTCCGCATCTCTCGGCATACCTGCGTGAGCATCTGCCACGCGAACGTGCTGTCAGCCCGCACACAGTGAAGACTTATGCCAACTGCTTCGTCCTCCTCGTTCAGTTCGCTGCCGATCGGCTGAAGCGTCGGCCGACCGATCTTGAGATCGAGGATCTCGGCCCCGACATGATCATGGCTTTCCTGGACCATGTCGAGACCGGGCGCGGCAGCTGTGTGCGGACCCGCAATGGCAGGCTCGCCGCGATCCGGTCCTTCTTCCGGTACATCGAGTATCGGATTCCGGCCTGCCTGGATCTGGCCCTCCGCGTCAGATCGATCCCGACCAAGAAGACCGACAAGGCGCTGATCGACTACCTCGACCGGGCCGAGATCAAGGCTTTGCTCGATGCCCCGGATCCCCGGACACGCCTTGGCACCCGCGATCGCGCGATGCTGCATCTGGCCTATGCCGGCGGGCTGAGAGTGTCGGAACTCGTAACGCTGCAGCTGCGCGATTTCCCGGACCGCTCCCTGTCCACCGTGCACATCATGGGCAAGGGTCGGCGTGAACGGGTCCTGCCGCTCTGGAAAGAGACCCAGTTCGTATTGCGCGCGTGGCTTGCGATACGGCCCGACGCGCAAGCTGCCGAGATATTCCTCAATGCCAACGGGCAGCCCATGACCCGCGACGGATTTGCGTTCCGTTTGGCCGAGCACGTCAAGACCGCGGCAACGAAGCAGCCGTCGATCCTTGGCAAGCGGGTTACGCCGCACGTGCTGCGGCATTCCTGTGCGATGCACACGCTCGCGGCGACCGGGGACATTCGCAAGGTTGCATTGTGGCTCGGCCACGCCAGCATCCAGAGCACCGAGACCTATTTGCGCGCCGATCCCGAGGAGAAGCTGCAAATCCTCGCGGCTCACGGCGCACCCGCCATCAGGCCCGGGCGCTTCAAGCCGCAAAGCGACGATCTACTATCAATGCTTCAGGAAATACGTGCAGGAGGTCATGTCAAAATTTGACACAGGTCCGCATCGCAGTTCGAAGCGCCAGTGGCGCTCCCGCCAACAAAGCTTCGCCTTCGAGGCGGCCGTTGATGCGTAGCATAACCGAACCGTTTTGACGGAGAAGCATCGGAATGAGTTGGGAACCAGTGAGGTTGGCCTGCCAAAACGTGCTCTGAGCGTTCGCGCGGCCGGTCGGAATGTCAATTAATCGACCAGCAAAATTCCATGTAACCGTAACGCGCGGCACCGTCGCGGGCTTGTTAAGGAGCATGGCCATCATGGGGCGGTTGCCTTCACAAAACAGGCTAAACGACTTGATGTTTGGCGAAGCAGCTACATCGACATAGGCCATTGGGGCGCGACCTTGGACCGGCACGACCTCCCAAGCAGTCCCAGGCAGCGGCACTGCGTCCTCAGGTGGGCTGTCCATAAGCAGGCGAGCAATGTCCTGGGGCACGGGCAAGCGGCCTCCTTGAGGCGCATAGACCGTCAACTTTCCCTTTTCCCAAAGGCCAATTTGAACAGCACGGCGATTTGCATCAAGCAAAACATAGGCTTGCTCTACACCGCCTTGATGCGGCGCATTTCCCGTAACCCAATAGAGAGATCCTTGTCGTTGGAGACCGGATATCGCCGAAAGATTGCTGGCCAGCAGGTCTATTTTGCGGCCCAAACGCGAACGTATCGCGTCAGCTATCGGACCACTTGTCAAAAGATCTATTCCGTTGGGATCGGAATCACTTTGGAATTTTCCTATGGAACTCGCAAGATTGGTCCAGGCTAGCGGCGTCGGTTTTCCCAAGACTGGCCTTGCTTGCAGAGGTGCTTTTGAAGCAGCAGATGCCGGCCCAGACCCCTTGCACAAGAGCAGTGGGGATTGCGACACGAGCGCTGACTTGAACGGATCCAGGCGCTGTCCAGGCGCGACGTCTGCTTCAAGGCGGACTACGCCTCGCTTTTCGTCGTCATTGACCGTCAAGATCACGCGTCCGAAATCGTTGGCATTGACAGGAAAAGGAAAAAAGACCGCGCTAACGCCTTCATAGGTCGGGCCAAGAAACGAAGCCGCGTACTCAAACCGGGTGCTTTTTACAGTCTGACCAGACGCTTTGAAAGTAAAGCCGGTTTCGTTGATCTCAAGGCTCGCCCCTCGAGAGCAATCGCCACGCGGCGCATACGAGCCATAGCTTCCTTCGAGATCCATGCCTTTTAATGACGTCAATGTCACTGCGCCTGCGACGCCGGGCAAGCCCAGAAAAATCCCTGCGAGAAAAACGATAATGGGGCGCTTGGGCAGTTTGTTCGGCATGGCAGATCTCCATGGCGGACAGCCTTGCATCGGGACCTCGATTGAAAGCGACGAACGACTGCCTCGGGGATTTTCTACAACCTGCACCATTCCAGCGGTGCCGACAATCCTAACGGCCCCAGCATTCAACCTTGTCAGGCAATTATCTGGAGTGAAATCATGGAAACCCGAAGGAACCCTGCGCCCCCCGCCGCCACGCTCGACATAAACTGCGACTGCAAAGAATACATCATCGATTACCTCGAGCGCGCATTCCCGACCCGTCAGATGCGCGTGTTCAAGGACGACACGGGCACGCCGCGTTCTCTGCCGATGGTGAATGACGACGGCCACCCGGTCTACAATCCCGAGGCTCAGGCCGCGCGCGATGACCTCATCGAGAAGCTCTGCGCCATGCCGCCGATCATGTCGGCGCTTGATGCGCTGCTCGAACATTTTGGGCACGACAATGTCGCCGAGGTCACGGGCCGGACAAAGCGCCTCATCACGGTAAGCGACGGCCGCCAGAAACTGGAAAGCCGCTCGGCGCGCACCAGCCAGGCCGAGGCCGCTGCCTTCATGGCCGGCAAGAAACGCATGCTGGTCTTCTCTGACGCCGGCGGCACGGGGCGAAGCTACCACGCCTCGCTCGACGTGATGAACCAGGAGCAGCGCGTCCACCTTCTGCTCGAGCCCGGCTGGCGCGCCGATCGCGCGATCCAGGGCCTGGGCCGAACCCACCGCACGCACCAGGCGACCACGCCGCTGTTCCGGCCGGTGACCACTGACTGCAAGGGCGAGCTGCGCTTCACCAGCACGATCGCACGCCGTCTCGACAGTCTCGGTGCGCTGACGCGCGGCCAGCGGCAGACGGGCGGGCAGGGGCTCTTCGACCCGGCCGACAATCTCGAGAGCGAATATGCCTGCGCGGCGCTCCTCTCCTGGTTCGACCTGCTCGCCGCGGGCAAGCTTTCGAGCACGACGCTCGACGATTTCCAGCACCGCACCGGGCTCGAGCTTTGCGACAAGGACGGCGTGCTCAAGGACGAGATGCCGCCGATCCAGCGCTGGCTCAACCGCATCCTGGCCCTGCCGATCGCGCTGCAGAACAGCATCTTCGACGAGTTCCTGTCGCTGATCGAAACCCGCGTCTCGGCCGCGCGCGAGGCGGGACGGCTCGATGTCGGCGTCGAGACGATCCTCGTCGACAAGGCGACCCTCCTCGACGACGTCGTACTGCGGACCGATCCCCGCACCGGCGCGACCTCGCATCTTCTCACCATCGAGATCGCGCGGCGCCGCAACCCTGTTTCCCTCGAGCGCATCCTGAGGATCGCCGACGGCGATGCCAGCGCCGGTTTCATGATCAACCGCAAGTCCGGCAAGGCGGCGCTCAGGACGCGGGCGCGCTCGCTCATGGAGGAGAAGGAAGGCACGCCGATCCCGCGCGTCGAGATGATGCGACCTACGCGCAACGAATATATGCGCGAGGACGATCTCTACGAATCCTCCTGGGAGGAGGTGACCCGCGAGGCCTTCACGGCGACCTGGTCGGAGGAAGTGGACATCGCCCGGGAGACGGTCGACAGCGAGACGATCCGGTTGGCCACGGGGCTGCTGTTGCCGATCTGGTCGGCACTTCCGAGCGATCACATGGCGGTCAACCGTATCGTCGACGGGGAAGGGCAGTCCTGGCTCGGCCGTCTCGTCTTCGACGACCATGTGCCCCAGCTCTTCACCAAGCTCGGGATCGATCGGTCCGATACGCTGCCGCCCGACGCGGTCGCGAAGGCGGTGTCCGCGGGCCGCAGCGTCGACGTGTCGCATCCGTTCCCGCTCACCATCAAGCGCTCGGTCGTCAACGGCTCCCAGCGGATCGAGCTCGTCGGCTGCCCGCACGACCGTCTGCCGTGGCTCAAGTCGATCGGCTGCTTCACCGAGATCATCCAGTATCGCACGCGGATGTTCGTACCCATGGCGACGGCGGAGGCGGTCCTGGGGAAGCTACTCGAAGGAAGATGACGGCGCTCGGAGACGCTGCCTAAAGTATGTGGGCCGGGATGGTCTGTCTTGTCTCATTGGGCTAGACCGAGCAGGGCCGTTTCGGGGGAAACCATTGCGCATAATTTCTTTTTTGATTGCACTCGGCCTGTCGCTGCCGGCCATGGCACAGACCCAGGCGCAGCAGGACCGACTAAACCGCGTGGGGCAGTTCGTCGTGACGGCACCCATGTGCGAAAGACTCGGCATGAAACTCGACCCGGACTTGCCAGTGAAGGCGGAAGCCGCGCTGAACGCCGAGACAGCGGCCTGGGCGGTCGCGCCCGCGACGGTGGCGCGCTTGAAGGGCGAAGCGATCAACCGTCAGAGCCGCATGCTTGCGACTGATCTTCAATCAGCGGCCGACGGCGCGAAAACCGACGCTCAGCTCCGCGACCTGAAGCATACACTTTTGGGCTATGGCCGCACGTGCATGGAGGCGTCCGGCGAACCTATCTTCTCTTCCCTCATCGTTCCGCCACCCGGCTTCAATCTCGAGACCGCAGCGACCGAACTAACGGACAGCATGCTGGAGGTCGGTGGCCTCGCGAGTTGGCAGACCCCGCAGATCCAGGCACGCGGTGATCTGATGATGCTGGCCGGCACCTGCCGGTCGAAGATCGGAGCCCTGCGGTCGGACGCTCTGGTCAGGCAATATGGCCAGTCGGATGATCCCCGCGTTCGGGACTACTATTCCAAGTCATTCGACGAGGGTCTTTCCGATCCTTCCACGATTGGCACTCTAGCTGGCTGCAACAGGGCGATCGCTGCCTATCGCGCCAGGATACGGTGACTCCCGTGCTGCGGCGACGATCCATCGAGTTGCAGATGCACGATTATATCCGTTCCGTCATTGTGGAGCGGCATCTGTTTTTTGTGCTGAAGCGAAAAGCCGCCTGCTCACCCAGTTCGACGATATCGAAGGTGAAGCTGAACGCTATCAGGAGGATGCCTGGCAAGCGGCTATTAAAGCGCCCTATCATGGTGAAGAGCCCGATATGGGCGACATCGCAGATGCGGTGACGAGTGATGCCGCCGGACATTACATGTTGCTCGATGAGATGCGCAAACAGGTCCGCCTCGCCACCACGGCCGCCATGTTCCATCAGTGGGACAAGGAGCTGCGCGAATATCTCGCCAATGAATTCCGGCACTATGTCGATACGAAATGGATCGACAAGAACATCTGGAACGCCAAGACCATCGAGATTTTCGACATGTTTGGCGAGTTTGGATGGCAGGCAAAGCAGCAGGCTTTCTACCCGCAGATCGATGCCTGCAACCTCGTCGTGAACGTCTACAAACATGGCAAGGGTGCCGCGCTTACCCGCCTGCACAAGGCCTATCCGCACTTTATGAGCAAGCTCGGCGTCCAGTCGTGGACCGGCACGCTCTATCTCGATTATCGGTGGCTCGAAATCACTGACAGCGACTTCGACGATTTCGCGGGCGCGTTAGAGGCGTTCTGGCGAGCCATGCCGGAGCGTCTTGTTTATCATTCCCCAGATGTTGATTGACCTACCTTGTGCGCCCCGGCTGCGCTGCCGGAGATCATGTTGAGACCGAGGGGATATTTGGACGCGAGGCTATATTTCTCGACCATAGCCGCCTCCGCGTCATGCGCTTCCCGGCGAGAGAGCCGGTGGCACAAATGGTGGTAATCAGCCCCGCTAGCTTGGGCCGATCGTCGGCCCTGCCGGTGCGCTCGGCGATCCGCGCATCGATCAGCGCGTTGAGCGTGCGCGCGAAAAGGCGTTTGGACGCTGTCGCGACTGCCGCGCGGGTGTGTTCGTGGAAACGGATGTTCCAGCCCCGCTTGGTGATCCCGTAATATAGATAGGCCTCCCCCTCGCTGGTCAACAGCGTGTGGAGATAGAGCGTGTAAGTGCACGCGAGAGCTGGATTCCCGTGCAGAATTGCGCGCATCGGCAGTTCGACGCGCATGGCGACGTCGAGGAGAGGCGAGACCATGCTGAGGAAGACGGCCGGCGCGACGCCCGCCTCCCGCGCCTCTTTGAGGATAGCCGCAGTGTGTGCTGTCTTTCCCTCGGCGTTCGCCGCCTCTCTTACATCGGCGATGATCCGCCCGCCGGGATAAGCCGGGCAAGCCCCGGCCTGCAGCCCCCCTGCGCGAACCCAGGTTTCGACCTCGGCGACATAGCCGCTGGTCTCGTTGAAATGGACGAGGACATCGTCCAGCACTTCAGCTGACCGGAGCGGATTGAACGTAAGGCCGCGCGAGAGGTGCATGAGCGCCACTGGGTCGACGAAGCGAAGTTGCCGCCCGAGTTCGGCGGCGGCAGGCCAGTCTGGTTTGAACGCAGGGCTGAACATTCGACGTCCTTCAGCTACGCAGGTTACTTCCATGGTCGAACCCGGCGGGTCACGGGCTGCTTTTGTAAAACACTGTAAAATTACAAGAAATGAGGACCGGCGCGTAGCAGTAATGGCAGATATGATCTATCTATCTCAATGCGCGCAAATAACGATAATATAGCCGGGAGAACATGCCGTGACGGACGTGGTTTCCTCGTCTGTTGGCGAGGCTCGCCCATACATAAGCCCGGACAGCGAGATCGTCCGGGAGATGCGCTCGATACGGCGCACCATCGACGAAGCGCGCTCCGCCGGCACCCTCGACCCGCTCTTCGGCTATCTCTATGCGACCATCGAGCGGCGAACCCCAGCGCAGATCCGGACCGAAGCTGCATGCGGTCCGCGCTGCGCCTGGTGTTGTCACACGCGCGTCGCGGCGACCGCACCGGAAATCCTGTTCCTCGCGCGCAGCCTTCCCGCCGGGGTCGTGGAGGCCGTTCCCGCATTGGCCACGCGGCGCCGCGACGGCTGGGATCGACCGCTGCTCGAGAGCCTGGCGCCCTGCGCGGTTCTCGCCGATGGCCTTTGCACCGCGCATCCGAGCCGGCCGATCGTATCCCGCACCACCGTGTCGCTTGACGCCGAGCAGTGCCGGATTGCCACGAGCAATCCCGAGGAAGCCGTTATCCCCTCCGTGCTGGCGTCGGTCGCCCTGCGCGCGGTTTACGAGATCGCGCTGCAGGGCGCGCTGCTCAACGCCGGCTATGCGGTGGACCGGTTCGATCTTGCCACTGCGCTCGCCGATGTAGTCGCGGCGCCGGATGCCGAAGCCGCCTGGCTCGCGGGCGGCGATGTCTTCCCTTCAGCGCTCAGGATCGAGCAGGAAGCCTATCTGGACGAGCCGCTGAGGCTTGCCTTCTACGAGGCGGCGTTCGGCTGAAGCCCGACTTTGCGCGCTGCCGGCATGAGCTGGCGGCACGCCCGTACCTCATAAAAAGAGCCTGCCCGGTAAGGACCGGACAGGCTTGGAAGTGGGAGGCCGCCGAAACTTTCGACTCGAAGGCCCCTCGGGTCGCAGCAACATTGTATCGCAGCGCGCATCCATTTCCTTGCACGGATGCGACACTAGCGGCTCTCTAGAGTCGCCTGCACTCGACGAGCAGGCTGGTGGCTGTCTCCAGCCGGTCCGGCGTCGGCTCCGGCGGATTGCCCTGCCGGGTGGTGCCCGGCGTCAGCGTCCATCCGCCCTCGTCCATGACAATCCGCAACCGCAGGATCGTCTTGCCCCGATTGCGTGCATCGGCAAGGCCTCTTCCTACCGACCAATAGGCGTGCTGAGCCATGATCCAGATCTCGAGCATGTGGCAGACGAAACCGGCCGGCGTCAGCTCACCCCAGCCTTGCGCCTCCCGCTTGGCCCGGCTCAGGGGCAAGCGATCCGGATTTTCGAACGGATGACCCTGGTTCGGCGCTTCCCGCAGGCAGAGCGCGAGGGCAGCGACGATAGCGGCTGGAAGCTGGTCCTGGTCACGCAAGACTCCCTGCAGGGCGCGAAGACGTTCCACCGGGTTGGTTGCGTCCTTTGATGCGAGAATCCAGGCTTCGGCACTATCCGCCAATGACTTCTTATCGAGAGCGCCGATGAAGGCCCGGGCCAGTTGTGTCGTCGAGCGAGGACCAGGCAGGAGTGCGCCGATCGTCCAATAAAACATGCCTTCGAGGGCAAGACGGAACAGTTGGCGGATTTGCACCGCGCGCCATTCGTCCGCTGCCAGGGGGCGGTCACTCGCGCTGTCCCAGGCTTCGGCGCGATCGGCCATCCGAACCCTGATGTCCTCGTAGGTGGCTTCCTCGTCGTCGAGATTCGCATAGGCCGCCTGGACCAGCGCGACACCCTTCTGACGGGCTGGAGCTGCCCGTTCACCGCCGAGATGGGGTGGTTGCCGCC
>NZ_AYOY01000012.1 GCF_000508185.1 Sphingobium sp. C100 | reverse complement strand
CGGCTCGACCACCGGCCCAGCCAGTTGTCGGGGGGCGAGCAGCAGCGCGTGGCGGTTGCTCGGGCGCTCGCCAACCGGCCGGCGCTGGTGCTGGCGGACGAGCCGACCGGCAATTTGGACGAGCGCACAGCCGACATCGTCCTGGGCGAATTTCTGCGGCTGGTGCGTGGCGAAGGGTCCGCTGCGCTGGTCGCGACGCATAATGAACGGCTGGCGCAGAAGATGGACCGCGTGGTCCGGCTGCACGAAGGCCGGCTGGAGACGATGTTAGGCGGCAGCTGATGCCGACGGGTCGCGTTCGGCCGCCACCACGATCCGATCCCGGCCATCCCGCTTCGCCCGCAGCAGTGCGGCGTCGGCGGTGCGGAGCAGTCGGTCGGCGGCGCCATGGTCGGGAAAGGCGGCAAGGCCGAAGGATGCCGTGATCGCTCCCAGCGCCTTACCGCGATGTTCGACCCGCAGATTACGGATTTCCTGCTGAACCTGAGCCGCGCGCTCCAGCGCCTGATCGGGCTGGAAGCCGGGCATCAGCAGCACGAACTCTTCCCCGCCCAGGCGGAAGGCGTTGCCCTTTTCGCGCAGCGCCTGGCCCAGCACGCCGCCCACCGCCTGAAGCACGGCGTCGCCGGCATCATGGCCGAATTCGTCATTGAAATGCTTGAAATGGTCGATGTCGAGGATGAGGCAGGAGAGCGGAGTCCCGTTCCGCTCGGTCTGTTCGACCTGAAATTTCAGCACCTCGTCAAAATGGCGGCGGTTGGCGAGACCGGTCAGCGCATCGGCCATCGCCATGTCGCGCAGCGCGTCGCGCAGACGCAGGTTGGCGAGGGCAAGGCCGATATTCTCGGCCAGCATCTCGATATATTTCTCGGTTCGGGCGACTTCGTCGGGAAGCGCGTCCTGCGCGCGCTCGAGGTAGAGCAGGCCGATGCTTTCGCCCTGCGCGATCAGTGGGATGCAAAGCGTCGCCGCGTCCGCCATTCCGTCCAGATGGTCACAGGGAATGTCGATTGCATCGCCGGCCGGGCGGTGGGGCTGGCCGCGGCGCAGCGCCCAGCAGGCCGAGGGCGGGAAATCGGCGCGCGACTGCGCCGGCACGCCCCACTGGCAGACCTGCTGCATCATGCTGCTGCGGCTGTCCTGAATGTAAAGGCGGCCGGCGAAGAGCGGTGCGATCTCGGGGGTGAAGCGGCGCACGACTTCGGCCAGGTCGCGCATATTGTCGCAGCCCTGAAGCCGCTGGGTCATGCGGGACAGCAAGTCGCGCATCGCCCGATTGTCTTCCTGTTCCTGCTCCAGCCGCTGTCGTTCCAGTCCGTTTTCACGAAAGATGCGGATCGCCTGCGCCATATCCCCAATTTCATCGACCTGGCGCAGGTCGGGGGGAATGGCGGCATAGTCCTGGGCGGCCAAGCGGGTCACGACGTCGCTCAGTCGGACCACGGGGTGAAGAATGCGCTGTTTCAGAATGAAGTAGAGAACGCACAGGAACAGCAGGGCCGTCGCGCCAAGCATGATTTCGGACATGGTGCGCCACAGCCGCGCCGAGTCGGTTGCGGTTGCCACCGCCTGGTCGGTGCGATGGTCGAGCATATATTGGAATTTGGCGACCTGCGCCGCGACCCGGTCCATCTCGCGGCCATATTCATCCCCGAACAGGATCGCCCGCGCGGTTCTGTCCTTGCCCTGTTGCGCCGCCTTCAGCGCGACCTCCTGCTCGTCCAGCAATGCGTCGGCCCAGTGCAGCGCCTGCTGGAGCGCCTGTAGTTCGGTCGCGCTGGCGCCGGCATCCTTAAGGTGCTGGACGCGGTCCTCGACCGACTTCAACTCCGCCAGTTCGCGGCGATAGACGATCATGTGGCTGGGATTGCCGGTCACGACGAAACCGCGCGCCTGTTCGCTGAGGCGATAAACATCCTCTTCCAACGTCGCGGTGAGTTGATCGAACGTGGCGCGCTGGGCGACGGCGGCGCGCTCGCGCTCCTCTGCGCCGGACGCAAGGAGCATGGTCGTACCCGAAAGCAGGGTGAGCGCAACGGTCGCGCCATAGGCCCAGTTGGTGATGGTGGAAAGACGCATGGTCGCGCGAGCTTAGGTGCGATAGGTTGGGAATTGTTTAACCCTTGGCGCCGGATCGGATTGTCCACAGCTTTCGAGTCCGAGGGGGCTGGCGCCGACTCATGGTCGGCGCCTAGAGTGACGCCATGCCTCATGCCGCTTTCGTACCGCTTCGCGTCTTTTCTTCCTTCACCATGCTCGAAGGGGCGATCGACCCCAAGAAGATCGCCAAACAGGCCAAGGCGCTCGGCTTTCCTGCGGCCGCGATCACGGACCGGAACGGCCTCTACGGCTCGATGGCCTTTTCCGACGCCTGTAAGGGCGAAGGGGTGCAGCCGATCATCGGCGCGATGCTGGGCGTGCTGCGGCCGGGGCGGCCGGCCAATGCGACGCCGGTGCATGACTGGGTCGCGCTCTATGCGCAGGACGCCAGGGGCTACGACAATCTGTGCGCGCTGGTGTCGATGGCGCATCTCGACCGCCCGGTCGAGGAAGTGCCGCACGTCTCGCTGGACATGCTGGAGGGGCGAACCGATGGCCTGATCGCGCTGACGGCGGGCGGGGAAGGGGCGCTTGCGCGGCTCTTCGCCGAAGATCAGCCCGACGCGGCGGTCGCCTATGCCGAGCGGCTGGAGACGCTGTTTCCGGAGCGGCTTTATGTCGAAATATGCCGTCGCCTCGATCCGATCGAAGGCAAGGCGGAGCCGCATCTGCTCGACATGGCCTATGCGCGCGACCTGCCGCTGGTGGCGACCAACCCCACCTGCTTTGCCGAGCCGCATTTCCATGAAGCGCATGATGTGATGCTGTGCATCGCCGACAGCGCCTATGTCGAGACGCCCGATCGGCGCACCAGCTCGCCCGACGCCTGGATGAAGCCGGCAGGCGAGATGAAGCGGCTGTTCGATGATTTGCCCGAGGCGCTTGCCAATACGTTGGTGGTCGCCCAGCGCTGCGCCGTGGCGGCGCCCAAGCGCAAGCCGATCCTGCCCAGCCTGGCCGGCGACATTGAGGGCGAGGCGCGGATGCTGCGCGATCAGGCGACGGCGGGTCTGGAAGCGCGGCTCGCCAGGGCGGGGATCATCGGCGAGGAGGCGCGCAGGCCCTATTTCGAGCGGCTGACGTTCGAGACCGACATTATCATCCAGATGGGCTTCCCCGGTTATTTCCTGATCGTTGCCGACTTCATCAAATGGGCGAAGGATCATGATATTCCTGTGGGACCGGGCCGTGGTTCGGGCGCCGGTTCGCTGGTCGCCTGGGCGCTGACCATCACGGACCTCGATCCGTTGCAACTGGGCCTGCTGTTCGAGCGGTTCCTGAACCCGGAACGTGTGTCGATGCCCGACTTCGACATCGACTTCTGCGAAACCCGACGTGGCGAGGTGATCCGCTATGTCCAGCAGAAATATGGCGCGGATCATGTGGCGCAGATCATCACATTCGGTAAGCTGAAAGCGCGCGCCGTGCTCAAGGATACGGGGCGCGTGCTCCAGATGAGCTATGGCCAGGTCGACCGGCTCGCCAAGCTGGTGCCCAACCATCCGACCGACCCCTGGACGCTGGAACGGTCGCTGAACGGTGTCAGCGAGTTCAGGGCGGAATATGATAATGACAATCAGGTCCGTCGCCTGATCGACTATGCGATGAAGCTGGAGGGTTTTCCGCGCCACAGTTCCACCCATGCGGCGGGCGTGGTGATTGGCGATCGGCCTTTGAGCCAGTTGGTGCCGCTTTACCGCGATCCGCGGTCCGACATGCCGGTGACGCAGTTCGACATGAAATATGTCGAAGGCGCTGGGCTGGTGAAATTCGACTTTCTCGGCCTCAAGACGCTGTCCGTGTTGCAAAAGGCCGTGCAGTTGCTGGCGGCGCGCGGCGTGACGGTCGATCTCGATACGCTCGCCTGGGACGATCCGGCGGTATATGAACTGCTCCAGCGCGGCGACACGGTCGGTGTGTTCCAGCTGGAATCGGAAGGGATGCGCAAGACGCTGGCGGCTGTGCGCCCCACCAGTTTCGGTGACATCATTGCGCTCGTGTCGCTCTATCGCCCCGGTCCGATGGACAATATCCCGATGTTCGGCCGTCGTAAGAACGGGCAGGAAGAGATTGAATATCCCCATATTCTCCTGAAACCGATCCTCGAAGAAACCTATGGCATCTTCGTCTATCAGGAACAGGTGATGCAGGCGGCGCAGATACTGGCCGGCTACTCGCTGGGCGATGCGGACCTGTTGCGCCGCGCCATGGGCAAGAAGGTGAAGTCCGAGATGGACGCGCAACGGTCGCGCTTTGTCGAGGGCTGCGCGGCGAGCGACATTCCGGCGGCCAAGGCGAACGAACTGTTCGACTTGATCGACAAATTTGCGGGCTATGGCTTCAATAAATCCCATGCGGCCGCCTATGCGCTGCTCGCCTATCAGACGGCATGGCTGAAGGCGCATTATCCGGCGGAATTCTATGCCGGGTCGATGGCGTTCGATATTCATCTGACGGAAAAGCTGACCGTTTTTGTCGATGATATGCGGCGCATGGGGCTGACCTGCCTCGCGCCGGACCTCAACCGGAGCGAGGCCGACTTCACCGTCGAGGCCGTGCCTTATGAGGGCGAGGACGCGCGGCTGGGCTTTGCCGTGCGCTATGCGCTGGGCGGTCTGAAGGGCGTGGGCGAAAAGGCGATGGAGCAACTGGTCGCCGAGCGGGACGTGGGCGGGCCGTTCAAGAGCCTGGATGACTTTGCCGACCGGATCGAGCCGCGGATGCTCAACCGGCGGCAATTGGAAAGTCTGGCGGCGGCGGGTGCGTTTGATGGCATCCATGCCGACCGGGCCGGTGTCCATGCGGCGGCGGAGACCATCCTGTCGGTCGCGTCCAGTAACGCACAGGCGCGCGAAAGCGGGCAGGGTGGCCTGTTCGGCGACGGCGACACGCCCCAGGCCGATGTGCGGGTGCCGCCGCACCAGGCGTGGACCGTGGCGGACCGCATGGCGCAGGAGAAGGAGGCGTTCGGCTTTTATTTCTCCGCCCATCCGGTCGACCGCTATCGCCATCTGGCCGAGGCGCGGGGCGCGCGCAGCTATGGCGCCATCTGCCAGGCGCCGATGCCCGCGCCCAATGCGGAAGGGCGGGTGATGACGATCATGGCGGCGATGGTCGAGGATGTGCGCTGGCGTGAGACGAAGCGCGGTGCGCGCTATGCCAGCGCCACCTTCTCCGACCAGAGCGGCCAGTTTCAGGCGAGCTGCTTCGACGAGGATGGCTGCAAGGCGATCGAGGAGATGGCGCGCGACGGCGATTGCGCGCTGCTGGTGGTGGAACTGGACCGGCTGCCGGGCGAGGAAACGCCGCGCGTGACCGTGCGCAGCGTCGAACCCTTCCGCGCCATCGCCAGCGCGTCGCGGATGGAACTGACTGTCGATGTGGAGAGCGAGCAGGCGGTCGAGGCGCTGGCCGCATTGCTCGCCGGTGCGGATGGCGGACGCAGCGAGGTGTTTTTGCGCGCGAAAGTAGACGGGGGGCAGGCGGCGCGGGTGTTTCTGGGCGACCGTTACAGTCTGGGCGCCGACCAGGTGGACGCGATCGCGACCCTTGCCGGCGTGTCGATCCATCAGTTCGAGCGAATGGACGTGAAGGCCGACGGCTATCGCACCCGGACGCGGCGGTCGGGGATGCGGCTGGTGGGGTGATTTGCGACGAGTCGGCGTTGGAAAACGCCACGGGCCGAAGTTCACACCGTCGTGGGGCAAATTTGGCCCGTTTCGCCCCAATAGTATCGCTGACGCGCCAGTGAAGTAACGCCGACGCGTCAGTCACGCCCCGGTTGGGCCCCGGCGACGCAACGGTAACGCGCCTGTCGCGTGACCGGCGCGGGTTGGCGAGGGCGGGAAGGCAGTGCTGTTCCATCGCACAGGATAGAGCAGACAAAATCCTACATTTAAAGCTGGCGGGATGCGGGATGAAGGCTGACGATCAGCATGGCGAGCAGAAGCGGCCCCGGATTTTCCTATTGCCCCGGACCTGATCCGGGAGCCGCCTCTTTGTGATCGGCGCGAAAAATGAAACGGGATGCCGGGTCACGCCCGGCATGACGAGATCAACAACATGGTGTCCGTCAACGAGCATTTTTGTTACTCCGGCAGATCATCAGCGTCCTTGAAGCCGGACACTCATTCAGATGGTTCGTATAAGGCTGAATGACGAAATCTGGTGGATTGCGGTCGGACAGCTTTGCTTTCTGGTGTTAAAAAGCTGCTATTCGTCCACCATGAGACAGCAGTGAAGAAAGGGCAGATGACGGAGGTGGGTGACTTCAAGCAAGAGCAACAGGGTGTAGCGTTGGCGATGGCCAGCGCACTCGCTACCGCGATTTTGGTTTTAGGTGCCGTGGCGATGACCAATGCGACAGCGGAAACCTTCGTTGCTCGTCTACAGTTTGCTATTCGAGCTGATGTGTTCGTGATTATTTGGCTGGGGGCAGCGATAGCCAATGTTGCCCGGCTGCGATTTTTCTCCGAACCTGATATCGGCGGAAGCAGCGCCGACGCGGGGTCTGACAAGGTTCGGATTGCGGGATCGATCCTCCAAAATACGTTCGAGCAAGTCGGCTTGGCTATAGTCGCCCATATGATCGTGGCCGCAACTTTTCAGCGGTCTAACGCGCTTATTGTGGCATTAGTCTGCCTTTTTGCGATCGGACGCATCCTGTTTTGGGCGGGCTATAGATATGGGGCCAAGGGCCGCGCATTCGGGTTCGCCCTGACATTTTATCCCACGGTCCTAGCTTTGCTGACTTCGGCCACAGCGATCCTGTTCGCGTAGACGGTCTCACGCTGTGAACGGCAGGTTTCAGGGAGTTCTGGACGCGCTTTAAATGGCCGACTCCAGGCGATTGTTGCCGGAAGATTTGTTACCGCGCAGCGTCAGCTATCGCCGGCTATGTATCCAGAAGTTGACTGTCCGAAATCCACCTTGACCGTCTTCCTGCGATCGAAGGGCGGCCGTTGGCCAATGCTGGAGTCCGTCTCCTGATCTGCCGTCGAGCGGGGGATGACGGCACAGATCGGTGCGGCGCCTCTTGCCCCGTTACAATAGCCGCATCTGCGCGCCTTCCGGTGGCCGGAACAGGTCGGTGCGCAGCGTCAGCCGATCGCCGCCCAGCCCCGCGCTACGGCGTGCCTTGATGAAGCGGGCGCGGATAAGGTCGGCCCAGACGCCCCGGCCCTTCATCCTGCTGCCGAAATTGGGGTCATTGTCGCGACCGCCGCGCAGATCGCTGATGATCGCCATGACCTTGCCCGCGCGGTCGGGATGATGTTCGTCCAGCCAGGCGCGAAACAGCGGGGCGACCTCATGCGGCAGGCGAACGAGGATGTAGTTGATGTCGCGCGCGCCCGCGGCGGCGACGCGGGCGACCAGGTTTTCGATCTCATGATCGTTGATGGCGGGGATGATCGGAGACATGTTCGCCGATACGGGAATGCCGGCTTGCGCCAGGCGCGCGATCGCCGCGATCCGGCGTTCGGGATGCGGCGCGCGCGGCTCGAGCGTGCGGGCGACCTTCGGATCGAGCGACGTGACGGAGATCATCACCGCCACCAGATTGTCGCGCGCCAGGTCGGCGAGCAGGTCGATGTCGCGCAGGATGCGGTCCGACTTGGTGGTGATGAAGGTGGGGTGCCGGGTTTCGACCAGCACCTCCAGCACCTGCCGCGTGACCTGCCAATCCTTTTCGATCGGCTGATAGGGATCGGTATTGGTGCCCATGGCGATGGGGCTGACGACATGGTTCTTTTTCGCCAGTTCGGCGCGCAGCAGGGCGGCGGCGTCGGGCTTGGCGAAGAGTTTGGTTTCGAAGTCCAGCCCCGGCGACAGGTCGTGATAGGCGTGGGTGGGCCGGGCGAAACAATAGATGCAGCCATGTTCGCATCCGCGATAGGCGTTGATCGACTGGCTGAAAGCGATGTCGGGCGAGGCGTTGCGGGCGATGATGGTGCGCGGCCGCTCCACCGTGACCTGCGTCCTGATCCGGCCGCGCGGACCGTCGATCGCTTCGGCCGCATCGAGCCAGTCGCCGTCCTCCTGTCGTTCGGGCAGGTTGAAGCGGCGGCTTTCGCCATTGAGCGTTGCGCCTCTTCCCTTTTCCACGGCCATGGCATGAAGCTAGAACATATCAGGAACATTGGCAAGCGCGGGTGGCTCAGAACGAAGGCGTCTCCTCGCTTTGGGATTCCAGCCCCGAACGATAGCCTGCAACCTCTGGCGTGACGAAGCCGATATTGCGTTCCCGCAACCGGGCCGCGTCCTCGTCATAGAAAAAGGGCAGGAAGGCGTAGCGCCGGCCCCGCGTCACCGGCAGTGCTTCGTGCAGGAGCGAGCAGGAAAAGACGATCGCGCCGCCGGTCGGCGCGCGATAGCGGCGCTGGCCGAATTCGGGAAAGCATAATTCGCCGCCGTCAAACGCCTCTTCGTTGAGGTTGATGGTGCAGGCAAAGCGCCGATGCGCCGTGCCCTTGGTCGTATTGTCGCGATGCGGCCTGAAATGGCTGCCTTCCCGCGCGTCGTAACAGGCGACCAGAAAGCGTTCGATACGGGTCGCATCGAACTGAAAGGCGCGCTGGATCATCGGGCGCAGGGCGATATTTATCCGCGCCTTGAGCAAATCGACCATCGCCTGATCTTCGATCACCTGGTCCCGCCGCCGCTTGTGGTTGTGATCCACGCGCAGCATGGTGATGCCGTTTTCTTCCCGCATGAAGCCGGAATCCTCCCCGCCGGTCTGGTCATGCAAAGCGATCAGGCGGCGGCAAAGGTCGCGGTCGAAGACATTGGGGACCACCAGCACGGGCGCGGCGGCTTCGGGTGCTGGCTGCCCCTTCATCGCGCGCAGTCGTTCGAACAGCGCGCCGCCTTCGGCCAGATCGGCGACCTGGTGAACCCGCATCAACGGGTCGACAAGCAACCAATGGGGGCGGTAGCGGTGACGACCATCTTCTTCTTCCCGACAGGCGCCAAGCAGGGTGGAGATGGAGCGATCATAATCCAGTAGCCAGCGAATGCCCGGCAGCCTCTGTGCGATGCGCTCCTCGTCGGCATCGCCCTGATCGATGGTAACGCCGAAAAAGGAAGCGCGTTCGTCGTCGAACAGATCGCGATGCGCCTGAAGCAGGTCCAGTGCCGCACCGCAGGGGGCGGCCGTGCCGGTGCCCATCAAAAGCAGCACGAACCAGCGTCCCGCAGCCGTATGGAGGGCGTAGCGGGGATTGCCGTCCAGAGCGGCGCCATGGAACCAGGGCAAGGGTTCGCCGGGGATCAACAGGCGGTTCATGGTCGGCATGATGCGTCGCGGCCGGTGCGGCGGCAAGCGGTTTCGCCTCGGCCCGACGATGCCCCACTGGCGCCGGCGCGGTTGCGACCCTATAGCTGTTCAATGGCATCCAACCAGAAACAAAAGACGTCCCGTTCCGCCGGCGCGCAGGTCCGGCCCGCCGGCTTTCCCACCCGCGATCAGGTGATGGCCTTCATCGCCGAATGCGATACGCCCGCGGGCAAGCGCGAGATCGCCAAGGCGTTCGGCCTGAAAGGGCAGGAGAAGATCGCGCTCAAGGCGCTGCTCAAGGACATGGCGGACGAAGGGCTGATCGACATCGGCCCGGCGCGCGCCTTCCACAAGATGGGTGGCGTGCCCAAGGTGACGGTGCTGCGGATCGTCGATGTGGATGACACGACGCTGATCGCGACGCCCGAGCGCTGGGAGGCGGAGGGGCAGCCCGCGCCGCGGCTGCGCGTGCTCGAGCGTGGAAAGCGCGGCGCTCTGACCATCGGCGACCGCGTCCTGGCCCGCACCGAGGAGACCGGCCGGGGCTGGGTCGCCCATGTGATGAAGAAGCTGGCCAAGGCGAGCGAGGAATTGCTGGGCGTGGTCGAGGAAATGGCCGACGGCAAACTGTGGCTGCGCCCGGTCGACAAGCGCATCCGCAAGGATACGCCGATCAGCGACGTGGGCACAGCCAAGCCCGGCGATCTGGTTCTGGCCGAACCCCATGGCCGCCCGCCGCGCATTTTCGCGCGGGTCACCGACATATTGGGCGATCCGTTCGCGCCGCGCAGCTTCAGCCTGATCGCGATCCACAAACATGGCATCCCCCATGTGTTCCCGGAGCGGGTGGAGGAGGAAGCGGTCAAGGCGTCGGCCCTGCCGCTGCATGAGGACAAGCGCGAGGATTTGCGCCACCTGCCGATCGTCGCGATCGACCCGGTCGATGCGCGCGATCATGACGATGCGGTCTGGGCTGCGCCGGACGAGGATGAAGCCAATCCGGGCGGGTATCGGGCGATCATCGCCATCGCCGATGTCAGCTATTATGTGCGCCCCGGCAGCGCCCTGGACAAGGAAGCGCGCAAGCGCGGCAACAGCGTTTATTTTCCCGATCTGGTGGTGCCTATGCTGCCGCATCAATTGTCATCCGACATGTGCTCGCTGCGCGCGGGGCAGGACCGGGCGGCCATGGCCTGCCACCTGACCATCAATGCGCAGGGCAAGGTGACGGCGTGGCGCTTCACGCGGGCGGTGATCCGGGTGGCGGCGGTGCTGGCCTATGAAAATGCGCAGGCCGCGATCGACGGCGAACAGGATAACGCGCTGCTGGAACCGGCGTTGAAGCCGCTCTGGGCCTGCTGGGCGCTGTTGCGGAAAGCGCGGGAGGCGCGCGATCCGCTGGCTCTGGACCTGCCGGAGCGGCGGGTGGTGCTGGACGAGGCCGGCAAGATCGTCAGCGTCGCGGTGCGCGAACGGCTCGACGCGCATATGCTGATCGAAGATTATATGATCGCGGCGAACGTCGCGGCGGCCAAGGCGCTGGAAGCGAAGAAGGCGCCGGTCATGTATCGCGTGCATGAAGCACCGGGCCGCGACAAGCTGGTCGCGCTCAAGGAATATCTGGCCACGTTCGACATGGATTTTGCGCTGGGCCAGGTGATCCGGCCATCGACCTTCAACGCGCTGATCCGCAAGATCGCGGAGTCGGAGGAGAAGGAGCAGATCATGGTCCAGATTCTGCGCAGCCAGACCCAGGCCTATTATGCGCCGCAGAATATGGGGCATTTCGGCCTTGCGCTGGGCAGCTACGCCCATTTCACCTCGCCCATTCGCCGCTATGCCGACTTGCTGGTGCATCGCGCGCTGGTGGGCGCCCACGGGCTGGAACTGCCAGCACCCAAGGGCGGGGTGATCCCGGATCGATCATCGCTCAGCCAGGATGATTATGAGAATATGGGCCGGGTCGGCGAGATGATTTCAGGCCATGAACGCCGGGCGATGGAGGCCGAGCGCGAAACCGTCGATCGCTATGTCGCGGCCTATCTCGCCGCCCATGTCGGTGAGGTGATGCCGGCGCGGATCACGGGCGTTCAGAATTTCGGCTTTTTCGCGACGGTCGAGGGGCTGGGCGGCGACGGGCTGGTGCCGGTATCGACGCTGGGCGCGGAACGCTTTTTCTATGACGAGGCGGGCAAGGCGCTGGAAGGCGTGGAGACGGGCGAACGCTATGCGGTCGGGCAGCGGCTGGAGCTAAGGCTGGCGGAGGCCGACCCGATCAACGGATCGCTGCGTTTTGAATTGCCTGACGTGCCCGCGCCGCGCGGCGGGCCGATGAAGCGGGACCGGACGAGGCCGGGGATCAAGCGCGGGCGGCCTACCAATATCCGGCATATCGGGGCGAAGCGCGGGAAGCATAATCGGTAGAACCCGACCCTCCCGCACCTTATCAGCTCAGCCGGTCGATCGCCTCTGCATCCAGGCCGCCGGGGATGATCATGATCGGGCACGGCAGCTTGCCCGTGTCGGCGCCGGTGAAATGGGCGACCAGCTTGCCCGGATTGCCGATCGCCGCCGCGCCCAGCACCAGGGCGGCGACATCGTCCATTTCCTCCAGCGTCTTGCGCACGACCGCCACGGCTTCGCCCTGTCGCACGGTGATGCTGGGACGGATGCCGGATTCGTTGGAGAGCGTGCCCGCCGCACTGGTCACCAGCGCTTCGGCGCGTTGCAGCGCTTCATCCTCCATCGTCGCCTGGACCCCGCCCCATTGCACGAATTCGGCCGGCGGGATGAGCGCCAGGATACGCACCGCGCCACCGGTCTTGGCGGCGCGACGCGCGGCGAAGCGCAGCGCCGTTTCAGCCTCCGGCGATTCGTCCACGACAACCAGATATGTCCGCATTTCTTATCGCCCCCGCGTTGAACTTATGGCCTCGACGGTCGGGAAAAACCCGTCAACGAACCAGTCAGGTGAAATGTGGGGTATAAACCCGCCTTCCGCAAGCGGTCGCTTGACCGATCCGGCGAATGCGTGGAAACGGGGCGGCAAATGGCGCGAGCCGATAATCAAGAAGAGGCCCCGAACGCATGAGCAAGACGATCCAGATGCCCGCTTTGTCCCCGACCATGGAGGAAGGGACGCTGGCCAAGTGGCTGGTCAAGGAGGGCGACACGGTGTCGTCTGGCGATCTGCTGGCGGAAATCGAAACCGACAAGGCGACGATGGAATTCGAGGCGGTGGATGAAGGCATCGTCGCCAAGATCCTGGTCGCCGAAGGGGCGGAGGGCGTGAAGGTCGGCACCGTCATCGCCATCATCGCCGAAGAGGGTGAAGATGTGGCGACCGCCGCCGCCGCCGCTGATGGCGCGAGCGCCGATGCCGCCCCCGTACCCAAGGCCGATCCCGTTCCCGCGAAGGCCGAAGCGGCCGCCCCCGCCCCGAAGGCGGACGCTGTTCCGGCTCAACCCGCAGCTGCTGCTGCGCCTGCTTCGGAGGGCCGGGTGAAGGCCAGCCCGCTGGCCCGCCGCCTGGCGGAGGCCAAGGGCGTCGATCTGGGGACCGTTGCCGGCTCCGGTCCCAATGGCCGCATCGTGAAGGCGGACCTGGATGGCGCCGCGCCGACCGCG
>NZ_AYOY01000011.1 GCF_000508185.1 Sphingobium sp. C100 | reverse complement strand
AAAGGGGCGGGGGAGGGCGGCCTGCCGGCTGGCTATGATTTTGCTGAGCGGGCGCTGGCGGTGCTGCTGCCGGTCCTGATCCTCTTCACCCTGCTGCTGATCGCCGCTGCCTGGCCGATCACCTGGGCGCTATCGGGCGGCTTTTCCCGCCAGAATCCCAGCGCGGCGCAATTCGCCTTCGCCGTCGCCCTGTCGCGCATCACCATTCCCTATCTGGCGCTCATCAGCCTGGCGTCGCTGCTGGGCGGCATATTGAATTCGCTCGGAAAATTCTGGATCAACGCCGCGGCGCCGATCCTGCTCAACCTCGCGATGATCGCTGGCCTCTGGTTCTTCCATGGCGCCGACGAATATGAAACCGCGCGGGTGCAGGCGATTTCGGTGACAGTGGGCGGCGCCCTGCAACTGCTCTGGCTGCTCTGGGCCTGCCGCCGCGCGGGCGTTTCCATGCGATTGAAGCGACCGCGTTTCGACGCGGACGTGAAGCAATTATTGCGGCTGATCGTGCCCGCTGCCGCGGGCGCCGGCGCGTCGCAGATCAACCTGCTGATTTCGACCGCCCTGTCGGGCTGGCTGCTGGCGTCGGGCTCCATCACCTATATCTATTATGCCGATCGGCTGAACCAGTTGCCGTTGGGGCTGATCGGCATCGGCCTTGGCACCATCCTCCTTCCCACCATTTCGCGGATGCTGGCAAATGGCGAGGATGCCGCCGCGATGGAGACGCAGAATCGGGGCATCGAACTCGCCCTGTTCCTGACCCTGCCCGCCACCGTCGCCTTCCTGACGGTGGCCGAACCGATCGTGCGCGGCCTGTTCCAATATGGTCGCTTCACGCCCGAAGACGCGATGCGCTGCGGCTGGGCGCTGTCGGCCTTTTCGATCGGCCTGCCCAGCTATGTGCTGGTGAAGGTGCTGACGCCGGGCTATTATGCCCGCGGCGACACTCGCACCCCGGTCCGCTATGCGATGCTGTCGATTGTCATCAACATCGCCGGCAATCTCGCCATGATCCCGACTTTGGGCCATGTCGGGCCGCCGCTCGCCACTGCGCTTTCGTCCACCGTCAACGTCGCGATGCTTTACACGACGCTGGTGAAGCGTGGCCATTTCGCCGCCGATGCCGGATTGCGCCGGCGCATTCCCCGCCTCGCCCTCGCCGCGCTCATCATGGGCGGGGCGCTCTGGGCGGGGGAGGGGCTGCTTGATCCCTGGCTGACCGGCGCGATGATCCAGCGCTATGTCGCCCTGACCCTGCTGGTGGGCGCAGGGGTGGCGCTTTACGGACTGGCATCCTTCGTCACGGGCGCTTATCGGCTGTCCGACCTCAAGGCGCTGCTGCGCCGACGGGGCGCAACCGCACCACGAGAAGAGAATGGATAGAAGAATGCGCGTCCTCTCCGGCATCCAACCGACCGGCAATCTGCACCTTGGCAATTATCTGGGCGCAATCCGCAACTGGGTGCGGATGCAGGATGAGATGGACACCGTGGTAGCGGACGCGGACATGGCGACAAAAACGCCAGGCCAGTGCTTCTTCTTCCTCGCTGACATGCATTCGATCACCGTGCATGAAGGGCGCGAACAGCGTATTCGCAACGTCCGCGACATGGCCGCCGCGCTCGTCGCCGCCGGCATCGACCCGGACCGTTCTGTCCTGTTCAACCAGGCCCGCGTGCCTGCCCATGCCGAACTGTGCTGGTTGCTCAACGGCACTGCGCGCATCGGCTGGCTCAACCGCATGACCCAGTTCAAGGACAAGGTGGGGAAGGATCGCGAAGGCGCGTCCATTGGCCTGTTCGTCTATCCCGTGCTCCAGGCCGCCGACATCCTGCTCTATAATGCCTCCCACGTCCCGGTGGGGGAGGATCAGAAGCAGCATCTGGAGCTGGCGCGCGACATTGCGGCCAAGTTCAACAGCGACTTCGGTGTGGAACTGTTCACCCTGCCTGATCCGATCATCCCGAAGGAATCGGCGCGGATCATGTCCTTCCGCGACGGCACGGCGAAAATGTCCAAGTCCGATCCCAGCGACATGAGCCGCATCAACCTGACCGATGATGACGACGCCATCATGCAGAAGGTGAAGAAGGCGAAAAGCGACCAGGAACTGCTGCCCGAAACCGCCGCCGGGCTGGCGGGTCGTCCCGAAGCGAATAACCTGGTCGGCATCTACGCCACCTTGCGCGGCACGACGCCGGATGCGGTCTGCGCGGATTTCGCCGGCAAGGGCTTCGGCGCGTTCAAGCCGGCGCTCGGCGAAGTGCTGGTCGAAACGCTGCGCCCGATTCGCGAACGCTTCCTGGAACTGCGCACCGACGACGCAGCCCTCGACGCCATCCTCGACAAGGGCGCGGCCAAGGCGGCGGCGACGGCCGAGCCGACCCTGCGCGCGGCCTATGACGCGATGGGTTTGATGCGCTGAAGCGAGGAGAACGGCCGGCTGCTGGTCCGCTGTGCCAGCGGCCGGCATTTTCCCAGCGACATGACGGTTTTTGCCCGCCCGCATCGTCCTTGCAGGCGAGAACATGGTTTGCGCCCATTCGGTCTCATCGCGCGTTCAAACGATGTTCAGTTGCCTTTTGCTAGGGAAGGGCGCAAGAATGAACCTAGGCTTCACGCCTGTCACAGGACGCAGAAAAATGACCCGTTTCAAGAAGTTCGGCCTAATTGCGGCGCCCGCTCTAGCGCTGGTGGCGCTTTCGGGCTGTGCTACCTCTTTCAAGGCTGATGTCGCCCGTTTCCAGCAACTCCCGGCTCCGGCGGGGCAAAGTTTCGCGGTCGTTGCCGACGATCCCAAACTCGCAGGTGGGCTGGAATTCTCTCATTATGCCGATCTGGTCGGCCAGCGTCTGGCGCAGACCGGTTATGTCGCGGCCGGCGATCCCGCCCGTGCCGACCTGATCGTCCGCGTCGCCTATGACGTCGATACCGGCCGGGAAAAAGTTCGGTCTACTGGCTTTGGCGACCCCTATGGCGGCTGGGGCTGGCGTGGCCGCTGGGGCCGTCCCTGGGGCTATGGTTTCTATGATCCCTGGCTGTTCGGCTCGAACGGTTATACCGATGTGTCGAGCTACACCGTCTATACCAGCGATCTCAGCGTGAAGATTGATCGCGCGGCCGATAATCGTCGCCTGTTCGAAGGCAAGGCGAGCGCCCAGTCGCTCTCCAACAAGCTGACCTATCTGGTGCCGAATCTGATCGATGCGATGTTCACCAACTTCCCCGGCCAGAATGGCGAGAGCGTGAAGATCACCCTGCCGCCGGAAAAAAAGGGCTGAAGCATATCCGCTGAGCGGGCGGTTTGCGAAACGGAACAACCCGGTTCTTCGGAAGAAGGGCCGGGTTTTCGCATTTTCGGGCCGATCGACAGCCACGCGTTGCTGGTGAACAAAAAAAGGGCCCGCCGTCTGCCCGGCGAGCCCATGCTAGGGAGGGGGTAATGAAATACGCGAAACCGCTTAATCCGCGGCGTCTTCCACGGCTTGGCCCGCGCTCTGAACGTCGCGACCGGCGCCTTCCACCGTGTTGCAGGCGGCGACCATCAGCGACCCGGTAAGCAACAAGGCGGTCAATATTGTCTTCGCCATTGATAATCTCCTTAAAATCTGTTGCCGCATGGCGAGCCATGCTGGCGACGCAATGGAAAACCTTCTTCCGGCCAATCCGTTCCGAAGGCGTAAATAATAAAGATTTCAGGAGGTTGGTTCCAAAAAGTCTGAGCCCGGAACGCGTCGGGGGGAGAAACGTTCCGGGCTCATATTTTGTGGATAGCAAGAGCGGGGGGCAAAAGATTTGCTATCCGAAGTGCAGAACCACCGACCAGCCGATTAGGTTCCGGGCATCTGCGTGACAGGCCGATTTTTATTTCTGTTAAATTTTAATTATTTAGGTGGTTTTCCGCATATTAACCGAAGAAAACCCCAAAAAAACTCAGATCAGCGGCCGGCCGCTGTTGCGATATTCCGGGCGGATCGTCGATTCCGGCAGGCTATCCTCTTGCGTCGGAGTGGCGCGCGCGGGCGGCTGCGTCCAGCCCGGTGCGGCTGCGGCGGGCGCTGGCGACCCAGGGGCCGGGGGGGCGAGGGGGGCTGCGGCGGCGGGCCAATAGTCCGCGGGAACCGCCGGTTTGGCCGGCCATGCGTGGCGGGCCGGGCCGGAAATCAATTCGCGGCCCGCATAGGCGGCGCTGAAGGCGGCTGGTGTGCCGTTGAAGCCGGGATTGCGATAGAAGATATGGGCGCCCACCACGGCGACCGGCTGGAGTGTCGCGGACCAGTCGGGGCGCACGGCCAGGGTATGATAATGGGTGGCGAGGCCGACCGGGGCATAGGCGAAACCGCCCAGCGCCGCCTGCGCGATCCGCCGCGCGCGCGCCCAGGCCGCCGCCATGGGCATACGCGCCATCGATCCGTCGCAGCTGAAGGTGAACTGACATTTATAATCGACCCGTTCGGACCCCTGATAAACGACGCCGCAAACGCTGTCGGGCCATAAGCCGCTGCGCACGCGGTTGAGCACGACCTGCGCAACGGCGCGTTGCCCGTCTTCCGGCTCATTCCCGGCCTCATAATAGATGGCGTTGGTAAGGCAGTTGAGCGCGCGATAGCTGTCGAGCGCGGTGATGCCGCGAAAGATCGCGGCAGGCGCGGCCTTCACGGCGTCCAGGCCCAGCACATGCTGGCTCCGCACCGTTTCGACGCCCGGTACGGGGTCGAAGGCGCCTTCCGCGAAGAAGAAGGCGGAGCCGGGGAAATTGTCGCCGGGCTGCTCTGCCGGATCGATCGGCGGCGGCGCGCCCTCCAGCAGATCGAGCGGCGCGGCCGTGATCAGGCGCGGTGCGGCCAGCGCGCAAAGCGCCAGAACGGCGATGCCGCCCTTCGCCTTCCACCCTGTTATCGCCACTCGCATCCTGGCCCGTCCTGCAAAAAAAGCGCGACCTGGTGCCGCGGCCCAAGCCCTTACGCGAAATCGTCGATTCTTTCCTTCCCTGATTTGCGGTGTGCCGCGTTGGGACGCCGGCGGAGGGAAGCCTTAACGTGACCCGGAAACCGGCCCTTTTCCTGTTGCGTCATTCGCTTGCTTGGCAAAGTCGCACCGGCTCCGCTATGCGTGGCCCATGCTGCTCCCATCCAACAGTCTCGCGCTCATCGGCAATACGCCGCTCGTGCGCCTTGCCGGTCCGTCCGAAGAGACGGGCTGCGACATTTTCGCCAAATGCGAATTCGCCAATCCCGGCGCTTCGGTCAAGGACCGGGCGGCGCTGTTCATCGTCAACGACGCCGAAGCCAGGGGGCTGCTCAAGCCCGGCGGCACCATTGTCGAAGGGACCGCGGGCAATACGGGCATTGGTCTGGCGCTTGTCGCCAATGCCAAGGGTTACAAGACCATCATCGTCATGCCCGAGACGCAGAGTCGGGAAAAAATGGATACGCTGCGCGCGTTGGGGGCGGAATTGGTGACCGTGCCGGCCGCGCCCTATTCCAACCCCGGCCATTTCGTCCACACCAGCCGCCGCATCGCCGAAGAGACCGAAAATGCGATCTGGGCCAACCAGTTCGACAATATCGCCAACCGCAAGGCCCATATCGTCGGCACGGCCGAGGAAATCTGGACCCAGATGGACGGGCGGATCGACGGTTTCACCTGCGCAGCCGGCACTGGCGGCACGATTGCGGGCGTGGGGCTGGGCCTCAAGGCCAGGGACGAGGGCGTGACCATCGCGCTCAGCGATCCCCATGGCGCGGCGCTGTACAATTATTACGCCCATGGCGAGTTGAAGGCGGAAGGCTCCTCGGTCGCCGAAGGGATTGGCCAGGGGCGCATCACCGCCAATCTGGAAGGGGCGCCGATTGATACCCAGTTCCGCATTTCGGATGAGGAAGGCCTCCACTGGGTGCGCCGCCTGCTCTCTGAAGAGGGGCTGTGCCTGGGCCTTTCGTCGGGCATCAATGTCGCGGGCGCGGTAGCGCTGGCCAAGCAGTTGGGGCCGGGCAAGCGGATCGCGACGATCCTGTGCGACACCGGGTTCCGCTATCTTTCGACCCTCTATAATCGCCAATGGCTCGAATCGAAGGGCTTGACGGTCTTCCCTTGGCTCGCGCACACTGCATGACCGCCGACACGGGTCGCGGCGTAGACGAACATAAGAGCGCGAACATGGCTGAGACACCCCGCCGTCAGGAAGGGTTGCAGCGCGTCCAGATCGGCCTCACCGGTCTGGCGGGTGTCGTACTGCTCGTGGGGCTGGCGAACATCGTGATCGAAAAGGCGCGAATCGACGACGCCGCGATGGCGCCGCCCGTCGCTCCCGCGCTCGCTACCAACGCCGTCGTGCCCGCGCCCAAGGAGCCGTTGGCTGAACTCGGCGTGCAACCCGCCCCCGAACAGGCGCCGGTTGTTCCCGACCTGCAGCCAGACCCCAATCTCAACAAGCCGATGGACCGCGATCCGGCGCAGCCGCTGGACAATGATTCGATGCAGCAACCCAATTAGCCATGGCGCGAGGCCGGGGAATGCCCGCCATGTCGGCGGCGCTGAAGGGATTCCTCTGGCTGTGGCTGCCGATGCTGGCTCTGTTGCTGGCGGGGGTGTGGCGCGCCTGGTCGACCGGGCAGGCTGACCCCTGGGATTGGGGCATTGCGGCTGCCATCCTGCTGGCGGGTGCCGGCCTGCTGCTCGCGCGATGCGGGCGGTTGGCGCTCGCCTGGGTAGCGGTGGGAGCGGCTGGGCCGGCACTGATTTTCTGCGCCCTGGCGGCGGCGCAGACGCCCCCGGCAGGCGCCTCGCTCGGGCTGGTGGCGATAGCCTTGCTGGCGGTTTTCGGCGGCGCATGGCTCCGCCAGCCCCCGCCTGTCGAGTTCCGACCAGTTCCGGTCCGCATGAAGGGCGGCTGGCCGGGGCGAGGCATTGGCGCCTTTCTGCTGGCGCTTTCCGCCTTGCTCATCTGGCGAGGCCCGGCGCAGCCCATCGCGGCTGCGCCCGACCGTCCGAAACTTGCCGTCCTCACTGCCCTGCCGCTCTTCTGGGTCGAGCCGGGACAGGCTGGGAACGGCCCGCGCGACGCGCCGATCGTCACCGTGCTGCGAACTCGCTTCGCCGTGGAGCCGCTGGACGATCCGCTGCAACTGGCGTCGTCGGGCGCACGCGCGCTCTTGGTCGCCCAGCCCCGCGCGCTGACGCCTGAGCAGTTGGTCGCGATCGACGACTGGGTCAGGGCGGGCGGGACAGCGCTGATCCTAGCCGATCCGCTGCTCCGCTGGCCTTCCACTTTGCCGCTGGGTGATCGCCGCCGTCCGCCCTCGGCCGGCCTGCTAGGGCCTTTGCTGGCGCATTGGGGCTTTGCGCCCGGCTTGCTCGTGGATCAGGAAAGCCGCCATTTCACCGCTGATGGCCATCTCCTCACCCTTTCGGGCGCCTGGATGTTCGACGGCGCGGCCATGCAGCGCAAGCGCCTTGGTCGGGGCGAGGCGCTGCTGCTGGGCGACGCCGACCTGATCGACGACCGGCTCTGGCTGGCCGATCCTGCACGGCCGCTCGATCCGCGCGGTTGGGTGGCCGATACGCCCGCGCTTATCGCCGACTGGCTTGGCGCTCCCATTTCCGGTGAGCGGCGCTGGATGCGGACTCCGCACGATGTGATCGCCGGGTTGCGCTGGGCGATTCTGGTTGGGACAGGCTGGGCCATGCTGGGTACGATGCTGCTGCGTCGGAATTTTGCACATGGCAGATCGGAACAAAAAGTGAAAATAACTTGAAAAAACGAGCAGAACACTATTCATCCCGTTTTTAACCGGGTTTTCCCATCCGATCCCGACTTTTCCCTTTTCAGTCGGCCCTATGCTTGGTAGGAAAACCAGTATTGGGGTTCGTCAGGCTTTGTGCAGTCCTGTGCGCCGGATGGTCTCTTCGCGATTCCGGCGAAGGGCGGCCTGCGTCCCGGACAAAAGGGGCCTGGTTCCAGCGTGTCGGACGTCATTCTCTATTCGGGCAACGCATTCAGCGTCGCGGACGGCAAAGGCCGGTTCGTGCTGCCCCTGGAGATGCGCAAGCTGGTCAAGCAGGCCAGCGGCGGCGAAAACCGCCTCTGCCTGTCTGTCCATTTCGACAATGGTTGCGCCACCGGCTTCGGCCTGTCGCACAAGCAGTTCCTGTTCGAAGAGGTCGATGAGCTGGAGCGGCTGGCGCGTGCGGCCGATCGGCCATTTAACGGCGATCTGGAACGCGAAAATCGCCTGGGCACGATCGAGGACGTGAATTTCGACGACGGCGGTCGTTTCTTCCTGCACCCCGATATCAAGGAAGAAGCCGGCATTACCGACGCGGTGTTCTTCTATGGCGTGGGTCGCTACTTCCAGATCTGGAAGCCTGAAGCGCTGGTCGCAAACCCCGATCGCCCGGCCCTGATCCGCAACAAGGTGAAGCGCTGGATCGACGCCCGGGCGGAGGGCGGCAAATGAGCGAGGCAGCCACAGCCCCCCATATTCCCGTCCTGATCAACGAAGTGCTCGACGCCCTCGCCATTGCCCCTGGCGAAATCCATGTCGACGGCACCTTCGGCGCGGGCGGCTATAGCAGCGCCATGGCCCGCGTCGGCGCGCGCGTCTTCGCCTTCGATCGCGACCCCGATGCGATCGGTGAAGGGCAGGCTGTGGCCGACGCGCATGGCATCACGCTCATCTCCGGCGAATTTTCGCGGATGGCGGAATTGCTAGCGGAGCGCGGCATCGACAAGGTGGCCGGCGTCACGCTCGACATCGGCGTGTCCTCGATGCAGCTCGACCGGGCCGAGCGCGGCTTTTCCTTCCAGTCCGACGGTCCGCTCACCATGACGATGAGCCAGGACGGCATGAGCGCCGCCGATTTCCTCAACACGGCCCCGGAAGAAGACATCGCCGACGTCATCTATCGCTATGGCGAAGAGCCGCGCTCACGCCGGGTCGCCCGCGCGATCGTGGATGCGCGCCCGCTGGAGCGGACCGGCCAGCTCGCCGCCGTGGTGCGCCGCGCGCTGGGCTACAAGCCGCATGACAAGAAAGACCCGGCCACCCGCACTTTCCAGGCGATCCGTATCCATGTGAATCGCGAGCTGGAAGAGTTGGAGCGCGGGCTGGAAGCGGCCGAAGCGCTGCTGGAGGAGGGCGGCCGCCTGGCGATCGTCACCTTCCACAGCCTGGAAGACCGCATCGTTAAACAATTTCTGCGCAGTCGCAGCGGCAGCGAGGGGGCAGGGTCCAGGCATCTGCCCCAACGCGCGGCCGGTCCGGCGCCCACCTTCGCCAAGCCGGCCAAGGCGGTGCGGCCCGGCGCGGAGGAACTGGCGCGCAATCCGCGCGCCCGGTCCGCCACGCTGCGCAGCGCCGTCCGCACGTCCGCCGCCGCCTTCTCATCCACCCGGAGTAGCCGCGCATGATCGCCGTCAAGAGATTGCAGAGCCTGATCTGGGTGATCCTCGTCGCGCTGGGCGCGCTGGGCGCCTATATGGTGTCGCTCAAGGTCGCGACCGAGCGCAACGAACTGATGCGCGTGCATTCGCAGATCGCGGCGACAAAGGCGGATATTCGCTATCTGGAAACGGAATTCAGCGCCCGCGCGTCGATGCGGCAGCTGGAAAGCTGGAACCAGCATGACTTTTTCTACGCCACGCCCACCGCCCAGCAATATCTGGGCGGCGAGCGCGCCCTGGCGCAACTCGACGGCGTTCAGCCCAACGGACCCGATTATGTCGCGCCCCCGGTGATGGTCGCGATGGTCGAAACCCCGGCGGACCTGCCGTCCGCACCGCAAAAGGCCCCCGAAAGCCCGGCCGCGACCCAGATCCGCAGCGACATCGCGATCATCCGCGAAGCCCATGCCGCAGACAATGTCGACAAGCTCGCCAAGCCCGCCCCCTCGTCCGCTTCGCGCGCGCCGGTTCAGCAGGCAAAGGCGGAGGCCGACGTGGCAAAGCCCAACCCCATTGCGCGCAAGGCGGAGCGGATGGCGATGCTGGACGCCAAGCTGCTGGACGACAGCACCTTGGGCGACCTCACCGCGCGGGCGGCGCGCGAAAAACGGAAAGGGGCGCGCTGATGGCGACCATCATCGTCCAGCCTGGGGGGCCGCGCGCCGGGAGGCAACGGGTCAACCTGACCGCCATCGCCCATAACAGGCTGATGTTGCTGCTCATCCTGTTCATGGTCATTACCATGGTGCTGATCGGCCGACTCCTTTGGGTCGGCATTTTTGCGCATGGGGCCGGCAATGACGGACCGCTGGGGCCGTTCGTCCCCGCACGGGCGGATATCGTCGATCGTAATGGCGTGCCGTTGGCGCGGACGATGGACGCCTATTCCATTTCGGTGCGGCCCTCCAAGCTGATCGGCGATCCCGCCGAATTGGCGCGCAAGCTGCATGAGATTTTCCCCGAAGAGTCCCAGGCCGCCTTTTACAAGAAGCTGACCGGCAAGGGGTGGGCCTATCTGCGCCGTCGCGCGCTGCCCGAACAGGTTGCGGCGGTGAACGCGCTGGGTGAGATCGGCATCGAATTCCCCCGCGAAAAGGAACGGCTCTATCCCCAGCGCACGCTGGCGGCGCATGTGCTCGGCTTTGCGCCCAATAGCGAAGGCGTGGGCGGCATGGGCGCTGAGGCGGCATTCAACGACCGGCTGATCGACCGTGCCCAGCGCGGCAAGCCCTTCGCGCTGTCCATCGACAGCCGCGTCCAGGGCGCGCTGGAAAGCGAACTCTATGCCCAGCTGGTGCAGACCCACGCCAAGGGGGCGGGCGGGATCATCCTCGACGTGAACACCGGGGAAGTGATCGCAATGGCATCGATCCCCGTCTTCGATCCCAACAAGATTCAAAGCTACGCCGGCACGCGCTGTTCCGAATCGCCGCTGTGCAACCATATGGTGCAGGCGCGCTACGAACTGGGTTCCGCCTTCAAGCCGCTGTCGATCGCAGCGGCCATGGATGCGGGCGTCGTGACGTCGATGAGCAAACGCTATGACGCGACCGCGCCGCTGGCTGTCGCGGGCTTTCGCATCAAGGACGACCATCCGCTCGGCCGCTGGCTCAACGTGCCCGAAATATTGGTGCACAGCTCCAATATCGGCACCGCCCGGATCGCGGATGAAATGGGGGCGGAACCCTTGCAGCGCCTGTTCCGCAGCCTCGACTTCGATCAGCGCGCGCCGATCGAGTTCAATGAACGGGCAGGGGGGCTGTGGCCATCCAACTGGGGCCGCATCACCAGCATGACCGTGTCCTATGGCCATGGCATCGCGGTCACGCCGCTGCATCTGGCCACCGCCTATGCCGCGCTGGTCAATGGCGGCATGTGGCGCCCGGCCACGGTGCGCAAGCTGCGCCCCGATGAAGTGCCGCCGGGACGGCGCGTCTTTTCGGCCGCCACCAGCGCGCGGATGCGGCAACTGTTGCGGATGATCGTGTCGGCAGGTACAGGGCGTAGCGCCGACGCCAAGGGCTACCGGGTGGGCGGCAAGACGGGTTCGGCCGAAAAGCCCCAGGAAGGGCGCTACAACAAGACTTCGCTGGTGACGACTTTCGCTTCTGCCTTCCCGATGGACAATCCCCGCTATGTCGTCCTTGCGATCATGGACGAGGCGACGGGTCAATATGGCCTGCGTACCGCCGCCTGGACCGCCGCGCCGGTGGTCAAGCGGGTGATCGAACGGACCGGGCCGATGCTGGGCGTGCTGCCCGATGAGCAGCGCGACGTGGATATTTCCGATTTGATGCCGCTGTTGCACGGCGACAAGGAGAAAGAGTGATGCGCCTCGGGTCGCTAATCGAGGAGCTGGATGTCGAGGTCGGCGTAACCGCCGGCCTCGACACGTCCGTCACGGGCTTTGCGATCGACAATCGCAAGGTCGCGCCCGGCACCATCTTCGGCGCTTTCCAGGGGCTGCGCGTCAATGGCGAGGATTATATTTCCGACGCGGTGAAGGCAGGCGCCATCGCCGTGGTCGCTCGCCCGGAAGCCAGGGTGGAAGGTGCGATCCACATCGCCCACGCCAATCCCCGCCGTCTCTTCGCGCTGATGGCCGCGCGCTATTTCGCGCCTTTTCCCGACGTGACCGTCGCCGTCACGGGCACCAACGGCAAGACCAGCACGGTTGAACTGGCGCGGCAACTCTGGCGGATGCTGGGGCACAAATCCGCTTCCATCGGCACGCTGGGCGTCACCACCTCGGTGGACCAGGTATCGACCGGTCTCACCACGCCGGACATCGCCACCTTCCTCGCCAATATGTCTGGTCTCAAGCGCGAGGGCATCACCCATGCCGCGTTCGAGGCGTCGAGCCATGGCCTGGACCAATATCGCACCGAAGGATTGCCGGTGCAGGCCGGCGCCTTCACCAACCTGTCGCGCGATCATCTCGACTATCATGGCGACATGGACAGCTATTTCGACGCTAAGATGCGGCTGTTCGACGAGGTCGTGACGCCGGGTGGCGCGGCCGTGATCTGGGCCGACGACATATGGTCGGACAAGGCGATCGCGCGGGCTACGAAGCGGGGGCTTCGTGTGCTGAGCGTCGGGGTGCAGGGGCAGGCTCTCAGGCTCGCCAACCGCACCCCGACCCAGTTGGGCCAGACGCTGGCGGTCGAAGCGGACGGCAAGAGCTACAAGGTCAACCTGCCGCTGATCGGCGCCTATCAGGCCGCCAACGCGCTGACCGCCGCGGCGTTGGTCATCGCGGGCGGCGAAGACGCTGCCAAGGTGCTGGAATTGCTGGCGCGGGTGCAGCCGGTGCGTGGTCGGCTGGAACGCGCGGTCATCAGCAAGGCGGGCGCGCCGGTCTATGTCGACTATGCCCATACGCCGGACGGGCTGAAGGCCGCGATCGAGGCGCTGCGCCCGCATACGAAGGGCAGGCTCATCACCCTGTTCGGCGCGGGCGGGGATCGTGACGCGGGCAAACGGCCGCAAATGGGCAAGGTCGCGGCCGACCTGTCCGACCATGTGATCGTCACCGACGACAATCCCCGGTCGGAAGAGCCATCCGCTATCCGCGCCGCCGTTCTCGCCGGCGCGCCGCAGGCGGAGGAAATCGGCGGCCG
>NZ_AYOY01000010.1 GCF_000508185.1 Sphingobium sp. C100 | reverse complement strand
GGCCGCCGATGCCGGGGCGCTTGAACGACCTGCGCCATATCATCTATAAAAAGGCCGACGATCCCTGGCGGCGCGCGCGCAAGAATCTGGGCCTGATGATGCGCGAAGGGTTGCTGAAGGAAAATATCGATGGCGAGGCGTTGCTGTGGGCGCACGCCCGGCTGATCGCGCGGTCGGAGGAACGGCGCATATTGATGGTGATTTCCGACGGCGCGCCGGTCGATGATTCGACGCTGTCGGTGAACAGCGGCACCTATCTGGAGCGGCATCTGCGGCAGGTGATCGACTGGATCGAAAACAGGTCGCCGGTGCAGTTGGTGGCGATCGGCATCGGCCATGACGTCACCCGCTATTATCGCCGCGCCGTCACCATCATGGACGCCGAGCAACTGGGCGGGACGATGGTGGAGCAGCTCGCCGGGCTGTTCGACGAGGATTGAGCGGCCAACCGGGCCGCCTTTCCATTTTCACGACAGGATTTTCAGGAGAGGTTGATGAGTGTCGCCTTTCGTCGCGAGAGCGATGACGAGCATATGGAGCCGAAGTTCGAGGTGCCGATTCCGCCCGGTCCCAATTGGGTGACGGCGCGGGGGATGCGGCTCACTCGCGCGCAGGTGGAGAGGCTGGAAGCCGTCGATACCGGCGCCATGGACGAGGACGCGGCCAAGAAGCTGAAGCGCGAATTACGCTATTGGCGCACCCGGCTGGCGACGGCGGAATTGCGGCCGGCGCCGGCGGGCGACGCGGTCGCGTTCGGGACGCGGACGACCTATCGGCTGAACCGGCAGGAAAAGACGGTGGCGATCGTCGGCGATGACGAAGCCGATCCGCCGGCGGGGCGGATCAGCTTTTCGTCCCCCCTCGCCCGCGCGATGATGGATGCGGAGATTGGCGAGAAGGTCGATTTTGGCGGGAAGGCCGAAGCGGTGGAGATTGTCGGGATCGAGATCGTCCGCGAGGACTGATCCCCCGTCGGTGGCAAGAAAAAGCCCTCCGGTTCGCGCCGGAGGGCTTTTTGTCGGGTGCGGGTGGCTTCAGACGCCGCGCGCGGCTTCGAACAGGAACCAGGCGCGCTGTTCGGCCTGGTCGGTCCAGTCGTCGACAATGCCTTCGGTCGCATTGTCGCCCGCTTCGGTGGCGGCCGCCTTTACCACGCGGAACGTTTCGACCAGCGCGAGATTGTCGTCGCGCAGTTCCTTGAGCATGTCGGCCGGGCTGACGAAATCGGCGTCATTATCCTTGACGCTCTGATGCCGGGCGATGTCGCCGATCGAGCGCAGGGTGGTGTTGCCGGTCTTGCGCACGCGCTCCGCGATCAGGTCGGTGGTTGCCATGATTTCGGCCGCCTGCTCGTCGAACATCAGATGATAGTCGCGAAAATGCGGGCCAGAGACATGCCAGTGGAAATTCTTGGTCTTCAAAAACAGCGCATAGCTGTCAGCCAGCGCGCCATTGAGCGCCTCGGCGACAGACTTGGTGGCGTTGCTCTTGAGATCGGTGGGCGTCTGAAGATCGGGGGCGGTCATGCAATGTCCTCCTGTTTGCGGAATTGGTTTCGCATATATAATGATCGCCCCGCCAGATGGTGCCATTTTTTCTGCCGATCAGGCTGAACTAGATAGTCGATCAAAGCAGCCCGGTGGCGGACAGCCCCATGACCGACCCCGTCAGCAGGAGCATTGCCCCGCCGGTCCAGCGTATCGCCCGCAGCGGCAGGACGGCCAGCAGTTGCGCGCGCACAAGAACCACCGGGACCAGCGCGACGATCACGCCGATGGCCCCGCCGATCCCCGCAAGCGCAGGGTCGGCCGTGCGCGTGGCGATCCCCAGGATCAGGAATTGCGGCCCGTCGCCAAAGCCCAGGATGAAGAGGCCCAGAGCGGTGGTGAGGAAAGGACCGGTCGGCCAGCCGTCCAGCGTGTCGGGCGGCGATACGCGCCACAGCAGGCCCGCGCCCAGGAACAGGATGGCAAGCGCCAGAAACAGCAGCCGCGCGTCCGCGCCCAGCATCGGGCCGATCCAGGCGCCCGCAAAGGCGGAGATAGCGGCATTGGCGACCGCCGCGACCACGATTCCGGCGATCACCGCGCCATCGCGATCATAGCGGGTGGCCAGAGCGAGGACGAGCAACTGGCTCTTGTCACCGATTTCGCCCAGCAGGCAGCCCAGCAGCGCGATCAGCAAGGCGTCCATCAGCGAAGCGGGCTCAGGCGCGCAGCGGAACGACGGGGAGGGCGGCGGCGGGCGGCATCATGGACGGGCGCATCTCCATGCCGATCGCCTGCCGCAGCAGGTCGAGATAGGTCAGGACCACCGGACCCAGGCCATGGAGCGACAGGGCGGATTCGAGCGTGCCGGCCAATCCTTCGACTTCATCGAGGTGAAAGGCGCGGGCGACATGCCGGATCTGATCGACTTCATCATGCAGGCGCAGCACGGACACATGGCCGCGTTCGCCCGCCAGGCCATCGACCCGGCGCAGCAGGTCGGACAATATGGCGGAAATCGGGTCATGTCGCATCGAATAGCCCTCTCGTTCGCAACCCCGCCATGCTAGGCGCCGGACCGTTAAAGGCGCGTAAAGCCTGTGCCGCTTTTGTCGCCCGGCCTTGACATGAAGCCGAATCTGGCTCATGGGCCACCGCTGAAACGGGGCGGTCCGATATGGGCCGCTTTTCTTTTTACGCTATTTACGACCAGGGAATAGGGCCATGGCCAAGCCGGCAACCGTCAAGATCCGCCTCGTCAGCTCGGCTGACACCGGCTTCTTCTACGTCACGAAGAAGAACCCGCGCACCAAGACCGAGAAGCTGAGCTTCCGCAAATATGACCCGGTCGTGCGCAAGCATGTCGAGTTCAAGGAAGCCAAGATCAAGTAAGCCGCTGCGGGCTTTGCGCCCGCGCGCTTGATCGACTGGTTTTTTGGACCAGCCAAGGCCCGTCCCATCCTGGGAGCGGGCCTTTTGCTGTATGCCGCGCCGGCGATGGCCGCTGAGACGGAAAGGGGCGATCCTGCCGGACCGCCCCGCCCCAACCTCTCCCCATGAGGGGAGAGGCTTTTGAGCTTATGCCAGGATCAGTTGCCGACCGGCTTGGCGTCGGTGCGACGCACGACGATGGTCGAGGAGCGCGGCTCTTCGCCGTCGACGGGCCAGTTGCCCTCCGGATGCTGGATGTTGATGAAGAAGTTGATGAGGTCCGGCGTGTAGGCGATGCCGGTGATCTCACAGCCTTCCGGCCCCACCAGGAAGCGCATCGACTTCTTGGTTTCCTGATCGATGTAGAACATCGCATTGTGGCCGAAAACATCCTCGATGCTGGTGTCCGGCTTGCCCGACGTACCCGGAATCGAATGGTCGGTCTGGACCCACAGACGCCCCTTGGGGTCGATGCGGATGCCGTCGGGGCTGGAGAAGGTGTCGCCGTTGATGTCGCCTTCCAGATTGTCGCCGAAGCCGGCCAGGGCCGGATCACCCGCCAGCAGGAAGATTTCCCAGCTGAACGTCATGGCGAGGGGCGAATCGCCGTCTTCCTTGAACTTGATGATATGACCGTGACGGTTTTTCGTGCGCGGATTGGCGGCATCGACCGTCGCGCGGCTGCTGTTGTTGGTCAGCGTCACGAAGACAGCGCTGTTGTCCGGCGCGACCGTGATCCATTCCGGGCGATCCATGACCGTGCCGCCGGCGACGCGCGCCGCCGAGATGGTGTTCACCAGCACGTCGGCCTGGTTGTTGAAGTCCACCGTCGTGGGCGCCGGAGCGGTCGTGAACTGGCTGACATTGCCAGGGTCCGACGCGCCGACCGTGAGGCCGTTCTGCCCCTTGACGAGCGCGCGCCATTCGCCGGTGCCGTCACCGTTGAAGCGAGCGACATAGAGCGTGCCATGGTCGAGCATGTCGGTGTTCGCGGCACGGTTGCTGCTGCTGTAGGCGCGCTCGCACACGAATTTGTAGATGCAGCCCGGCGTGCCGTCATGACCCATGTAGAAAGCGACGCGGCTTTCGCTATTGGCCATATAGGCGACATTTTCATGCGCGAAGCGGCCGAGCGCGGTGCGCTTGGTCGGGGCGGCCAGTTCCTGATAGGGATCGACTTCGACCACCCAGCCGTAATTTTCCTCCGGCTGCGTCGGGTCGAGATAATTGTCGGTCGTTTCCTCGCAGGTCAGATAGGTGCCCCAGGGGGTGCGGCCCGACGAGCAGTTGTTGAGCATACCCTTGATCGTGCCCGAAAGCAGGCCGGACGCCGGGCCGCTCGCCTTGTAGCTGCTGTTGCCGGTGTAGCGCTTGTTATATTTCGAACCCGACTTGACCGACCATTTGCCGTCCGAAGCCTTCGCGATTTCAACGACGCCGATGCCGACCGCCGAAAGCGCCAGCGCCTTCTGGTCCGCGGTCGCGGTGTCGGGGTCATAGCCGCCGTCCATCAGGATGTTGAAATCGGGATATTCGAAGTTGATCGCGAGCAGGCCGCCGCTGTTGGCGTCGGTGCCCGACAGTTCGAAATATTCCATGCCGTCATGATTGCCGCCGGCCCATTTTTCGGCCTGGTCGGGCGTCGGGAAGCTGCCCGCATAGGCGGTGCCGGCTTCGATCGAATCGCCGGCCTTGAGCAGCACGTCGACGGTGTAGCCCGACGGCACGGTCACGGTGTCAGCCATGTTGGCGGCCACCGGGGTGAAGGCGATGCCGTAGCTGGGAGCAGGCGTCGGGGTGGGGGTAGGCGTGGGCGTCGGCGTGTTCGAATCATCGTCATCGTCGTCGCAGGCCGCGAGCGCGCCCAGCATCGGCAGGATCGAAAGACCCATCAGGCCATTTTTCAGAACGGTGCGGCGTGCCGGGTTGGCGGCGACGATCGCTTCCAGGCTTTGGTCGCCCATATCGATGGTTGGCTGCACGGCGCGCGTACGCGCGCGCGCCTCGTCGGTAAGATGAGACATATATCTACCCCTGTGGTGCAGGCTATCGGCAGGAGGCCGCGCCATGGCGCAGTGGGTTGACAGACCGGAATGACGGGCGGGCTTCGGAACGGTTGCCGGTTCGTGAACGCGACGTGACGACATCATGACAGTCGCGCCGCTATTGCTACAGCAACGCGTTCACCTGCTCGACGAAGCGCAGCACCGAAATCGGCTTGGACACATAGGCGTCGGCGCCGGCTTCGCGAATCCGATCCTCGTCGCCTTGCCCCGCATAAGCGGTGACGGCCATGATCGGCACCGACGACAACCGCTCGTCAGCCTTGAGCGACAATATGAGTTCATAGCCGCTGACATGGGGCAGATGGATGTCGGTGATGACCAGGTCCGGCAGGAAGTCGCGCGCTTCGCGCAGCACGTCGCGGCCGTCGCGCAGCGGCAGCACCTCATGCCCATGCGCCCGCAGCAGGTCGCAAAAAAGTTTGAGATTAAGTTCGTTGTCCTCGACAACGAGCACGCGCTTTGCCACCAGTCACTCGCAATTCACTTGTGAAGCGAGCCCCCGTCCGCTTCCCCGCCAAAGGCCCATCATGCGACCCGACAGCCCGAATCGCAAGCCGGATAGCAGCCCGGACAGCAGCAATGATCCCGCCTTGCTGGCCTTGCTTGCGCTTGGCTGGACCCTGGCGGACGACGGGCGCGCGGACCGGCTGCTGGCGCTGACGGGCCTGGACGCCGCCACGCTGCGCGCGGGCGTGGACAATCCGGCGATGCTGGCGGCCGTACTGGGCTTCCTGGCGGACCATGAGCCCGACCTGATCGCCTGCGCCGAGGCGATCGACACCAGCCCCGCCGCGCTGATCGCGGCGCAGGAGAGATTGACCCGATGACCCGCCCCCTGATCGTAACCGACTGCGATGAAGTGCTGTTGCACATGGTCGTGCCCTTTCGCCAATGGCTGGACGACACGCATAATGTGCATTTCGACATGCACGACCGCGGCTTTGCCGAAGCCTTGCGCCACAAGGATAGCGGCGAACCGCTGGAGCGCGAGCTGGTGTGGCAATTGCTGGTCGGCTTCTTCGATACCGAAATGCACCGGCAGGCCCCGATCGCGGGCGCGGTCGAGGCGCTGATGCGGCTGTCGCGCATCGCCGACATCATGGTGCTGACCAATATCGGCGAGCGGCACCATCAGGCGCGGGTGGCGCAACTCGCCACGCATGGCCTGGACCTGCCGGTCCAGTGGAACCAGGGGCCAAAGGGCCGGCCGCTGGCCCGCATCGTCGCCGAACGACAGCCAAGCGTCGCCCTGTTCATCGACGACCTGGCCGAACATCATGAATCGGCCGCGCGCCATGCGCCCGGCATCTGGCGCCTGCACATGGTGGGCGAACCGGAAATCGCCACCGGCATCCCCGCCGCGAGCCACGCCCATGCGCGGATCGACGATTGGGTCGAGGCCGAACGCTGGATCATCGCGCGGCTGGCCGATGGCCCCGCCCCCGCTTCCCCCCTGCCCCATGATGGAGCCACCGCATGAGCATTGACGCCCGCCTCGCCGAACTCGGCATCACCCTGCCCCCCGCCGCCGCGCCGGTCGCCGCCTATGTGCCGACGGTGGAGGTCAACGGCCTGCTGCACATCAGCGGGCAGATCGCGCTCGCGCCCGACGGGCTGATGACCGGCCGGCTGGGCGATGACCGGGATCTGGACTATGGCGTGGCGGCCGCGCGGGTGTGCGGCCTCAACCTGATCGCGCAGATGAAGGCGGCGCTGGGCAGCCTGGACCGGGTCGAGCGGATCGTGAAGCTGGGCGCCTTCATCGCCAGCACGACCGACTTCACCGACCAGCCCAAGGTCGCCAATGGCGCGTCCGAACTGATGGTCGAGGTCTTTGGCGAGGCGGGCAAGCACGCCCGCAGCGCGGTGGGCGTGCCGGTGCTGCCGCTGGGCGCGGTGGTCGAAATCGACGCGATCGTCCTTGTCCGGCCGGCGGCCTGACCGGGCCTTCCTGACGGCCCGCCCCTTCGCCCATCGGGGCTTGCACGGGGCGGACGCGAGCGAAAACGGCATGGCGGCGTTCGATGCCGCCATCGCCGGGGGTTACGGCATCGAATGCGATGTGCGGGCGAGCCGGGACGGCGTCGCCTTCGTCTTTCATGACGCCGATCTGGCGCGGATGACGGGGCGTAGCGAGTCCATCGGATCGCTGACGGCCGCGATGCTGGATGAGGTGCGCCTGCCCGATGGCGGGTCGATTCCCCGGCTGTCGGCGCTGCTCGCGCGCTGCGAGGGGCAGGCGCCGTTGCTGATCGAACTCAAGGCGCCCGATCGGCGCGTCGCGAATCTGTGCGCTGCAGTGGCGCGGGATCTGGCGGCGTGGCCGGAGGCGCCGATCGCCGTCATGTCGTTCAATCCGCATGTCCTGCATTGGTTTGTACGACAACGAACCCGACAGCTGCGCGGGCTGGTGGTGACGCAACAGGGCAAGGGGCGGTTGCGTGGCCGCATCGAACGCACCCTTGCACTTTGGCTGGCGAGACCCGATTTCCTGGCCTGTGATATTCGCGACCTGCCATCGCCCTTTGCCGCCCGCGCCCGCCGACGCGGCCTGCCCGTGCTGAGCTGGACCGTGCGCAGCACAGAAGAACGCGCGCGCGCGGCACGCCATGCCGACCAGATCATCTGCGAGGCGTTGCATGGCTGAGGTCGTCGCGCGGATCGCGTCGGGCGTCGCCGCCCTGCCCAAGGACCAATGGGACGCCTGCGCCGGCGCGGCCAATCCCTTCGTCAGCTGGGATTTTCTGGCCGCGCTGGAAAAATCCGGCAGCGTGGGCGAAGGCAGCGGCTGGCAACCCCTGCCGCTCGTCATCGACGGTGCGGACGGGCGCATCGCCGCCGCCGCGCCGCTCTATGGCAAGAGCCACAGCCAGGGCGAATATGTGTTCGACCATGGCTGGGCCGACGCCTGGGAACGGGCGGGCGGACATTATTATCCCAAGATCCAGCTCGCCGCGCCTTTTTCCCCCGTGCCCGGCCCCCGGCTGCTGTTGCGCGAGGCTGATATGGCGCCCGCGCTGATCGCCGCGATCGAGACTCTGGTGGCGCGCAATGGCCTGTCATCGGCCCATGCCACCTTCATCGCGCCCGATCAGGTGCCGCTGTTCGAAGCGGCAGGCTGGCTGATCCGCGAGGACAGCCAGTTTCACTGGACCAATCGGGGCTATGGCGGCTTCGACGATTTCCTGGCCGCGCTGTCGAGCGAGAAGCGCAAGAATATCCGCAAGGAACGCCGCCGTCCGGTCGAAGGGCTGGACATCGTCCATCTGAGCGGCGGCGAGCTGACCGAAGCGCATTGGGACATATTCTGGCATTTCTACCAGGATACCGGCGCGCGCAAATGGGGGCAGCCCTATCTGACCCGCGCCTTCTTTTCGATCCTGGGCGAAACGATGGCGGATCGGGTGCTGCTGATGCTGGCGCTGCGGGACGGGCGGCCGATTGCGGGCGCGCTCAACCTGGTCGGCGCCGACACGCTATATGGCCGCTATTGGGGATGCGTCGAGGATGTCCCAAACCTGCATTTCGAACTTTGCTATTATCAGGCGATCGACGTCGCGATCGCGCGCGGGCTGCACAAGGTGGAGGCCGGCGCGCAAGGCGGGCACAAGCTGGCGCGGGGCTATGCGCCCGAGCCGACCTGGTCGGCGCATCATATTCCCGATGCGGGCTTCCGGCGGGCCGTGGCCGGCTTTCTGGAAGCGGAGCGATGCGATGTGCAGCGCGACCGGCAATGGCTGACCGAGCGAACCCCGTTTCGCAAGGACGGACCGTCCTGAACGCCGGGGTTCAGGCGGCGCGGGCCAGGGTCGATGCGATCAGGGCGCGGGCCTGGCGCTGAGCCTCGGCAATTTCGCGCGCGGTCATTTCTTCGGCGACCTCGGCGCGCATCGACTGGCCCTGCTCACTGCCGCGCAGCGCGGCGAGGTTGAACCATTTATGCGCCTCGACCAGATCGACCGGCAAGCCGCCGGTGCCGCAGCTATAGGCAACGCCCAGATCGAAACAATCATCCGCCGATCCACATGCCGCCCGCGACAGGCGGGCTTCCATCAGAAATTGCGCGCTCTTGATACTGTTGCCCATGATACCGATCCCCTGTTCCTGCTAACTCAATGAACGACCCTTTGGCTTTTTCCTGGGCGGCAGCTTTGACCGGCAGCCGATAAAAAATGGTTAACGTATTGTTTGCCATGATATTGACGGTTGGTTTCCGGATCTTCTTGCGGTGGTCGGTGGCAGATAGGGACTGGCATAAGGCGCGCATTGTCCGCATAGCCCCGGCATGACCGACACGCTTCCCCCATCGGCGCCGCAGCGCGACATCCATTTTCGCGAATTCGTGCTGTTGTGCGCCTGCCTGATGGCGATGAACGCATTGTCGATCGACCCGATGCTGCCGGCCCTGCCGGACATCAGCCGCGACCTCGCCATTCCCCATCCCAACGACCGGCAGTTGATCATCAGCGTCTATTTCATGGGACTGGGCGTGGGGTCTTTGCTGTTCGGGGTGCTGTCGGACCGATTCGGGCGCAAGGCCGTGCTGGGCAGCGCGATGGCGCTGTTCGTCCTGTCCTCCATCGCCTGCGCCACCGCGCAAAGCTTCCCGATGATGCTGATCGGGCGGGCGAGCGCCGGCTTCTTCGCCGGGGCGAGCCGCGTCATCACCGTGGGCATCATCCGCGACCGCTTCCGGGGCGATGCCATGGCGCGGGTCATGTCGCTGATCTTCGCGGTGTTCATGCTGATCCCGGTGATGGCGCCCAGCTTCGGGCAGGCGATCCTGTGGGTGGCGCCGTGGCGCTGGATCTTCTGGGTGTTGGTGATCCTGGCCAGCATGATCCTGGCCTGGATGCTGGTGCGGCTGCCCGAAACGCTGGCGCCGGAAAACCGGATGCGGATCACGCCGCGAGGGCTGCTCCAGACGGTCGGGGTCATCATGCGCACCCGCAGTTCGATCGGCTATATGCTGGCGAGCGGGGTGGTGATGGGCGGCCTGATCGGCTTCATCCTGTCAGTGCAGCAGATTTTCTTCGACGTGTTCGACGCCCAGGCTTTCTTTCCGGTCGGCTTCGCTGTCATCGCCGGCTGCATGGGGCTGGGCAGCCTGATCAACAGCCGGCTGGTGCAGCGCTTTGGCGCGCGACGGATGAGCCAGAGCGCGCTGATCGCCTTCACCCTGATCGCCGCCATCCATCTGGCGGTCATCCTGATGGGGCTGGAGACGTTGGTCACATTCATGGCCTTGCAGGCGATGACGATGCTGACCGTCGCCTTCACCGCGTCGAATTTCAGCGCGATTTCGATGGAGCCGTTCCACAAGGGCGCGGGTGTCGCCTCTTCCTTCCAGGCGTTCCTGACGACGGCGCTCTCCAGCGCGCTCGGCAGCATCGTCGGTCGCGCCTTCGACGGCACGACACTGCCCTTCACCATCGGCCTGCTGGCCTTTGGCGCATTGTCTTTCCTGATCGTCGTCTGGGCCGAACGGGGCCGGTTGTTCACGCGCCCCAATTACGGCGCGCTGCGCGATGCGGAAATCGACTTTCATTGACCGCTGAGCGCCGCTGAAACGAGAACGGGGCGGTTTCCCGCCCCGTTTCATATTCGATCAGGCGTCCTGCCCGCCCGGCGTATGTGCCCCCGGCATCGGCGGCACCGGCTGGGGCGGAATGCCCTCATCATCCTCCGCCACATCCATGACGCCCCGGCCGACATGGCTGCGGCTGCGGCTATAGGCGAAATAGACGACCAGGCCGATCGCCGCCCAGGCGACGAACATCAGCTTGGTTTCGAGGCCCAGGCTGTAGAAGAGATAGGCGCAACCCAGGATCGCGATCGGCGCGGTGAACATGATCGCCGGCGTGCGGAAGGGACGCTTGCGCGTCGGGTCGGTCCGGCGCAGCACCATCACCGCGATCGACACGGCGGCGAAGGCGAAGAGCGTGCCCGAGTTGGAAATGTCCGCCAGGATGCCGACCGGGAAGAAGGCCGCGAACAACGCGACGAAGATGCCGGTCAGGATGGTGATGACATAGGGCGTCTTGTAGACCGGATGCACCTTCGAAAAGAGGTCGGGCAACAGGCCGTCGCGGCTCATGACGAAGAAGATGCGGGTCTGGCCGAACATCATCATCAGGATGACCGAAGGAAGGGCGAGGCCAGCGGCCAGACCCAGCAGGTTGCCGATCTGCGGCCAGCCGATTTCGCGCAGGGTCCAGGCCAGCGCTTCCTTCGAGCAGGTGACAGCTTCAGTGCCGGCGGCGGCGAGCGCCGCGCATTGTTGCGACAATTCGATCGAGCCGGGGGCCAGCGCGATGCCGCCCTGCGCGATCGGGATGGCGCCGGCCGTGACCGGCTGCGCGCCCACGGTACCGATGACGCCGGCCGCGACCAGCATGTAGAAGATGGTGCAGATGGCGAGCGAACCGATCAGGCCAATCGGCATGTTGCGTTGGGGATTCTTGGTTTCCTCTGCCGCGGTCGACACCGCGTCGAAGCCGACATAGGCGAAGAAGATCGAGGCGGCCGCCGCCGAAATGCCGGAAAAGCCGAGCGGGGCGAAGGGCGTGAACCCGTCCATGTTCATCACCGGCACGGACAGGGCGATGAAAAGGGTGAGCGCCGCGACCTTGATCGCGACCAGGACCGCGTTGACGGTCGCGCTTTCCTTGGTGCCGATCACCAGCAGCCATGTCACCAGCGCGGCGATCAGCATCGCGGGCAGGTTGACCATGCCGCCGTCAAACGGTCCGCGGGTCAGGGCGTTGGGGATGTCCATATGGAATGTATGTTCGATCAACCCGACGACATAGCCGGACCATCCGACCGATACCGCCCCGGCGGCCACCGCATATTCCAGGATCAGCGCCCAACCGACCATCCAGGCGATGAGTTCGCCCATCACGGCATAGCTGTAGGTGTAGGCCGAACCGGAGACCGGGACCATGGCGGCCATTTCCGCATAACAGAGGGCGGCGACGGCGCAGACGAAGCCGGCGATGACGAAGGAGAGCATCATGCCCGGCCCGGCCTTCTGCGCCGCTTCGGCGGTGAGCACGAAAATGCCGGTGCCGATCACGGCGCCGATCCCCAGCATGGTGAGTTGGAACGCCCCCAGCGAGCGATGCAGCGACTTCTTCTCGGCCGTCGCCAATATGGCGTCGAGAGACTTTACGCGCCCGAATATCATGCAGACCCCTTATTCCATTAGCCCGGCACGCCACCGGACGTACCGCTTTTGCCTATGGGAGGGAGAGACTATCGTCTAATCCCGCGCGCGCAAGTATGTTGCGCAGTGATGACATGAAAGTCGGAAAGGATCATCATGGTCGAATTGCTCAAGGCACGGGCGCTGGGGGATATTCCGCATGGCTTTGCCGGGCGCAGGGGCGGCGTGTCGACCGGGCTTTATGCCGGGCTGAATGTCGGGTTGGGGTCGGATGATGATCGCGCGGCCATCCTGCGCAACCGGGATATGGCCCGTGACGCGGTCTTGCCGGGGACGCACCTCGTCACCGTGCGGCAGGTCCATTCCCCCGATGTGGTGGCGGTGACGCAGGCCTTTGCCGAGGATGCGCGGCCAGTTGCCGACGCGCTGGTGACGGACCGGCCGGGGCTGTTGCTCGGCATATTGACGGCGGATTGCGTGCCGGTGCTGTTTGCGGATGCGGCGGCCGGGGTGATCGGCGCCGCCCATGCGGGATGGAAGGGCGCGATCGGCGGCGTGACGGACGCCACGATCGCGGCTATGGAAGGCCTTGGCGCCCGGCGCGACCGGATGGTCTGTGCCATCGGCCCGTGCATCGGCCGCTCTTCCTATGAGGTCACGGAGGATTTCGCCGACCGCTTCGAGGAGGCTGATGCGGACAATGGGCGTTTCTTTTCGCAGGGGCGTCCGGGTCATCTGCAATTCGACATTGGCGGCTATGTGGCCGCGCGTCTGGCCGGCGCCGGAATCGGTCGGGTGGAGCTGCTGGACGAGGATACCTATAGCCAGCCGGAGCGATTTTTCAGCTATCGGCGCGCCTGTCATCGGGGCGAGGGGGGCTATGGGCGTCAGATGGCGATGATCGGTTTGCGGTGACGCGGTGTCGGGGCGGTCGGGTGCGTTTTTGGAAGACGCGTGAAAGCCCGGCTGTTTTGCCGGGCTGTTGCGCGCGTGTGTGTGTGTTGATGTGGT